>NZ_JARJLM010000659.1 GCF_029335485.1 Cupriavidus basilensis
TCGTCCTGTCGCGGGTACCGACCGCGCGCGCGGCCGTCCCATCAGGATCGGCTGGAAGAATACGGCACCGACCAGCGTGCATGCCAGTGCCAGTGCTAGCAGCTTGCCCATGCTGGCCGTGCCCGGATGCTGGGACAGCCACAGGCTGCCGAAGGCGGTGGCGGTGGTGGCTGCGCTGTAGAGCACGGCGTGGGTGAGCGGGGATTGCAGCAGGTGCGTCTTGCCCTCGCGCCAGGCAAGGACATAGTAGATCTTGAAGGCCACGCCGATGCCGAACAGCAGGGGCAGGGCGATCACATTGGCAAAATTCAGCGGGATGCCGAACACCACGCACAGCTCCAGCGTGACCAGTGCGGATACCAGCAGCGGTACCAGCGTGCGCAGCACGTCGCCCACGCGGCGCAGCGTGACCCAGAGCAACACGGTGATCGACAGCACGGCCCAGACGCCTGCCTGGGCAAAGGCCGTCATGATGGTGTCGGCGGAGCCCCGGATCGAGATCGGGCCGCCCACCGCGTCCGGCTCGACGCGCTGCACGGCATCGATGAAGCGCGTGAGCGCGGCGTCGCGCGCATCGCTGTCGCGGCTGGAGGACTCTCCCGGCCTGGCCGCGGCGGGGAGTTTCGGGCTCACGCTGACCAGGGCCTTGCCGTCCGGCGCGACCCAGTCGCGTACCAGCACCGGCGGCAGCGTCTCGCGGGTGATCGGCTGCGGTGACAGCGCACGTTGCAGGCGTGCCAGCGCAAGACGCAGCGGTAGCGCGATGGCTTGCTCCGCGCGGTCGCGGGTGGCGGCATCGGCGGCCGCAAGCTTGCGCAGGGCGGTGGCCAGGTGGGCGGCTTCGGCGGCACCCGGGCCGGGATGCTCGTCGGCGGCGAGGGCGAGCTGGCGTGCCGCGTTCTTGAGCGAATTGACGCGCCGCTCGTCGTTGGCTGGCGTGGCCACGGTTTGCGTCAGCACCGGCATGAGGCTGGCCGAGGCGTCTGCGATCAAGGCGAGCCGGGCCGGCTGGTCGTCGGGCATGAAGGTTTGCAGCGTGACGGCGCGCTCGACTTCGGGCAGCGCCGCCAGGCGGGCGGCGATAGCCGTGGCGGCCGTCAGTGAAGGCGCCAGCACACTGACGTTGTCGGTGCCGGCCTCAGGCGCATCCTTGAGCGAGAGCAGGGTGGCCATCGATTCGGAGTGCGGATCCTTGAGATGGAGCGGGTCGAAATCGAAGCGCAGGTACGCGAGCAAGGGGGACCCGGCCAGGATCAGGCCGCAGGTGGCCAGCAGCACCTGTTTGCGGTAGCGCTCGAAGAATATGTCGGCAGGCGCCAGCCACTTGAAGCCCGGCACCTCGACCCGTCCCGCCTCGTCCTTGGGGCGCATGACGGTGATCAGCGCCGGCAGCAGCGTGATGGTGGTGGTGAACGCCACCAGCATGCCCACGCCGGCGATCTGCCCCAGTTCGGCCACGCCGCGATAATCGGTGGGCAGAAAGCAGAAGAACGCCGCTGCGGTGGCAGCCGCGGCCAGCGCCAGCGGCACGCCCACCGCTTTCGCGGCGCTGGCGAGCGCAGCAGGGATCTCCGGGTGTTTGTGGCGCTCGGCGCGGTAGCGCACGCCGAACTGGATGCCGAAGTCGACCCCCAGGCCCACGAACAGCACGGCGAAGGCGACCGAGATCATATTGAGCGCGCCGACCATGGCCAGGCCCAGCGCGGCGGTGATGGCCAGCCCCACCAGGAGGGCGGCCAGCACGGCCAGGATCAGCCGCTTGGAGCGCAGCGCCAGCCACAGGATCAGGATCACCACCACCAGCGTCAGCACGCCATTGAAGGCAGCCCCTTCCTTGACCGACGCAAATTCATCGTCCGCCAATGCCTGGGCGCCGGTCAGGCGCACCTGGGCACCGTAGCGCTGGGCAAGGCCGAGCCTGGTTGCCGTGGCCCGGATGGCATCGGCCGAGTTCGCTCCCGCCTGGAGGTCGGCGTAGTCAAGCACCGGGCTCACCGCGACGAAAGCGCTGGCGAGGCCGCCGGGGCCCGGCTGCGGGCTGCTGTCGATCAGGCCGGCCCAGGACAGCGCGGCCGGCTTGCCGGCCAGCACCTGGTCGACGGCGTGGGCGCTGCTGCCGAGCAGCCGGGCCATGTCGCCCAGCTTCACCTGCCCCAGCTGCAGTGGCAGCGACAGGGTGGTGGCCAGCGTATCGGACAGGCCGCGCAGGGTGGGATCGTGCGCCAGGGCATTGAGCAGGGGCCGCGCCTGCGTCAGTTGCGAGGTGACGTCCCGCAGTTTGGCGGTATCGACGAAGAGCAGGCCGTTGCGTTCGAAGAACTCGCCGCCGCCGGGCTGGCTGACGCCGCGAAAGCGCGTGCCCTGGTGGCTCAGCGCATCCGCCAGTTCATTGGCGGCGGCTTCCGCCAATTCCCCGGCCGGCGCCTGCACCACGGCCAGGATCATCTGGTCGCGCTGGGGAAACGCCGCGCTGACGGCCGCATCGCGGCGCGCCCAGGGCTGGTCCGACTGGAGCAGGCGGCTGATATCGGTGTTGATGGCGAAATGACCCACCGCATAGACGCCGCTGACGACGGTCAGCAACAGCGCCAGGGTGATCACGGACCAGGCGCGGCGGCTGGAAAATTGGACGATGCGGATGACCAACGACGTCAGCATGGGCGATATGGGGACCTATGTGGTGCGCAATCAGGGGCGCGGTAGAGGGCACAAAGCAGGCCGCGGGGCAGCGCGCAAAGCGGCAGCCGCGAGTATAACGGGACGGCGCGGGATGGCGTTGCGGCGCCGGGCCGCGCCGTCATGTGATGCCAAGGGCCTGGAGGGCGCGGCGAGCGCCCGCGCGGGTACGCTATACTGCCTCGTTGCGTGTTGTCGGGCCGGGCCGCAGCCCCGCCCGCCCGTAGCGCGCCGCGCACTTTGATTGGTTTCCTTGGCAAGTCTGCCGGGCATTCCCGGCGGCGAACCGACTGGCATTTTCAGGTCCAAATTCGCATGAAGACACACGGTATTGCTTTCCAGGCCCTGGTCCCGCTCGCGGCGGTGGCGATGATTTCCGCCGCGCAGGCGCAAACGGTGGACAGGTCCTCGCCTGACCGCATGGTGCGGGCCGCCGTCGAAGGCGTGATCGGCACCATCAAATCCAACCCCGAAACGCGCAACGGCGACCTGGGCAAGATCACGGCGGTGGTGGAGCGCCAGTTTCTGCCCTACACCGATTTCGAGCGCACCACCCGCCTGGCGGTCGGCAGCGCGTGGCGCAACGCCACGCCCGAGCAGCAAAAGCAGCTCTACGAGCAGTTCCAGGCCTTGCTGGTGCGCAGCTACGCGGTCTCGCTGTCGCAACTGCGCGAGCAGAACGTGAAGTTCAGCTACAAGCCCACGCTGGCCGCCGGCGGCGCTACCGATGTCGTGGTCGAAACGCGCGTGCTCAACAACGGCGACGAGATGCAGATCGACTACCGCCTGCAGCGCAGCGGCAACGGCTGGAAGATCTACGATATCAATATGATGGGCGCGTGGCTGATCGAAGTGTACCGCCGCCAGTTCTCCGATATCGTCGCGCGCGGCGGCATCGATGGCTTGCTGAAGTACCTGGTCAACCACAACGCGCGCCAGACCGCCGAC
>NZ_JARJLM010000065.1 GCF_029335485.1 Cupriavidus basilensis
AGGAATGCAAAGACCAGGCCGATCAGCACATCGGCGGCAGCCTGCACGTGGAGGGAGAAGGCGATGGGGCCGATGGCGGTCTGCACATCGACCTCGGGAGGCTCGACCGCGACCAGCGCGCTGCCGGCGTGGCCGGCGGGAGTGGAAGCGGAAGGAGAATAAGAATTAACCGCACCTGGCAGCGCTGTGTGCACATGCAGGCCGTGGAGTTTGGGAGTTCCGAGATGGCCGTGCAGAAGCGGGGTGAGGAGCTGCATTGCGAACAGCAATATCAGCAACGCTCCCCTGCAGAAGGAGGGGCGGTCTGCGCGAAACATGGCGCGATTGTAGCTGAAAACACGGCGCTGGCGCACCTCGCGTGTGGGCCGTGAGCGGCCGTGTACGATTTCCCGGCGATCCGCAGGGCGGCCGCCATCCCCCGCTCACTTCACCGCACCCACCGTGAAGCCCGCCACGAAGCGGTCGACGAACAGGTTGTAGAGCACCGCCACCGGCAGGCTGACCACCAGGCAGGCGCCCATCAGCGAGCCCCAGAAGTAGACATCGCCGCGCACCAGGAAGGTCGGTACGCCGACACTCACGGTGTACTGCGAGGAACTGGTGATAAAGGTGAGCGCGTAGACGAACTCCTGCATCACCAGGGTCAGCGTAAAGATGACTACGGTCAGGATGCCGGCCGACGACAGCGGCACCACCACCTTGAAGAAGGCGCCGAAGCGGCTTAGCCCGTCCATCATGGCCGCCTCCTCGATATCGCGCGGCACTGCCTTGAAGAAGCCCATCATCAGCCAGGTACAGAACGGCACGGTGAAGCTCGGATACACCAGCACCAGCGACCACAGCGAATCCTGCAGGCCAAGCGAGCCGATGATGCGCGAGAACGGAATGAACAGGATGGTGGGCGGGATCAGGTAGGTCAGGAAGATGGCAATGGCCAGTTGCCGCCCGCGCCGGCCGGACAGGCGGGCCAGGCTGTAGCCGGCCGGCACCGCCAGCAGCAGGGTGATGGCCACCACCGCCGCGCCGACCAGCAGCGTGTTGCCGAGCCAGCGCAGGTACCGCGTCTCAAGGAACAGCACGCGCAGATTGTCCAGGGTGGGCGGCATATTGAACAGGAAGGGGTTGTTGGCCGCGTTGATCAGGTCGTGGATGTCCTTGAAGGTGGTGATCAGCATCCAGCCAAAAGGAAAGGCGCAGAACACCGTGAACGCGGCCAGAATCGCCACGTGGCCGCAGCGCGCGCCCCAGCGCCGCCATTGGTGCACGGCTGCAGGCATCTCAGGTGACCTCCGTGCGGCTGGCGATGGTCAGCAGCAAGGCCACTACCGCCACCAGCAGCGGGAACAGGAACAGGGAAATCGCCGCGCCCTCGGCCAGGTCGCCGCCCTGGATGCCGGTGAAGAAGGCCAGGCTGGCCAGCACCTGGGTGGTGTCGTAAGGTCCGCCGCGCGTCAGCACGAAGATAATGATCATGTCGGTCAGCGTGAACACGATGCCGAACAGCAGCGCCACCAGCATGATGGGCATCACCAGCGGAATATTGATGCGGAACAGGTGGCGCCAGAAACCGGCGCCGTCCATGGCGGCGGCATCGTGGATATCCTGCGGGATGCCGTGCAGGCCGGCCAGGATGATGACGGTGGCCAGCGGCAACAGGCGCCATACGTCCACCAGGATCACGGATGCCATGGCCAGGCCGGGCTGCCCCAGCCAGACCGGCCAGGTATCCGGCCCGAACAGCCCGAGCGCGCGCAGCGTCCAGTTGATCACGCTATAGACCGGATCGAATATCCACAGCCAGCCGATCGCACCCAGCGAGATCGGCGCAACCCATGGCAGCAGGATCAGCAGCCGTACCAGCCATTTGCCACGAAAATCGTGGAACAGCGCCAGCGCCAGGATCTTGGCCAGCACCACCACCAGCGCCTGCGACACCAGCGTGAACACCAGCGCATTGCCCAGCGAACGCCAGAAGGTGGCGTCCTGCACGATGCGCCGGAAGTTCTCCAGCCCGACGAAGTGCAGCGCCCGGCTGCCCACCGTGACATCGGACAAGCTGTAGTAGATCGACAGCAGGAAGGGAAAGCCGAGCAGCAGCGCGATGTAGATCAACGCCGGCGCCAGCATCACGGCGCCGAGCCAGCGCTCGCCCTCCAGCGCGCCCCAGGCCCCGGACTGCGGCCGCAGCACGGCGGGCACGCGGGCGCTCATGGCGACCCCGCCGGCGGCGCGGCGCCCAGGCTGGCGCCGCTGCGCGGGTCGAAGCGGCGCAGGTCCGCGCGCCGCACCGCGAACGGGTAGCTGGTACCGGTCTCGAGCGGGAAGCTCACCACGCAGGGAATCCGCGAGATGACCTTGGCCGGCGGCAGTGGCGGCTCCAGCAGCCCATATACCAGCCGGTCGGAACCGAGGTTCTCGATGCGGGTGACCCGGAAGGGAAATGGTTCCAGCATGTCATCGCTGACATAGACCTCGCGCGGCAGGAAATGCTCCGGCCGGAAGCCGGTGACCACGGCATCGCTGCCCACCAGGTTCATCGGCGGCGAACCGATGAAGGTGGCCACGAAGATATCGGCCGGTTGCTCGTACACCTGCTGCGGCGTGCCGAGCTGGTGCATGCGGCCGTGATCCAGCACGGCTACGCGGTCGCCCAGCGCCAACGCCTCGATCTGGTCGTGCGTGACGTAGATCGTGGTGGTGGCCAGGCGGCGCTGGAGCTGCTGCAGTTCCTCGCGCGCCGAAGTGCGGAGCTTGGCGTCGAGATTGGATAGCGGCTCGTCAAGCAGGAAGGCCACCGGATCGCGCACCACCGCGCGCGCCAGCGCCACCCGCTGGCGCTCGCCGCCGGAGAGCTGGCGCGGCTTGCGCACCAGCAGCTGGTCGATGCCGAACAGCCCCGCCGCCCAGCTCACCTTGCGCGCGATCTCATCGCGCGGCATGCCCCGCGCCTCCAGCGGAAAGGCGATATTGCCGGCCACGCTCAGATGCGGGTAGAGCGCGTAGCCCTGGAACACCATCGCCATATTGTGCGCGCGTGGCGGCAGCCCGGTGACCACGCGGCCGCCCACCAGGATATCCCCAGCGCTGGGCGTTTCCAGCCCGGCGATCAGGCGCAGCAAGGTGGTCTTGCCCGAGCCCGATGGGCCCAGCAGTACCAGGAACTCGCCTTCGCGCACGGCGAGGTCGACGCCGTCGACGGCGTTGGTGCCATCGAAACGCTTGGTGAGCGACCGGGTTTCCACCGTGGCCATGGCTTATCGGCCTGCGCGCATCCCGCTGCCGCCAGCCCGGCGCGGGCGCCTCACACCAACCCTTTTTCGCGCCACTTGGCGTAGATCCGCTTGCACGCGGCTTCGGCATCGCGCAGCGCATTCTCCGGCGATTCATTACCGGTGGCGGCCTTGGCGAACATGGTGTTGAGCACCCAGGTATTGAAGATCTCGTCGGTGGCGGCGTTGGCATAGCCCGGGTAGCCATCGTTGGTGGCCTGATTCATCAGGCTGGCCAGCACCTTGTACTTGTCGTGCGGCCTGGCCTTGGGGTCTTCGGCGATCAGCTTCTGCAAGTCCGGCACCGTGCTCGGGAAGCACGGGAAGTTGTAGAACTCGCTGCCGAGGAAGCCCTGGCGGAAGTTGTCGATATAGTCCGCCAGGAACCGCTTGGCGCCCTCGATGTTCTCGGCGAATTTCCAGATCACGTAGCAATCCATCACGTGCTCCATGCCGATGCGTCGCACGGGGCCGCGCAGGGCCTGGGTGAGCCAGATGTCGGGCGTGACCGGGATGTTCTTGTTCTCGCCTTCGCGCGTGATGGAAATGGCGTTCAGGCAAAGCGAGATCTTGCCCGCCAGCATGGCGCGGTTGTTGGACGACGGATCCCACGCCAGCACTTCCGGCGTCATGGTGTCCTGGTACAGGGCCTTGACGAACTTGATCGCCTCCAGCGTGTTCTTCGAATTCAGCACGACGCTATGGCGCTCATCCTGGACCGAGCCGCCGAAGGCGAAGAGGATGGTCCGCATCGCCATCGCGGTGTCGAGTTCGGCCGACAGGCCAATGCCCACCGGTATGTTGCGCTTGCGCTTGATCTGGCGGCCGGCGCTCAGCACATCGTCCCAGCTGTCCGGCGGTGCCATGCCGATCTCGTCCCACAGGTCCTTGCGGAAATTGATCGGGTCCGGCACGAAACTGTCGGAAAAGCCGAAGTATTTCTTCGTCTTCGGGTTATACGTGCTCTTGATCGCCAGTTCCACCGGTTTGCCATGCTTGCGCTGGCATTCTTCATAGATCTCGCGGTGGTCGATGACCTGCTCCTCGTACACCGGCGCCGGCGACAGGAACATGAACAGGTCGTGGCCCTTCTGCGCGGACACCTCGGCGGCGGCCCGCGTGGCCAGCGCGGGGATGCCCACGTGATCGACGATGACCTCGGTATCGTTGCGCTCGCCCCACGCTTTCACATAGGTGTTGTCGAACCACTTGTCATAGCCCGGCACGAAGTGGTTCCACTGCAGGATCTTCAGGGTGCGTCTGGCGGCGCGGGCCCGGCGCGGGAGCACGAAGGGCCCCAGCCCGGCGGCCAGCGCGGCCGCGGTCGCGGCCTGGAGCACGCGGCGGCGGCGCGCGTCCGGGCAGGTAAAGGTGCCGGTCGCGCCATGCCGGGGCGAATACCGGATCCGCGCAATGGGCAAGTCCGGTGAGATCGGTGCGCTTTTCAAATCGTCTTTCATGACCGCCTCCGCAAACCAGCGGATGGCCGGCATGCGCGCCGGAAATGGTGGCATGCGCAGCCTTTCTTAAGAATAGGAGTTGCCGACCATAAGGCAAAGGGCAAAGGCTTGATTTCATTGGGTTTACGCTGAACCAAGGCGTGCCCGGCATCACCGCATTGCCGGCGCTGCACGAGGCGGCGCGGCGCACCGCTCCCGCAGCGCAACACAACGCGGGCTCGCCACCAACCCGCTATTGCGCCCGCTTTCGCCGTACCATGGAGGCAGGCGCCAGCCACGCCGCCCAACCACCACGCCAGGGGCCTTTCCATGCGCGACCGCTATCTCTCCCACCTACGCGATACCCTGCATGCCATCCATGCCGATGGCTTCTACAAGGCGGAGCGCGTCATCGCCAGCCCCCAGGCAGCCGATATCCGGCTGGCGGGCGGCGAGCATGTGCTGAATTTCTGCGCCAACAACTACCTCGGCCTGGCGGACGACCACCGCCTGATCGAGGCCGCCCGGCGCGGGCTGGAGCAGGACGGTTTCGGCATGGCGTCGGTGCGCTTCATCTGCGGCACGCAGTCGGTCCACAAGACGCTGGAGGCAGTCCTTGCCAAGTTCCTGCACACTGGCGACAGCATCCTGTATTCGAGCTGCTTCGACGCCAACGGCGGGCTCTTCGAGACGCTGCTCGACGATCAGGACGCCGTCATCAGCGACGAGCTGAACCATGCCAGCATCATCGACGGCGTGCGCCTGTGCAAGGCAAAGCGCTATCGTTACCGCAACAATGACATGGCGGACCTGGAGACCAGGCTGCGCGAGGCCGATGCCGCCGGCGCGCGCTTCAAGCTGATCGCCACCGACGGCGTGTTCTCCATGGACGGCATCATCGCCGACCTCAAATCCATCTGCGACCTGGCGGACCGCTACGGCGCGCTGGTGATGGTGGACGACTCGCACGCGGTCGGCTTTATCGGCGAGCACGGGCGCGGCACGCCCGAGCTGTGCGGGGTGGAGGGCCGGGTGGATATCGTCACCGGCACGCTGGGCAAGGCGCTGGGCGGCGCCTCCGGCGGCTACGTGGCGGCGCACCGGGAGATCGTGGAGCTGTTGCGGCAGCGCTCGCGCCCTTACCTGTTCTCCAACTCACTGGCGCCAAGCATCTGCGCGGCCACGCTGAAGGTGCTGGACCTGCTTGCCAGCGAGGAAGGCGCCGCGCTGCGCACCCGCGTGCGCGAAAACGGCGAGCACTTCCGCCGCGAGATGACGGCGCTGGGCTTCACCCTCGTGCCGGGCCAGCATCCCATCATCCCGGTGATGCTGGGCGACGCCGCGCTGGCCTCCGGCATGGCCGACGCCTTGCTGGCCGAGCATGTGTACGTGATCGGGTTCTCGTTCCCGGTGGTGCCAAAAGGCCGGGCACGCATCCGCACGCAGATGAGCGCGGCGCACACACCAGATCAGATCGAACGCGCCGTGGCGGCATTTGCCAAGGTGGGCAGGCAGTTCGGCGCCATCGCCTGAGCCTGGATAGAGGAAGGAGCCCCCCATGAAAGCCCTCGCCAAACTGGAACGTGCGCCCGGCCTGACCATGACCGAGATGCCCGAGCCGGAAGTCGGCCATAACGACGTGATGATCCGCATCCGCCAGACCGCCATCTGCGGCACCGACATCCATATCTGGAAATGGGACGAGTGGGCGCAGAACACGATTCCGGTGCCGATGCAGGTGGGCCACGAATACGTCGGCGAGATCGTCGCCATCGGGCAGGAGGTGCGCGGGCTGGCCATCGGCGACCGCGTCTCCGGCGAGGGCCATATCACCTGCGGCTTCTGCCGCAACTGCCGCGCCGGGCGCCGCCACCTGTGCCGCAATTCGGTGGGCGTGGGCGTGCAGCGCCCCGGCGCCTTCGCCGAGTTCCTGGTGATCCCGGCCTTCAATGCCTTCCGCATCCCGGATGACATCCCGGACGAGATCGCCGCCATCTTCGACCCCTTCGGCAACGCAACGCATACCGCGCTGTCCTTCAACCTGGTGGGCGAGGATGTGCTGATCACCGGCGCCGGCCCCATCGGCATCATGGCCGCCGCCATCGCGCGCCACGTGGGTGCGCGCAATGTGGTGATCACCGACGTCAACGACTACCGCCTGGCGCTGGCGCGCAGGATGGGCGCCACGCGCGCGGTCAACGTACAGCATGAACACCTCGGGGACGTCGCCGCGCAACTGCATATGACGGAAGGCTTCGATGTGGGCATGGAGATGTCCGGCGTGCCGACCGCCTTCGCCACCATGCTCGAGCACATGAACCATGGCGGCAAGATCGCCATGCTCGGCATTCCGCCGTCGAAGATGGCGATCGACTGGAACCAGGTGATATTCAAGGGCCTGGAGATCAAGGGCATCTACGGCCGCGAGATGTTCGAGACCTGGTACAAGATGGTCGCCATGCTGCAAAGCGGACTCGACCTGGCACCCATGATCACCCATCGCTTCGGCGTGGCCGACTTCGAGGCCGGCTTTGCCGCCATGCTGTCGGGCAATAGCGGCAAGGTGGTGCTGGACTGGCGCGCCTGACGCCGCCGGTCCGGCGGGAAGCTAGCGGTACACCAGCACCGGGATGGTGCTGTGCGTCAGCACCTTGTTGGTCTCGCTGCCGATCAGGATGCCTTGCAGACCGCGCCGGCCGTGCGAGGCCATGACGATCAGGTCGCAGTCCTTGTCCCGCGCGGTCTGGATGATGACCTCGTAGGGATGGTCGTGAATCCGCGAGACGGTATCGCACGACACGTCTGCCGCGTCCGCCTCGGCGGCGAGGGTGGCCAGGTATTCGCCGGCGCTCTTGGTCGCTTCGCGCGCGAAGCGCTCGCGGGTGTCTCCCAGCATTTCCACCTGGTAGGTATAGACGTGGAAATCCGGGATCACACGGAGCACGGTCACCCGCGCACGGATATCGTGGGCAAACCCCAGCGCCTTCTTGAAGGCGGCTTCGGACAGCGGCGAGCCATCGACGGGCAACAGCAGATGCTGGAACATGACTTCCTCCTTGCGCGCGAAGGAAGGAGGCAGCCGGACAGGCGCCCCCTTGAGGCTCCCCGTGCAAATCGAGCGTATCGGGACGGCCCTGATTCCAGTATAGGTTTCGGCACCGGGCCTTTTATGATCCAGGACAAGCGGCAGGCGCATCCCGGTGCGTGGCAGAGCCCATGACGATGCGATCGCGCCCGCGCCATGTTAAGCAAACGCGCCTTGCGGCGCCTGGATGCGACAACCGGGCCAGCCTGGCCGCCCGTAAAAAGCGCACGCCGGCCCTTTTCAGCCAACGTCACTAGCCGGTAAGATTCGGCACCGGTTTCCCGCGATCGCGCGAAACCGAGCGTTTACCCGAGGCTGGGCCGCCACACAATGGCGGGCCGGCCTTCACGACGGCAGCCACCCCGGCCACCGTTGCAACTGCGCCGCCTTGCAACCCGATGCGGCGCACCCGGAAAGCGAAGCTACCCCTTTGCAATCCCATTCTTCATGGAGAAGACGCTTTGACTGAACGCACCACCCCAGAGGCCGCCGGCCGCCTGTTCGGCACCGGCGAAGGCCCGTCCCACGAGCGCATCACGCTCGCCACCGATCCCGAATCCGGCCTGCAGGCCATCATCGCCATCTACAGCACCAGCCTCGGCCCCGCGTTCGGCGGCTGCCGCTACTGGACCTATCCCGCCGAAAGCGATGCCATGACCGACGCGCTGCGCCTGTCGCAAGGCATGGCCTACAAGAACGCGCTGGCCGACCTGCCCTTCGGCGGCGGCAAGGCGGTCATCCTGCGCAACGCCGCGCAAACCGACCGCGCCCAGCTCTTTCGCGCCTTTGGCCGCATGGTGGAGTCGCTGGACGGCCGCTATATCACCGCCGAAGACGTCGGCACCACGGTGGAAGACATGATCGCCGCCCGCACGCAGACCGGCTATATCAGCGGCATGCCGCGCGAAGGCACCTTTGGCGGCAATCCCTCGCCCAAGACTGCCTATGGCGTGTTCGTCGGCATCGAAGCCGCCGTACGCTACGTGCTGGACCGCACCAGCCTGCAGGGCGTCACGGTAGCCGTGCAGGGACTCGGCTCGGTTGGCTGGGACCTGTGCCGCCGGCTGCATGAAGCCGGCGCACGGCTCATCGTGGCCGACATCAACGGCGCCAAGGTCGAGCAGGCGCGCGAGCAGTTCGGCGCACAGGCGGTATCGACGACGGCCATCACCGGCGTCGCCGCCGACGTCTTCGCGCCCTGCGCGCTGGGTGCCGTGATCACCCCGGCGGTGGCCGAGCAGTGCGAGTTCAAGATCGTCGCCGGCGGCGCCAACAACCAGCTGGCCTCGCTCGAGGAAGGCGACACCCTGCAACGCCGCGGCATTTTCTATGCGCCCGACTTCCTGATCAACGCCGGCGGCATCGTCAGTTGCGCCCGCGAGTACCTTGGCGGCGCCGACGACGCCGCGGTGATGGCTGAAGTGGCGCACATCCGCGAGCGCGTATTCGAGCTGGCGCAGCGCGTGGAGAAGACCGGGCAGGCGCCCGCGCGAGCGGCGGTCAGCTGGGCGCAGGAGAAGATTCAGCAGGGCGCGCGCTAGGGCTTGAGGTGATGCGGGTCCGCGCCGGCGGCAGGACAAGGCGCGGGCCTCTCGACGCTAGCTTCGACCTTCAATCTCCAGTTGGCAGATGCATGAATAGGCGAGCGAGTTTTCCATTTGGGGGGGGGCGCAATCGGCAGATGGATCGATA
>NZ_JARJLM010000660.1 GCF_029335485.1 Cupriavidus basilensis
TCTGCCACTGGGCCAGTTGCACGCGGCGCGCGCTGGCATGCTCGCGCCACGCCGACGCGCCGCCCACGCAGCCTGCCGCCACCGCCACCGCCACCAGCGCGACGGCCAGGACGGGATGCAGGCGGAAGCGGCGGCGGCGCGGCGCGGTGCGCGGCGGCGCCATCGTTTCCTTCGTTGCCGCGCTAGCTGACGTGCTGATCGACGTGCTCATGGCCGCCTTACTGGTTAAGGTCGACGCTGTACAGCGACAGGTTCTTGGTGGTGTCGTAATTGGCCTGCACCAGCGCGATATTGGCGAGACCGGCAGCCTGTGCCTGCGCAAGCTGGTCCGGGGCCGAGGCGAACACCACCTTGCCGGCCGTCGCCACCTTGGTAAAGCGCCAGCTGCGTGCCGCGCCGTTGGCCGCCCGCGTGATCGAGCCGGCCTTCTTGATGTAGGCGATCAGCACGTCGCGGCTGGCGTCGGGCGAGGCATAGACCGTCTTGCTGCCGTCCAGGCCCGGGAAGTTGCCGCCGCCGCTGGCGCGGTAGTTGTTGGTGGCGACGACGAACTGCTGGCTGGCGTCGAGCGGCACGCCCTTGTAGGTCAGGTTCTTGATGCGGCTGCCTTCGGCCTGCGTCACGTCGATCTCATACTGCAGGTCGGGCGTGGTGAACATGTCGAAGTTGTAGCCGGGAAAGCCGCTGATCAGTGGCTGGTCGGTGGTCTTGGCCGGATCGATCAGGTTGAAGCGTTTGGCCGCGGTCTCCAGCCAGGCCTTGACGTCGCTGCCGCTGACCTTCACCGCATAGATGGTGTTGGGGTAGAGGTAGAGATCGGCCGCATTGTTGATGGCCAGGTTGCCGGACAGCACGTCGGTGTAGTCGTTGCCGCCGCCGAAGCCGCTCTTGAACGGCGCGGATACCGACAGCACCGGCAGCGAGGCCAGCGACGGCAGGTTGGCCGCGATGTAATCCTTCACGTAGGCGGCCTGCGCCTGGTTGACGATCTGGATCGCACCCGGATCGCCCACGTCGGCGAAGTAGGTATTCATGCGGTAGTCGGTGGTGCCGATCGGCGTTTTCACATAGGCGATGGTCGCCTGGTGTTCCGCATCGACCGCTGCCGCTACGCTGGCATCTGGAGCCACAAAGCTCTTGTCGGCGTTCTGCACCGAGCGCGTCTCCACCTTGGTGGCGCTCTTGTCGACCGTCCAGCGGTTCCCGTCATGCGCCAGTTGCAGCTTGATCACGCCGAGACGGCGGCCCCAGTAGTCGGCCATCACCGTAGGCACGCCATTGACCGTGCCGCGCACCTTGTCCACGCCCGGCAGGTTGAACTGCCCCACCGTGCTGGTGGCATCCGGGAAAACCTGGTGCGAGTGGCCGATCAGCATGGCATCCACGCCGGCCACCTTGGACAGGTGCCAGCTGCCGTTCTCCATGGTAGGCGAGTAGGCGGAAGCGTCGAGCCCGCCGTGCGAGATCACCACTACCAGGTCGGCGCCCTTGGCGCGCATCTCCGGCACGAACTTCTCGGCGGCTTCCTTCACGCCCACCGTGTAGACCTTGCCGTCGAGCCAGCGCTTGTCCCAGCTCATGATGGCCGGCGGCGTGAAGCCGATGATGCCGACCTTGACCGGCACCGTGACCGTCTTGCCGTCGGGGCCGGTGGCGGCGATCTGGCGGGTGATGATGGTATAGGGCTGGAACAGCGGAGCACGCGTGCGCACGCTGTACACGTTGGCCAGCACCTGCGGGAAGGCCGGGCCCGCGCACGGCGTCTGCACGCTCGGGTCGGGCAGGCCGTCGACGTTGAAGCGGTTGCCGGTGACCTGGTTCAGGTAGCCCAGGCCGTAGTTGAATTCGTGGTTGCCGATGCCGCCGCCGTCGAACCTGGCGGCGTTCATCACCTTGTACATGGCCAGCGTGTCGCCGCACTTCAGCGGGTTGACCTGGGCCTGGTAGTCGGCCAGCGCGGTGCCCTGGATGGTGTCGCCGTTGTCCAGCAGCAGGTTGTTGGGAAATTCGGCGCGCGCCTGCTTGATCAGGGTGGCCACGCGTTCGAAGCCAAAGGACTTGTCCTCCGCCAGCTTGAAATAGTCGTAGCTGCGCACATTGGTGTGCAGATCGGTGGTCTCCAGCAAGGCCAGCGTCGCCTTGGTGCCCGCCGAGACGGCGCCGGCCTGGGGCGTGGCGACAGT
>NZ_JARJLM010000661.1 GCF_029335485.1 Cupriavidus basilensis
TCTTCGGTATTCTCATGCGCATTGGCCGAGACGATCACCACCAGCGGCGCAGGCGCCTGCGCGCGCAGCAGGCGGCACAGGTCCCAGCCCGATGCATCGGGCAGGTTGAGATCGAGCAACACCAGTTGCGGGCGCCAGCGCTGCACCGCCGGCAGCACCCCGGCGCCGTCGCCAATTTCATGTACCACGAGGCCCAGCGGCGCCAGGAAGCCGAGCAGCACCGCGCGATGCGCGGCGCGGTCGTCCACCACCAGCACCCGCGAGCCGGCCGGCAGCCGGGTGCCCGGCGCGGCGGCCCGGCGCGCAACCGGCGCCGTCACCGCCGGCAGGTACAGCCGCACCGTGAACTCGCTGCCGGCGCCGGGCGCGCTGCGCAGGCGGATCTCGCCGCCCATCAGGTCGGCCAGCAGCCGCACGATCGCCAGCCCCAGGCCGATGCCTTCGCGGTCGTCGTGGCCGCCGGCGCGCTCGAAGGGATCGAAGATACGCTCCTGATCGGCGATCGCAATGCCCGGCCCGGTATCGCTGACGGAGATGGTGGCCAGCTCGCGCTGGTGCCGCACGCTCAGGGTGACGGCCCCTCGCTCGGTGAACTTGATGGCGTTGCTGACCAGGTTGATCACGATCTGCCGCAGGCGCTTCGGGTCGCCATGCACATGGGACGGCAGCATGCCTTCCACGCGATAGTGGAACGCCAGGCCGCGCGCGGCCGCCAGCGGGCGGAACATGCGCACCAGATCGTCGAACAGGCCTTCCAGCGCCACCGCCTCCTGCGCCAGGCGCAGCTTGCCGGCCTCGATGCGCGACAGTTCCAGCAGGCCGTCGACCAGGCTGGATAGATGCTCGCCGGCGCGCCCGATGGTGCGCACGTCCTCGCGCAGCGCGCCGGGCAGCGTGGCGGCGCGCAACAGCAACTGCGAATAGCCGAGGATGGAATTCAGTCCGGCGCGCATCTCGTGGCTCATGCCGGTGATAAAGCGGCTTTTGGCCAGGTTGGCCTTCTCCGCCACTTCCTTGGCGCTTTGCAGCAGCGCATCGGTATGGCGGTGCGCATCGATTTCCTTTTGCAGCAGCATGTTCTGCCGCTCCGACTCCTCCTGCGCCACCACCCGGCTCTCATTGGCCAGCACCAGCCACCACGCCGCCACCGCGGCGAACAGCAGCAGTCCGGCGAAGATCTTGATGAACAGCCCGGCTCGCGGCAGCGTGGCCGCACCCTGCCCGACCGACCCGACTGACAATTGCTCCTGCGTGTACAACAGCCACAGGAAGGTGCCGAACACGAACACCATGCCGGCCAGCACCAGGCAGAACTGGCCGATGCGGCGCGCCATCACCGGCGGCGTGCCCGCCGGCAGCACGCGCGTGAGCGCGGTCACGATCTGCTCCTGCGCGCTGGCGCCGGGCTTGCAGCGGTCGCCGCAGCGCGCGTCGAGCGTGCAGCACAGCGAGCAGATCGGCCCGCGATACGCCGGGCAGGAGGCCACATCCTCCACCTCGAAGGGATTGCGGCAGATGGTGCAGCGAACCACCTTGTGGCGCGGCCCGAAATCCGCCGGCGCACGCGCGATGAAGTAGCGGCTCTGGGTGGCCAGCGCGATCAGCGGCGGAATGGCGATGGCAAGCAGCAGCGCCGCCCCGATCGAAGCCGGACGCAGCGTCTCGCCGAACACACCCAGGTGCACCAGCAGCGACGCCGCCGAGGCCAGCATCATGCCGCCGAACCCGGCCGGGTTGATATCGAACAGGTAGGCGCGGCGGAACTCGATGGCGCGCGGCGACAGCCCGAGCGGCTTGCTGATGACGAGATCGCCGACGATGGCGCCGACCCACGCCACCGCCAGATGCGCATACAGCGCCAGCACCTGCTCGAGCGCCTCGAACACGCCCATGGCCATCAGCATCACCGCGATCAGCACATTGAAGGCCAGCCACACCACCCGGCCCGGATGGCTGTGCGTGAGCCGCGCGAACACGTTCGACCATGCCAGCGAGCCGGCGTAGGCATTGGTGATGTTGATCTTGGTCTGCGACAGCAGCACGAACAGGCCGGTCAGGGCCACCGCCGTCCAGCCTGGCCACCCGGCGCCGAGGGCGCGCGCGAAGCCCGCCAGGTACATCTGGGTAGGCTCCAGTGCATGCGCGATCGGCACTTCGGCCTGCAATGCCACAAAAGCCAGAAAGGCCCCGCCCGCCATCTTGGCTGCGCCCAGCACGATCCAGCCCGGGCCGGCCGCGATCAGCGCGCTCCACCAGCGCAGCCGGTTGCGCCGCGTCAGCTCCGGCATGAAGCGCAGGAAATCCACCTGCTCGCCGATCTGCGCGATCAATGCGGCGGCGACGGTGGCCGCCGCGCCGAACGCATGCCAGGAAAAACCGTCGCCTTCGGCCACGCGTCCGTTGAAGGAGAGGAAATCGGCGTAGAGGCCCGGCTCGCGCCACCCGATCGCCGCATAGGGCAGCGCCAGCAGCAAGAGCCACAGTGGCTGGGTCCATAGCTGGATGCGGGAGATCAGCGTCACGCCGTGGGTCACCAGCGGAATCACCACCAGCGCGGAGAGCAGGTAGCCCAGCGGACGCGGCAGGCCGAACAGCAGCTCGAAGGCCTGCGCCATGATGGCCGCCTCGAGCGCGAAGAAGATAAAGGTGAAGCTGGCGTAGATCAGCGAGGTGATGGTGGAACCCAGGTAGCCGAAGCCGGCGCCGCGCGCCAGCAGATCCATGTCCACGCCGTGGCGGGCGGCGTAATAGGAGATCGGCAGCCCGCTCAGGAAGATGGCCAGGCTGACCACGCCGATGGCCCACATCGCATTGGTGAAGCCGTAGCTGAGCGTGATGGCCGCGCCGATGGCTTCCAGCGCCAGGAAGGCCACTGCACCAAAAGCGGTATTCGCGACCCGGAAGGCGCTCCACTTGCGGAACGTCCTTGGTGCAAAACGCAGCGCGTAGTCCTCCAGGGTCTCGTCGGCAACCCAGCGGTTGTAGTCGCGCCGGATCTTGCTGATGCGCTGTACGGGCTGGCTGGCGGTGGGCATGGGAGGTCTGGACTCCGGAGGGTGCTCGCGTGGGTCGTGCCGCGCTGATGCAAGAGCCGTGCCGTGTCGCGGGGCCCCTGCGGGCGCAAAGGAAGCATCCTCCACAAAGGTCGCCGGCAGGTGATCCACGGGCCAACGGCGCGGCGCGCGGGATCGTAGCGCAGCCGGGGTGCGCACGCGCGTACGTTGAATGACGTATGGAAGGTGCCGCTGCACTGCACCATGATCCAGCCACGGGGTCATTCAAGCAACGCCGTCTCAACTCACCACGTCTCCAAGGAGCGTCGATCATGCGTGACAAAGAAACCAGCGGGTCCCTTCCTTCCCAAGATGCCGGCGCCGCCGACGCAGCCTCGCCCCAGCGGCGCCGCATGATGCAGGGCCTGGCCGCATTGCCCGCGCTCTCGCTCGCCGGCATGGCCGGCATCGGCGGCCAGGCGCGCGCGGCGGTGCCCACCTCGGTCGCCAACACCACCAGGCTCGCTGTCACCGACACCGAAGTCACGGTGGGCCAGTTGCACTCCGCCACCGGCACCATGGCCATCTCGGAGACCGGCTCGATCCAGGCCGAGCAACTGGCGATCGACCAGATCAATGCCGCCGGCGGCATCCTCGGCCGCAAGATCAAGGTCATCAAGGAAGACGGCGCATCCGACTGGCCCACCTTTGCAGAGAAGTCCAAGAAGCTGCTGGTCAACGACCGCGTGGCGGCCGTGTTCGGCTGCTGGACCTCCGCTTCGCGCAAGGCCGTGCTGCCCATCTTCGAGAAAGAGAACGGCCTGCTCTACTACCCGACCTTCTACGAGGGGCTGGAGCAGTCGAAGAACGTGATCTACACCGGCCAGGAAGCCACCCAGCAGATCCTCTGGGGCCTGGAGTGGGCGGCCAGGCAGAAGAACGCCAAGAGCTTCTTCCTGATCGGCTCGGACTACATCTGGCCGCGCACCTCCAACAAGATCGCGCGCAAGCACATCGAGAATTTCCAGAAGCTCAAGGTGGTGGGCGAGGAGTATTACCCGCTGGGCCACACCAACTTCAACTCGCTGATCAACAAGATCAAGGTGGCCAAGCCGGACTGCATCTACGCCATCGTGGTGGGCGGCTCCAATGTGGCCTTCTACAAGCAGCTGAAGGCGGCGGGCATTACCGCGGACAAGCAGTTCCTGCTGACCATCTCCGTGACGGAAGACGAAGTACTGGGCATCGGCGGCGAGAACATCGCCGGCTTCTACGCGGCCATGAAGTACTTCCAGTCGCTCGACAACCCCAACAACAAGGCCTTCGTCGAAGCGTTCAAGAGCAAGTACGGCGGCAAGTCGGTGATCGGCGATGTCACGCAGGCGGCGTACCTCGGCCCGTGGCTGTGGAAGGCGGCGGTGGAAAGAGCCGGCAGCTTCGATATCGACAAGGTGGTAGCCGCCTCGCCCGGCATCGAACTGAAGACCGCGCCGGAAGGCTATGTGAAGGTGGACCCCAACCACCACCTGTGGAGCAAGACGCGGGTGGGCCTGGCGCAGCTCGACGGCCAGTTCAAGGTGGTGGCGGAATCGCCGGCGCTGATTCCGCCGAATCCGTTCCCGAAGGGCTATCAGTAGGCCATTCCGTTTGGGCTGATCCCCCGCTGGTTTGCTCCTCCCAGTTGTGGGAAAGGGGCCGGGGGAGAGGGTGGGCGCTGCAAATGCTGTCGCGCTGGATAAAACCAATGGCTCCGCTTGTTGTGGCTCCTGGCCAAACCACCCAACAACCGTCGGGCGCTCCAAACGGCGCCGGCGCACCCTGCCGGCTTCGTCCGGCGCTCCCGATGCGCCTTTCCTTCTCCTCCTCCCGATGCCGGAGCGCAACATGAATCTGTCCGACATGCTGAACATCACCCTCATGCAGGGCTTTGCCGGCCTCAGCCTGTTCTCGGTGCTGCTGCTGATGGCGCTGGGCCTGGCCATCATCTTCGGCCAGATGGGCGTGATCAATATGGCGCACGGCGAGTTCATGACGATCGGCGCCTACACCATCTTCCTTGCCTCCACCCTGACCGAACGGCTGGCCCCGTCGTGGATGCCCTTCTACTTTCCGCTGGCCATCGGCGCCGCCTTCGCACTGGCGTTCTGCGCCGGCTGGCTGGCCGAGTGGGCGCTGATCCGGCATCTGTACCGCCGGCCCCTGGACACGCTGCTGGCCACCTGGGGCCTGTCGCTCGGCATGCAGCAGAGCTTCCGTTCCACGTTCGGCCCCAAGGAAGTCAGCCCCACCCTGCCCGACTGGCTGATGGGCTCGTGGTCGCCCGCCGCGGGGCTCGATATCCCCATCAACGGCATGTTCGTGATGGCGCTCACGTTGTTCGTCACCGGCATGGTATGGCTGGCGCTCTATCGCTCGCGCTGGGGCCTGCGCGTGCGCGCCACCACGCTCAACCGCGCCATGGCCAATGCGGCGGGCATCAACACGCGGCGCACCGACCGCCTCACCTTTGCCATCGGCTGCGGCATCGCCGGCGTGGCTGGGGCGGCCTTCACCACCATCGGCTCCACCGGTCCCACCAGCGGCTCGCTCTATATCGTCGATTCCTTCCTGGTGGTCACCTTTGGCGGCGCGGCGAGCCTGCTCGGCACGGTGGCCTCGGCCTTCGGCATTGCGCAGGCGCAGTCGATCAGCGAGTTCTTCCTGACCGGCTCGATGGCGCGCGTGCTGACGCTATTGCTGATCGTGACGATCCTGATGATCCGCCCCCAGGGATTGTTCGCGCCGGCTGTACGCCGCTGAAGACGCCACCGCCTTCACCGCCACCCATCAAGCACAGGAGCTTGCGATGTCTTCCTCCTCTTCCACCGCGCCGACGGCGCGCCGCCTGCCCGCACCCCTGCGCCTGCTGCGCGGCGAACTCCCCGGCTACCTGCTGCTGGCGCTGGCGCTGCTGGTCGTCATGCCGCTGGCGCTCGACGTGTTCCGCCTCAACCTGCTCGGCAAATACCTGAGCTATGCCTTCGTGGCTGTGGGGCTGGTCATGCTGTGGGGCTACGGCGGCGTGCTGAGCCTCGGCCAGGGCGTGTTCTTCGGGCTGGGCGGCTACGCCATGGCGATGTTCCTCAAGCTCGAAGCATCCGACGCCAGGAGCACCGCGATCCAGTCCACGCCCGGCATTCCTGACTTCATGGACTGGAACCAGCTCACCGCGCTGCCTTGGTGGTGGGAGCCGTTCCGCCACCTGCCCTTCGCGCTGGCGGGCGTGATCGCGGTGCCGGTGGCGCTCGCCTTCGTCGTGAGCTTTGCCATGTTCCGCCGGCGCGTGGGCGGGGTGTACTTCGCCATCATCACGCAGGCCGTGGCGCTGATCCTCTCCGTGCTGATCATCGGCCAGCAGGGCTATACCGGCGGCGTCAACGGCATCACCGATCTCAAGACCATGCTGGGCTGGGATATCCGCAGCGACAGCGCCAGGGTGACCCTCTACTTCGCCAACGTGATCCTGCTGTTCGGCGCCATCGCCATGTGCCGCTGGATCCAGCGCAGCAAGCTTGGCGTGCTGCTGCTTGCCATGCGCGACAAGGAAGACCGCGTGCGCTTTTCCGGCTACGACGTGGCGATGTTCAAGGTCTTCGTGTTCTGCCTGGCCGCGGCGCTGTGCGCGGTGGGCGGCGCGCTGTTCACGCTGCAGGTGGGCTTTATGTCGCCGTCCTTCGTCGGCATCGTGCCCTCCATCGAAATGGTGATCTTTGCCGCGGTGGGCGGGCGCATGAGCCTGGTGGGCGCGGTCTGGGGCACGCTGCTGGTCAACTTCGGCAAGACGTATTTCTCCGAAAGCTTCCCCGACTTGTGGCTGTTCCTGATGGCGGCGTTGTTTATCGGCGTGGTGGTGGCCTTCCCCGACGGGCTGGCCGGTCTCTACGGCAGATACATGTCGCGCCGCGGCACCGCCGGTGGCCCCGTGGAGCCCGGCGAAACGGCCGCGGATGCGGCCTCGCCTGCCGCGGCGCCCCCCGCCGGCAAGGGGATTGCGGGCCGCATTGCGTGAAACCATGGCTGACGTTCCGCCCGAAACCGCGCGCGATGTCGGCCCCAGCACCGAACCCGGCGCCGCGCATGGCATCGCGCTTGGCGCCTGGTTCGCAGTCCCGTCCAAAGCGAGGAAGACACCATGAGCAATACCGATTTCATGCTGGCGGTGGAAGACCTGACCGTGTCCTTCGACGGTTTTCGCGCCATCGACAATCTGACGCTGTATGTGGACCGCGACGAACTGCGCGTGATCATCGGCCCCAACGGCGCCGGCAAGACCACCCTGCTCGATCTCGTCTGCGGCAAGACCCGCGCCACCGGCGGCAGCATCAAGTTCGCCAACCGGGAAATGACCGGCCTGCCCGAATACCAGATCGTGCGTGCCGGCGTGGGCCGCAAGTTCCAGACGCCCTCCATCTACGAAAACCTCAGCGTGTTCCAGAACCTGGCCGTGTCGTTCCCGCGCGGACGCGGCGTGTTCGGCGCGCTCACCTTCCGCACCACGCCCGAAGTGCGCCAGCGCGTGGCCGACGTGGCGGCGGAGATCGGCCTGGTGGATGCGCTGGAGCGCGAGGCCGCGCAGCTCTCGCACGGGCAGAAGCAATGGCTGGAGATCGGCATGCTGCTGATGCAGGAGCCGCAATTGCTGATGCTGGACGAACCCATTGCCGGCATGAGCGTGCGCGAGCGCGAGCAGACCGCGGCACTGCTCAAGCGCATCAGCCGCGGGCGTGCGGTGATCGTGATCGAGCACGACATGGATTTCGTCAAGCGCATCGCCGACAAGGTCACCGTGATGCACCAGGGCAAGATCCTCGCCGAAGGCTCGATGGAGCAGGTGCAGAACGACCCGCGCGTGATCGACGTGTATCTCGGCCATTGAACGGCCATTGAATCGAGGGAGACCAGCATGCTCGCAGTCGACAACGTGGTGGTGAATTACGGACAGAGCGAAGCGCTGCACGGCGTATCGTTCGCCGCCGCACAGGGTGAAACGGTGGCCATCATGGGCCGCAACGGGATGGGAAAGACGACGCTGTTCAAAGCCATGATCGGCATGTTGCCGGTACGCTCCGGCCAGGTCTGCGTGGACGGCCGCGACGTGGCGAACGACGAGAGCTATCGCCGTGTGCGCGCGGGCCTCGCCTACGTGCCGCAAGGCCGCATGATCTTCTCGCACCTTACCGTGGAAGAAAACATCCTGACCGGCATGGAGCAAGGCGGGAGCCGCCGCATTCCGGACGAGATCTTCGCCATGTTCCCGGTGCTGTTCGAGATGCGCCGCCGCAAGGGCGGCAACCTCTCCGGCGGGCAACAGCAGCAACTGGCGATCGCCCGCGCCCTGGTGGCCAACCCCAAGGTGCTGTTGCTGGACGAACCCACCGAAGGCATCCAGCCGTCCATCGTCAAGGACATCGCGCGCGCGCTCAACGAGATCCGCCGCACGCGCGACATCACCATCGTCTTCTCCGAGCAGGTGCTCAGCTTCGCGCTGGATGTGGCCGACCGCCTGCTGGTGATCGAAGGCGGCCGCTTCGTGCACGAGACGCACCGCGACGGCACCGACCTCGAGCGCATCCGGCAACTGCTGTCCGTATAGCCATAGCCGTACCCACCACTCCACCTACCCCACGCCAACACAGGAGGCATGTCATGACGGATACCCTGATCAAGGTCGACCTGGCCGAATCCCCGTACGAGAACCCCAACGTCCACAACCGCTGGCACCCGGACATCCCGATGGCCGCCTGGGTCAAGCCCGGCGACGATTTCATCCTGGAGACCTACGACTGGACCGGCGGCTTCATCAAGAACAACGACTGCGCCGACGACGTGCGCGATATCGACCTGTCCATCGTGCACTTCCTCTCCGGCCCGGTCGGCGTGGAAGGCGCCGAGCCCGGCGACCTGCTGGTGGTGGACCTGCTCGACATCGGCGCCAAGGCGGAAAGCCAGTGGGGCTTCAACGGCTTCTTCTCCAAACAGAACGGCGGCGGTTTCCTGACCGACCACTTCCCGCTCGCGCAGAAATCGATCTGGGATTTCCACGGCCTCTACACTTCCTCGCGGCACATTCCCGGCGTCAACTTCGCCGGGCTGATCCACCCCGGGCTGATCGGCTGCCTGCCGGACAAAGCGCTGCTGGAAACCTGGAACAAGCGCGAGCTGGACTTTATCGCCACCGAGCCGGACCGCGTACCGCCGCTGGCCAACCCGCCCTTCGCTGCCACCGCCCACATGGGCCGCCTGCAGGGCGACGCGCGCGACCAGGCCGCCGCCCACGGCGCACGCACCGTGCCGCCGCGCGAGCATGGCGGCAACTGCGACATCAAGGACCTGTCGCGCGGCGCCAAGGTGTATTTCCCCGTCTACGTCGACGGCGCGGGCCTGTCGGTGGGCGACCTGCACTTCTCCCAGGGCGATGGCGAAATCACCTTCTGCGGCGCCATCGAAATGGCCGGCTGGGTGCATATGCGCGTCTCGCTGATCAAGGGCGGCATGGCCAAGTACGGCATCAGGAATCCCATCTTCAAGCCCAGCCCGGTCACGCCGAACTACAACGACTACCTGATCTTCGAAGGCATTTCGGTGGATGAAGCCGGCCGGCAGCATTACCTGGACGTGCACGTGGCCTACCGCCAGGCCTGCCTTAACGCCATCGAGTACATGACCAGGTTCGGGTACTCGCGCGCGCAGGCCTACTCCATCCTCGGCACGGCGCCGGTGCAGGGGCATATCAGCGGCGTGGTCGATATTCCCAATGCCTGCGCCACGCTGTGGCTGCCCACGCAGATCTTCGACTTCGATATCCGGCCGAGCGCGCAAGGGCCGGTCAAGCATATCGACGGGGATGTGGACCTGCCGATCTCGCCGGACATCGGCTGAACGCCGGCTTGCCGCCGGGTGCCGTCGCGCCCGCCAATGTCACGATCCATGCATGGAGACCACCAGATGCCGACCTACGATTACCGCTGCCAGGACTGTGGCGAATTCTCCGTGATGCGGCCCATCGCGCGGCGCGACGAACCTTGCGCCTGCCCGGGCTGCGGCAAGTCATCCGAGCGCGCGTTGATCGCCGCGCCTGCGCTGGCGAGCATGCCGGCCGCATCGAGGCGAGCCCATGCCATCAATGAACGCAGCGCCGCGGCGCCACGTGAATCGGCGCGTAGCGGGCATGGGCCGGGCTGCGGTTGCTGCGGCAAGGTGAAGCTGGCGGAGGCACCGGCGCATACCGCCAAGGGCAACCCGGCCGGGAGGCCCTGGATGATCAGCCACTGAAGGGGACGGGCGCCGCCTCGCCCCCGAACAGGTGCAGGAAGCGGTCGAGGATCAGCAGGTGATCCTCGAACATCTGCCCTTCCAGCGCCAGCAGTTCCTGCTGCGGCACCCAGCGCACGGCCGCCGCGTCATCGGCGGCGGCCACCGCCGGCAGCGCTTCCAGCGGCAGGTCGAAGAAGAAGGCGTGGGTCAGCGTGCGCCCGCGCAGGCTGCGCTCGGGGTGGTCGAACAGCGCCTGGTCGCGGCACGATTGCTGCAGCGCGGCCTTGGGCAGGCCGAAGCGGGTTTCCTCGTCGAGTTCGCGCAGGACCGCATCGGCCACGCGCTCATGCTGGTCGAGGAAGCCGCCGGGCAACGCCCATGTGCCACGCCCCGGCTGCCCGCCGCGCCGGATCAGCAGCACCTGGCCGCAGCAGCGCACCACCGCGTCCACGGTTACGAACACCGGCGGATACGGCGCCGCCGCCCAGCGGCGCCGGTGGTCTTCCAGGAAACGGTATTCGGCCAGCAGGACCGCGAACGCTTCCTGCCGGGCGAACTCGCGCAGGAAGACGGCGACCGGCGCGGGCAGCAGGCTGTCCAGCGTGCCCAGTTCGCCCTGCTGCTCGAACCACTGGCGGCGGACGTCGGCGGCATTGAGCTGTCCGAAGTTCGGCTGCGGCACCAGCGGCCAGCCGGGAAAGTCATTGAGATAGCCGGACGAGGCGTCCTTGAAATGTCCGAACAGGCCAACGCGCGCGGCGCCCGTTGCCTGCGCTCCGGCTTGCGCGGCAAGGGCACCGGCAACCGCGCCACGCACGGCAGCCGCCCAGCGCGGGCCTTCGTAGTAGTCCCGCACCGCCACGAAATGCAGGTCGGCGACGCGCGCGGGATCCCAGCCCGCCACGGCCCGCTCGATCATCTCGCGGCGCTCTGCGGCGGTGAAGGGATTCTTGACCGTGCGCGCGCCGCCCGCCGAACCCAGCACCACCACCACCCTGCGCGCCTGCGTCAGCGCCTGGCGCAGCATGGCCAGGTGGCCGTTGTGAAAGGGTTCGAAGCGGCCGATGTAGACCAGGTAGTCGAACGATCCGTCCGCATTCTCGTTGTCGCGCATCTCGTTATTCCTTGTGACCTGCCAGGCCGGCCTGGCCGGCAAACATGCATGATAGCCCGCGCATCAATCGCGGTAGCGCGCCGCGATCGGCATCTGCCGTCCGTTGCCAAAAGCGCGGTTGCGCAACCGGATGATGGGCGGTGCCTGGCGGCGCTTGAACTCGGACCGCGCCACCAGGTCCAGCACGCGCGCGACCAGCACCTGTTGCCCGTCCTCCTGCAACTGCCGCACGAAGGCGCGCGCCGTGTCGTACTCCGCCGGGCGCAGCCGCTCGCCCTCGATATGGAACTTGAGGATCTCGTCGAGCACCGGGTAGGGCGGCAGCGAATCGCTGTCGCGCTGGCCCTCGGACAACTCGGCGGAGGGCGCCTTGTCGATGATCGCCTGCGGGATCAGCTCGCGGCCGTGCCGCGCGTTGTAGTGGCGCGCCAGCGCGAACACCTCGGTCTTGTAGAGGTCGCCGATGATGTTGAGGCCGCCGTTGGTGTCGCCGTACAGCGTGCAGTAGCCCACCGAGATCTCGGACTTGTTGCCGGTGGTCAGCAACAGGTGGCCGAAGTGGTTCGAGTAGGCCATCAGGATGGTGCCGCGGATGCGCGCCTGCAGGTTCTCCACGGTCAGCCGCGAGGGGTCCGCGGCGAAGGCCGTATCGAAGCCGCCGCGGTATGCCGCCACCAGTCCGGCGATGGGATGCTCGAGCAGCGTCACGCCGAGGTTGCGGCACAGCGCGGCGGAGTCCGTCACGCTGCCCGCGCTGGAGTACTGCGAGGGCATGGTGATGGCGACCACGTTGTCCGGCCCCAGCGCATCGGCGGCCAGCGCCAGCGTGAGCGCGCTGTCGATGCCGCCCGAGCTGCCGATCACCACCTTGCCGAAGCCGATCTTGGCGGCGTAGTCCCGCAGGCCGAGCACCACCTGCCGGTAGTAGAACTCGCTGTCCGGGAGCTCGATGCCGACCCGCTCGCGCAGCGGCCCGCCGGCGTCCGCGAAACCGCCGTCGAAGTCCACCGTGGCCACCGCTTCCTCGAAGCAAGGCAACTGGCGCACGACGCCGTGGCGCGGATCGAGCGCGAAGGACGCGCCGTCGAACACGATCTGGTCGTTGGCGCCCACCTGGTTGACGTAGACCAGGGGCAGCTTCCAGCGCGCGCCGATGCGCTCGAACAGCGCATGGCGCTGGGCCAGCTTGCCGACGTTCGAAGGGCTGGCATTGATGCACACCAGCAGCTGCGCGCCAGCAGCGGCCAGCGCGCCCACCGGGTCGAGCGCGTAGTCCGTGCCGCGGTCGTTCCACGCGTCCTCGCACACCAGGAAGCCAATCCGCACGCCTCCGATGGCGAGCAGCGCGGGATTGGCCGGGCCGGGCTCGAAATGGCGCAGGTCGTCGAAGATGTTGTAGGTGGGCAGCAGTTGCTTGTGATAGGTCAGCGTCACCGCGCCGCCCTGGATCACCAGCAGGCTGTTGTGCAGCGGCTTGCCCACGCCCGCATTGCGCGTCACCGCACCGATCACCAGCGCTGCGCTGGTCTGCCCGGACAGCGCCAGCACCGCATCGAGCG
Organism: Cupriavidus basilensis; assembly: GCF_029335485.1. GTDB lineage: Bacteria > Pseudomonadota > Gammaproteobacteria > Burkholderiales > Burkholderiaceae > Cupriavidus > Cupriavidus basilensis_E. The sequence continues at coordinate 12,960 of NZ_JARJLM010000661.1, forward strand.
CGCGCTGCTGGCGCGCCAGGAAGTCCGGTTCCTCGACCATGTCCTGCGGGTAATAGCCGGACAGGCACAGTTCGGAAAACACCACCAGGTGAGCCCCGGCGGCCTCGGCCTGCGCCACGGCGGCGCGGATGCGCGCCAGGTTGGCGGAGAAGTCGCACAGCTTGTAGTCGAGCTGCGCCATTGCGATACGCAAGGTCATTTCGATTGCCTCCATCGGAGCCGGCGCGCCAGCGCGCTCAGCCTCCCTTGATCTCGAACACATCGGACAGGTAGTTGAGGAAATGGACGTCCTCGCACATGCCCTTGCCCGGACTGTCGCTCACCTTGGCCACGGGCTGTCCGTTGCAGGACACCAGCTTCATCACGATCTGCAGCGGCTCGGGTCCGCAGTCGTTGGACAGGTTGGTGCCGATGCCGAAACCCACCCGCGTGCGTCCGGCGAAGTGGCGGTACAGCGCGAAAGCACGCTCCAGGTCCAGCCCGTCGCTGAACACCAGCTGCTTGGTGGCGGGATCGATCTTCATCGCCTGGTAGTGCGCGATGGCCTTCTCGCCCCAGGCGAAGGGATCGCCCGAGTCGTGCCGCAGGCCGTCGAACAGCTTGCAGAAGTAGAGGTCGAAGTCACGCAGGAAGGCATCCATGCCGACCACGTCGGTCAGCGCGATGCCTAGGTCGCCGCGATACTCGCGCACCCAGTGTTCCAGCGCATTCTTCTGGAAATCGCGCAGGCGCGAGCCGAAGCACTGGAAGGCCTGCAGGTATTCATGCGCCATGGTGCCGATCGGCGTCAGGCCGTGGCGCATGGCCAGCAGCACGTTGCTGGTGCCGCGCATCAGCCCGCCCGCCTCGCGCGCCAGCGTGGCCACCACCTCTTCATGCCAGTCCCGCGAGAAGCGGCGGCGCGTGCCGAAGTCGAAGAAGACAAAGGGAAAGCGCTGCGCCGGCTGCGCCTCCAGGTCCTTGAGCAAGGCCAGCTTGGCGCCCAGCCGCGCGCGGCCCTCCGCCAGCGCGGCAGCCTGCGGAAACTGGCGGAAGTAGACCTCGTTGACGATGGCCAGCACATAGATCTCGAACAGCATCACATGCAGCATCGGGCCCTTGACGCGGATCTCCAGCGCGTCGGGCGCACCGGCCGGCACCGTCACGGAGATAAAGCGCCGCTGCAACTGGAACAGACGCAGGAAGTCGACGAAATCGGATTTGATAAAACGCAGGCTGCCGAGATAAGCCAGCTCCGCCTCGGTGAAGCGCAGCGCGCACAGCGCGTCGAGCTGCGCCTCGATCTCGGCGCGCAACGCGGCCAGCGGCCGCTCAGGCTGGTTGCGGCACTTGAAGGCGTACTCGGCCTGGGTCTCGGGCTGGTGGTGCAGGATCTCCTGCATCATCGTGAACTTGTAGAGATCGGTGTCGAGCAGCGACGCGATCACGGGCGAGAAGCGGGACGGGAGCTTGCGCGGGGTGGCGGTCATGGTGTCCTCTGGCGGAAATCGTGGGATTGGCGGATTGCGCGCTCAGGCCAGCCAGCCGGTGCTGGTGGCGGTGCGCATGCCGCGCGAGCGCATGTCGTCGATAAAGGCTTGCCCCTGTGCTTCGAAGCCCGGCACCGGGCTGGCGCAGTCGGTCAGCAGCACCAGCTTGCCGGCGCCATCCGCGCCGAGCCGGTCGGCCAGGTCGCGCACCGTGCTGGCCACGCAGTGCGAGAGCGCCTCGCCGCCCACCAGGATGGTGTCGGCCGCTGCCAGGCGCGCGATCCAGCGGGGGTCGGGCAAGGTGGCCGCATCGGCCGCGTCCGGCACCTCGGCCTGGATCGCGGAGTAGTGCTCGGTGCCGGCATTGGTGCCCTTGGCCACATAGCCGACCGGCCTCAGCCGGCCGCGGCTCCAGTTCGCCAGCGCGCCGGCCAGCGCCTGCTGCACGCCATGGCCCCAGCTGCCCACCAGGCAGTGCTCGGGCCAGACCAGCAACTGGTAGCGGCCACGTTCGGCCAGCGCGCGCACATAAGCCAGGCTTTGCGCTTGCCGCGCCGGATCCCGCGCCAGCCAGCGGCCCGTCTCCACCTCGGCCACGCTGATCGGGGTGAACGGCGCCGGCGCCGCGCCGTCGGCATCGCGCCACCAAGCGGGATGCGCGATATCGAAGGCGCTGTGGGAATCGAGCGTGACGTCCACCGCGTCGATGGCATCGCCCCGGCGTGCCAGCAGGGCGGCCAGGCGCGTCAGGTCGGCATTGGCGCCGGGCACCGGCAACGCTGCGCCGGGCAGGTCGCAGAAATCATTCTGCGGATCGATGATCAGGAGTTGCACGATGGGTCGGCCGGTCATGATGGCTGCTCACGGTCTGAGTGGGTGGTTGACCGAATATTGGCAGACTTATTTCTATTTTGCAACTAAGTATTTTAATGAGCAGGAAATCGGCGGCCAGCGATACGGCCACGCAGCCACTTTTCCTCGGCAAGAAAAATGCGAGTTTCTGCCGATATCGAGTCGACCCTCACAATCTTCTTGCCAGGAAGCCGAGTCTTAGTGCTAAATTGCACCTAACAAAGAGACAATGGAAAGCTGAGTCACAGGATGGAATCCCAGATCATCGTCACGGTCGACGTGGTGCTGCTGACCCTGAGCGAAGGCGCGCTCAAGACCGTGCTGCTGCGGCGTGACAACGAGCCCTACGCCGGCCAGCCGGCCCTGCCGGGCGGCTATATCCACCCCGGGGAGGATCGCGACGCGCTGGCAGCGGCCGGCCGCGTGCTGCGCCAGAAGACCGGGCTGGTTTCCCCTTACCTGGAACAATTGTTCACCTTCAGCGGCGGCGTGCGCGACCCGCGCGGCTGGTCGGTCAGCGTCGCCTATTACGCCCTGGTGCACGAAAGCCTGCTGGGGCCCGGCCCGCGCCACCACTTCGAACTCGCGCCGGTGGACGCCCTGCCCGACCTGCCGTTCGACCACAACCGCATCGCCGCGCAGGCCGCGCAGCGCCTGCGCGACAAATCGGGCTACTCGGCGCTGCCCTGCCATCTGCTGCCTCCCGCCTTCACCCTGCGCGAGCTGCAGCAGACCTATGAGCTGGTGCTGGGCAGCAGCCTGGACAAGAGCGTGTTCCGCCGCAGGCTGGGCGAGCTCGACTTCCTGGAAGCGGTGCCCGACGCGGTGCGCCAGGGCAAGCACCGGCCCGCCCAGCTGTACCGGCTCAAGCCGCAGGCGCGGCTGGCGCTGTTCAACAAGACCATGTAGGCCCTCGCCGAGGGCACAGGAGTCGCACCATGACAACACCCGGCCAGCTCGACCGCTACCTTGGCTGCCTGCTCGGCCTGGCCAGCGGGGATGCGCTCGGCACCACCGTGGAGTTCAGCCCGCGCGGCAGCTTCGCGCCGCTGACCGACATGGTCGGCGGCGGGCCTTTCGACCTGCCCGCCGGCGCCTGGACCGACGACTGCTCGATGGCGCTATGCCTGGCGCACAGCCTGCTCCATCGCCAGGGCTTCCATGCCGTCGACCAGATGAACCGCTACTGCAACTGGGCGGAACTGGGCTACCTCAGCAGCACCGGAGAATGCTTCGATATCGGCAGCACGGTGGCCCGCGCACTGGCGGCCTACCGTGGCAGTGGCGACCCCTTCAGCGGCTCGACCGATCCGTCCTCGGCCGGCAACGGATCGCTGATGCGGCTGGCGCCGGTGCCGATGTACTACTGGCGGGACCCGGCACGCGTGATCCATTTTTGCGGCGAGAGCGCGCGCACCACCCACGGCGCCCCCGAGGCAGTCGATAGCACGCGGCTGTTCGGCGCGCAACTGCGTGCGGCGCTGGCCGGCGCCGACAAGGAAACCGTGCTGTTCCGCAGCGGCTACCAGCCAGGCGAGCCCAAGGTCGGCGCCATTGCCGCAGGCGAATGGCGCGGCAAGGACGAGTCCGCCATCCGTGGCAGCGGCTATGCGGTGGCGTCGCTGGAAGCCGCGCTGTGGTGTTTCTGGCAAAGCGAGGATTTCGCGACGGCCGTGCTGCGCGCGGCCAACCTGGGCGACGATGCCGACACCACCGCCGCCATCTGCGGCCAGATCGCAGGTGCGTACTACGGCGTGGATTCGATCCCGGCGCACTGGCGCGAGCGGCTGGCGATGGGCGAGGAGATCGCCGGACTGGCCACGCGGCTGTACCAGGAACGCGAAGGCGGAGCGGACTGAGGAACGGCAAGGCGGGCGATGCGTGGCGGCAGGCGCCGGCCGGATGCCGCCAGGCACTGCGCTAACGCAGCTCGCAACACATGCAGAGCGGCAGCGCGCCTTCGTTGCGGCGGAACTCGCGCGAGGCGCGAACCTCCTCCGGCAAGCGCTCGGCCGAGATCAGCGAGAAACCATAGCGGGCGAAGTAGTTCGGGCAATCGGCCGAAAGCAGCACCGCGCGCCGGCAGCCGTTGGCCCTGGCGCGCATCAGCAAGGCCGAAACCAGATGGGAGGCGATGCCGCGATCGCGATAGGGCGGCAGCACCGCCACCGAGCGCACCACGATGGTTTCGCCATAGGATTCGGCCCCTGCGCAACCGACGGTCTTGCCGTCGAGCAGGGCAATATGGAACATCGCCAGCGACGCATCGAGGTCGTCGCCGGCGAGGCCACAGAGTTCGAGGACTTCCGCGATGGCCGGCCAATCGGCCGGTTGTGCGGCGCGGACACGCAGATCTCTTGTCATTGCTAATATCTCCCCGCCACGCACGATGGCGGAGGTTGTCATGGATGGACTGCGGTGGCCTGACAGTACCTGATTCGGGCGACTTGTTCCAGCCGGGAAAACGGCAAAAAAGACGCTTGTTCCACCGAATAACTCAAATGGGTGAGACCGGAACGGGTGAGACCGGAAACGGTACTGACGAGGCCTGCCCGGCCGAACGCGGAGATATGACAAGCGATGCGTTTTATGGTTCGCGCTGGCGCACGGCAAATCTGAAGTTCGTGTATCGTGCCCACCCGATACTGCGCAACCCTTCCGGACATGACACATAGGCTCCGCGCCGCCCTACTCGCTACCAGCACCGTCCTCGCGGCTTGCGCCGGCGCTTCTTTTGATTTCAACCAGGCGCGCGCCGTGAAACCGGGCATGAGCGACGCCGAACTGCAGCAGATCATGGGCGCGCCCGACGCGGTCACCACCCCAGGGGCCGACACGGTGTGGATTTGGATTTACAGGTCGGCCGACCCGGCCGCTGGCCTGCGCAGCGTGAGATGTATCGTCAAGGACCGGAAGGTGGTGGAAATCATCATCCCGGACGAGCACTGACGACGCACCGCGGGCGGCAGCCGGCCCGATACCACCGGCAATCGTCCCTCCGGCCATTCATGGCAGCGCCAGGACAAAGAAAAGCCCCGAAGAATCAGGGCCTTATGGAGGCGGGGGGAACGGAATCGAACCGCCGTGTACGGCTTTGCAGGCCGTCGCATAACCACTCTGCCACCCCGCCGCTGACGGGACGCCTCGATCGGCGTCCGCGCTACAGTGCGGGGCGCAGTGTAGCCGGAAATGAAAAACCCTGCACGGCACGCGATCGCTTGCTCAGCGCGACAGGATCGACATGGTGATTCGCGAGACGCACACCATCTTGCCCTCGTCATCGCGAATCTCGATGGCCCACACGTGCGTGGTGCGGCCGATGTGGATCGGCGTGGCCGTGCCGGTCACGAAGCCGGTCCGCGCGGCGCGCACATGGTTGGCGTTGATGTCGAGTCCCACGCAGTATTGCGCCTCGCTATCCAGGCACAGGCTGGCGGCGCAACTCCCCAGGGTCTCCGCCAGCAGCACCGAGGCCCCGCCATGCAGGATGCCGTGCGGCTGCACGGTGCGGCGGTCCACCGGCATGCGGGCGCTGAGCGAGGTGTCGCCGATTTCCGTGAACACAATGCCCAGCTGTTCGACGGCGGTGTCTTTGTGGCGAGCCTGGAGCGTCTCCAGGGAGGGGGGCGATTTCCACAGCACGTTTCGTCTCCTGTTTGGCTTGAGCACGATTCTAAGGCCCCGGCGCAGATCGCGCCGGGGCCGCCGGCGCTGCGTATGGACTGGTATCCTGAAGCCTTGGACAAAGACAACGCTAAGGCCCGGGACAGGGCCTGCCACCCTGCCCACGCACGATCGCCACGTCCTGCGGCAGGACAGGAGACGACAATGCATCCGCACACCACGCGCGACACCTCGGCGCAGGCCAGCGAGGTCCATCTGGCGGCCAGCGTCAGCGGACTGCTGCTGTCGCTCTACCGGCTTGCCGCGACGGAGCGCATCGGCGCGTTCGAGCAGCGCGTCTTCGCACTGCTGCACGAGCATATGGAATTCGACAGCGCCTGGCTCGGGCACTCCACGCTCACGCCGCTGGGACCGCAGCTGCATAGCAGCCATACCGACAACGCGGTCCCCGGCTTTGTCACCGACTGGGAGCAGGTAAAGGGACAAGACCCGCTGGTCGGCCTGGTAGCCGGCAGGCCCGGCGGGACGGTCGCGCTATCCGTGCAGCGCGAGGCGCTGGGCCTGCCGCTTCGCGCGCTGTGCCGGCGGCAAGGCATCGCCCATGTCCTGTGCGGCGCGCACCTTGCCGCGCCGGCGCGTCGCACCACCCACCTCTCGCTATATCGCAAGCCAAGGCGGCAGCCCTATGCCGAACGCGACCTCAGGATGGTGGAATGCGTGATCGCCCACCTGGCCGCAGCGCTGGAGCAGAACCGGCTGTGCCGGATGCGCGAAATGCGGGACAGCGGCAACGACAGCGACAGCGACAGCGACGGCACGGCGACCGCGCTATTCGACGCCGACGGCTTCCTGCAGTATGCCGACGAATCCTTCCGCGAGCGGATGGCGCTGCAATGGCGGGCATGGGACGGGCTCACGCTGCCGGGCGAAGCGCGCCAGCCTCTGCTGCACGCGCGCGGCGCGGGATTCACCGGCGCATGCCTGCGGCTGACGGCGGAACGGGTGGGCGACCTGGTGCTGGTGCGCGCGTGCCCGCGCGGAGCCGCCGGCCTGCTCACGCCGCGCGAGCTGGCCGTGGCCCGGCTGTTCGGCAAGGGCTTGAGCCACAAGGTCGTGGCCCGGCAACTCGGCATCGCCCCGACCACCGTGCGCCACCATCTCCGGCAGGCCTACGCCAAGCTGGGGGTCGGCGACAAAGGCGCGCTGGCCGGGCGGCTGCGCGGCTAGCCGGTACGTGGCCGCGGCCGGGACCCCGGGGGGTCCTGCAATTGAACGGTTTCCACCGCGCCACCCCGCTGTTCAAATGCCTGTACCGCCAGCCACGGCTGGCGCCGCGGAGCCGATCGTGACTCCGCCCGGACAGGAGACGACACCAGATGAACATCGCCGAATATGCGAGCTACGACGCCACCGGACTCGCGCAGGAGATCCGCGCGCGGCGCCTATCCCCCGACGAGGCAATGGCGGCTGCGCGCGCCGCCGCGGCCAGCATCAACCCGCAGCTGAACGCGTTGATCGATACCTTTGCCGCGCCGCTGGATTATGCGCCCGACGGCCCGTTCGCCGGGGTGCCGTTCCTGCTCAAGGACCTGGTGCTCCATGCGCGCGGCGTGCCTTGCGACAACGGCTCGCGGATGACGGCCGGGCGCATCGTGCCGCAGGCCGATACGGAACTGATGGCACGGTTCCGGCGCGCCGGCTTTGCCACCTTCGGCCGCACCACCACGCCGGAGTTCGGCTTCAATGCCAGCACCGAATGCCGGCTGCACGGCCCGACCCGCAACCCGTGGCAACCGCAGCACAGTCCCGGCGGCTCCAGTGGCGGCGCGGCGGCAGCGGTGGCGGCCGGCATCGTGCCGGTGGCGCACGCCAACGACGGTGGCGGCTCCATCCGCATCCCGGCCGCCGCCTGCGGGCTGGTCGGACTCAAGCCATCGCGCGGGCGCACGCCGGCCGGGCCGGACCACGGCATGCCGCTGCTCGGCCTGGGCGCCGAGTTCGTATTGACCCGCAGCGTGCGCGACTGCGCGGCCATCCTCGACGCCGTCGAAGGGCCGGACACCGGCGCGGTATTCCATATCGAACGCCCCGCCCAGCGCTATGCCAGCGTCACGGCAACGCCGCCACGGCGCCTGCGCGTGGCCGTCTCGACCCGCTTCCCCGGCGCCGGCGAAACCCATGCGGACTGCATTGCCGCGGTGCAGACCGCGGCGCAGGCGCTGGAGGCGATGGGGCACCAGGTCGAGTTCGCCAGCCCGGAGTACTGCGCCGAGTCCTTCGCCCGCGCCAATATGACGGCCTGGACTTCCTTTCTGGCGGCCAGCGCGCTGGGGGCCGGCCAATGGATAGGCCGGCCCTATGACGGCAGCGGCGTGGAGGCCTGCACACGCGCCTGCATCGAGCACGGGCTGGCGCTGAAGGCGCTCGACCTCGAACTGGCCCTGGCCGACATGAATACGGTCGCGCGCGCGGTCGGCCGCTTCTTTACCCGCTACGACCTGCTGGTGACTCCCGTCACGCGCGTGCCTACCGCTCCGCTCGGCCTGCTCGACCAGGATGACCCTTCGCTCGATGCGCGTGGCTGGTGCGACAAGGTATTCGACTACTGCCCCTTCACGCCGCTGTTCAACGTCACCGGCACGCCGGCCATCTCGCTGCCGCTTGGCCGGTCCGGCGAACTGCCGCTGGGCGTGCAATTCGCCGCGCCGATGTGCGACGAGGCAACGCTGCTCCAGGTCGCCGCGGCGCTCGAGGAGGCGCTGCCGTGGCGGGCCAGGCTGCCGCGCATCCATGCCGCGCGCATGCTGGCCTGACGGGCACCGTGGCGTCCTCCGGACTGCTGACGGCGCCTGATCTGCGTTGCCGGTCTCCGCTCGCGTTGGCGGGGGCGGCGGATTCTTTGCCGGCATGAGCGCCTGCCCGGCCAGCGGCGGCCGCGGCAAGACGCTGCCGCCGCTGATCGTGTGGGAGATCCCGGAGCGCTTTCTCGACGTGCCGCTATCCCCGGCGGAAGCCGCCTTCCTGCAGCGGCGCCAGGCCGGCGAGGACGCCGCCGGCCCGGCGTGACGAGCCAGTGCCAGGCCAGGGCGGGTTCAGGCCGGATGCGTGAACCCGCGCATGCCCTCCCGTCTCGCTGCGCGTCCTGGCGCGATGCCAGGCATTGCCGGTAGCGAGCCCGGCGACCGTCGGGCGCAGCAGGCTGGAATCCTCCAGCGTATCCCCGTCGTACTCCAGCAGGCCCGAATCCAGCATCTTGCGGATCTGCCAGCCATGGACGAACGCAATCTCGCACTGCGATGCCTGGTCGACCAGGTTCACGCCTGGCAGAAGCTTGCCCCATGGGTCACGGGAAATGCGCAACACCGCCCCAGCGACCACTCTTCCCAATAGTTCGCCCTGTCTCATCTGCACCTCACGCTTCGCTTCGTTGTATCCCGGCGGGACAGCACCCGCCCGGGCGTGAGGATACAAAGTTCCGCGGCGGCAAAGCTCACAGATGCTCACAAGCGGCCGCGCCGCTGGCGATGCCTAAGCGACGGCCTGTTCCTGCCAGCGCTGCAGCAGCATGTAGCCAACGCCGCGCACGGTGCGAATGGCCTGGCCGTGCGGCCAGGCTTGCGCCAGCTTGCCGCGCAGCCGGCTGATGGCGACTTCCAGCCGGTGTTCGTCGAAATCGAAATAGCTGCCGCCCAGTGCCTCGACCAGTTGCCGCCGCCCGGCCGGATCCGGGGCGCTGCGCAGCAGCGCCTGCAGCAACTGGCTCTCGATGCGGGTGAGCATCAGCGCCTTGCCCTCCGGCGTCGTCGCCGTGAGACGCCGCGCATCGAGGCGCCAGCACGCGGCCGGCGCCAGGGACGGAAGCGCGACGCCCGCGGCGGCAGGAGCGGGACCCAGCCGTCGCAGCAGGTTGGCGATGACCGCCAGCAGTTCCTCCGCCGGCGCCGGCTTGACAAGATAGGCATCGGCGCCGCGGCGCAGCCCGGCCAGGCGGTCGGGCGCCATGCCGCGCGCCGTGAGCATGACGATGCCCAGCTCGGGCCGGGACTGGCGCAGCCGCTCGCAAATGGAAAGCCCATCCTCGCCAGGCAGGCCCAGATCGAGGATCACCAGCCGGCATGGCTGGCCGGCCAGGTGGGCGTCGAGCGCGGCACCGTCGGCCAGCCCGGTCACCGCATAGCCCGCATAGGTCAGGTGGAAGGCCAGTTCCGTGCGCAGCCGCTCGTTGTCTTCGACCAGTGCGATCGGGAGCCGGGACGCCCCAGGCGAGATCGTCATGATGCCTCCGGCAGCCAGACCACGAAGCTGGCGCCGTCACGCCTGCGGGTATCGCACCACAGGCGGCCGGCATGCTGCTCGACGATCTTGCGCGCCAGCGGCAATCCCAGCCCCAGCCCCGGCTGGTCCGCCGCGCCGTCGAGACGGAGAAACCGTTCGAAGATCGCCTCTTCCTTGCCTTCGGGCACACCCGGGCCGCTGTCGCTGATGCGCCAGACCACGCCGCGCCGGCCCTCGTTGGGGCCCGGTGCGATCCCTATCCGGATCGGCGTCGCCGGCTTCGCGTACTTGACCGCGTTGTCGAGCAGGTTGAGCAGGACGAAATACAGCAGGCGGGCTTCGCCCTCGTGCCGGGGCAGCGGGGCATCGACCTCGAGCACGACGCGCTCGGCGACCTGCGGCTCGACCGTGGCCAGCACCTCGCGGCTGAGATCGGCCAGGTCCAGTGGCGCCGCCTCGATCCGGTGCCCGTCAGGCATCAGCCGCTCGCGGGCCTCGGCCAGCTCCATCAGCGACTTCAGGCGCCGCACGGCGAGCTGGATACTCTCGTAGCGGCTGCCCCGCTGGCCGCGATCGGCGCCGGACTCATCCAGCAGACGCAAACTGTAATTGGCGGCATCGATCACGGCCACGGGCGTGCGCACCTCGTGCGTCATCATGGCCAGCAGCCGGCTTTGCTCTTCGCGCGCGGCCCGCTCGCGCAGGGAAGACGCCAGGGCGTCGCTGGCCTGCCGTTGGGCCTCGCCGCTGGTGCGTTCGGCATCGCGCACCTGCAGCACGATGCTCAGGTGCAGGATCAGCACCAGCGGCAGGTCGACGAGGTGGGCGGCCTGCAGGGCGGCGGGATCGAGCCGGATCAGTCCGAGCGTGCCCAGGATGCTGGGCAGGATGCTGAGGCAGTAAAGGATGAAGCCGGCCGCGGTCAGCCGGCCGGAGACGATAAAGGCGGCCGCGGTCAGCCGGCCGGAGAAACTGCCGCTTCGCCACTGGCGCAGGTAGGCGGGTATCGACAAGGCGTGTCCCAGCAGCCCAGCGGCATAGAGCACCGTTGCAAAGGCGCCGAAGTGGCCGGTGAAAGACGCGACGACGACCAGCACGCCCATCAGCATGATGAACTGGGCGTAGCGATACAGGAACGGGAAATACTCCCGGAACTGCAGCAGCCGGGACTGGAACAGGCTGACGCAGAAGAAATGGACGCCCAGCAGCACGTTGGTAAACAGCAATGTCGTCGCCGTGTCGTGCGGGAACAGGAACTGGCCGGCCAGCCCGTCGGCAGCAAACCAGCGCGTGGTCGCGGCCAGCACGAACAACGCGAACAAGCCATAGAGACTGCGCCGGGTCGCCAGCCAGCCCGCGAGATTGAACAGCACCACCGTCAGCATGAAGCCCAGGTAGAGGCCATAGCCGACGTTCTCCCTCTCGTTGGCCGCCTGCAGGGCCGGGCCGTGCCAAAGGTAGAGCATCACCGCCATGGTCCTGGCGCTCTGGACGCGCAGATACAGGACCTCGCCCTGGCGCGCCTGCGCAAGGCGGAAGCTCGCCGCGCGATAGGGCGCTTCGCGCAGATCGAAAGGCACCGCATTGCCGCTGCGCCGCTCGGACCAGCCGCCATCCGCCCGGGGCTCGTAGAGGCGCACGTCGTCCAGCACGCCGGGCGGCACCTCCAGCCAGCGTTCGCCACCTTGCGCGGCGGCCGGCAGCACCACGCGGAACCAGTAGGCGTCGCGCGTAAAGCCTGCGCTCAGTCCACGCTGCAGCGGCTGGAAGCTGGCGGCGCGCGCCGCCGCCTGCTCCACCGTCATGCGCCCACCGGGATCGCGCAGCCATGCCGCGTCGGGCGCCTGCAGCAGCAACGGGTCCGTATCGGCGGCCCAGGCCCTGACAGCCGGCAGGGAAAACAGGATCAGGAAAAGCCATGCAAGCCGCGCGGCGGCGCAGCGTCCCAGGGCCCGGCGCCGGGCTGTGGGTGTCACGCGACCGTCTCCGGCGGCGCGCTCACCAGACGTTCGCCATCGCGCCAGCCGCTGCGGCGCGGCCGGCTACTGCAGGACGTACGGGAACGCGGGAAAGGAAAGTGGGACAGATGACGATTGCCTGATGAGGATTGCAGCAAGCCAGGCCGGCCCGCGTCGGCAGGGCGGCAGACGGGATGGCCCGCCCTCGGCCGCTGTTGCGCGCCGCGCTTCCAGCCATCATGCCAACGCGTACAACCCGGCCGGCCGTGCCAGCCGCCGGGCCTCCCCGGCGGCCCACCTTACTCGACCGTGACCGACTTCGCCAGATTGCGCGGCTTGTCCACGTCCGTGCCGCGTGCGCAGGCCGTATGATAGGCCAGCAACTGCAGCGGCACCGTGTGCAGGATCGGCGAGAGGTCGCCGTAGTGCTCCGGCAGGCGGATCACCTGGATGCCGTCGGTGGACTGGATATGGGTGTCGCTGTCGGCGAACACATAGAGCCGGCCGCCGCGGGCGCGCACTTCCTGGATATTGGACTTGAGCTTCTCGAGCAGGGCGTCGTTGGGCGCCACCGTGACTACCGGCATGGCCTCGGTCACCAGCGCCAGCGGGCCGTGCTTGAGTTCGCCGGCGGGATAGGCTTCCGCGTGGATATAGGAGATTTCCTTGAGCTTGAGCGCGCCTTCGAGGGCGATCGGGTAATGCAGGCCACGGCCCAGGAACAGCGCATTCTCGCGGCGGGCGAAGTCTTCCGACCAGGCGATGATCTGCGGCTCCAGCGCCAGCACGCCATGCAGCGCGACCGGCAGGTGGCGCAGGTTGGTGAGCGCGGCGGCCTCGGCCTCGGGCGTGATCTTGCCGCGCACCTTGGCCAGCGCGATGGTCAGCATGTACAGCGCGGCGAGCTGGGTGGTGAAGGCCTTGGTCGAGGCCACGCCGATCTCGGTGCCGGCGCGGGTCAGGAAGCGCAGCTCCGTCTCGCGCACCATGGCGCTGGTGGCAACGTTGCACACCGCGAGCGTGTGGGCGTGGCCGAGCGACTTGGCATGGCGCAGCGCGGCCATGGTGTCGGCGGTTTCGCCGGACTGCGAGATCACCACCACCAGCGCGCGCGGATTGGGCACGGTCTCGCGATAGCGGTATTCGCTGGCCACCTCGACCTGGGTCGGGATCCTGGCGATGGATTCGAGCCAGTACTTGGCGGTGCAGCCGGAGTAGTAGCTGGTGCCGCAGGCCAGGATCAGCACGCTGTCGATCTCGCTGAACACGCTTTGTGCCCGCTCGCCGAACAGGTCCGGCGTGATGGCGTCGATGCCTTCCAGCGTGTCGCCGAGCGCGCGCGGCTGCTCGAAGATCTCCTTCTGCATGAAGTGGCGGTATGGCCCGAGCTCGACCGCCGCGGCGTGGGTTTCGACCACGCGCACTTCGCGCTCGACCAGGTGGTCGTGCACATCGCGGATGGTGGCGCCCTCGCGGGTGATCTCCACCACGTCGCCCTCTTCCAGGTAGATGATACGGTTGGCGGTGCCGGCCACGGCCAGCGCGTCGGATGCCAGGAACGACTCGTTCTCGCCCAGCGCCACCACCAGCGGCGAGCCGGCGCGGGCGCCGACCACGCGCTCCGGATGGTCCTTGGAGAACACGGCGATGGCATAGGCGCCATGCAGGCGCTTGGTCACCGCGCGCACCGAGGCGAACAGGTCGCCGCGGGTGGCGCTGCTGGGATAGGTGTAGACCTGGTGGATCAGGTGGGCGACCACCTCGGTATCGGTCTGCGACTCGAAACCGTAGCCGGCGGCGCGCAGCTCTTCGCGCAGCGGCTCGTAGTTCTCGATGATGCCGTTGTGCACCAGCGCAATGGTCTCGCCCGAAAAGTGCGGGTGGGCGTTGGTGGTGTCGGGCTTGCCGTGCGTGGCCCAGCGGGTATGCGCCACGCCGGTCAGGCCGGACAGGCCGGAGGCGCGGGTCTGCTCGTCAAGGTCGGCCACGCGCGATACCGTGCGGGCGCGCTCGAGCGCGCCCTCGCGCACCACCGCCACACCGCAGGAATCATAGCCACGGTACTCCAGGCGGCGCAGGCCTTCGATCAGGACAGGAACGATATTGCGCGTGGAAACCGCGCCGACGATGCCGCACATAGTCTTCTCCCACAAGGTGCGGCCATTGCCGCACCGGATAATTGGCGCGGGGACGGCAATGCCGCCCACCGCGGATTGCCACCGCCGCCAGGCCTCAGCCCGGCCAGGCGGTGGCCGGGTTCATTTCTTGGCCTGCTTGACCGGCCGCTTCCAGGCATCGAGCGTCATCTGCCTGGCGCGCGACAGGGTCAGCTTGTCTGCCGGCGCATCCTTGGTCAGCGTGGTGCCGGCGCCAATGGTGGCGCCGCGCCCCACCGTCACCGGCGCAACCAGCTGCGTATCGGAGCCGATGAAGACATCGTCCTCGATCACGGTGCGGAACTTGTTGGCGCCGTCGTAGTTGCAGGTGATGGTGCCGGCGCCGATATTGACGCGCGAGCCGACCGTGGCGTCGCCCACGTAGGCCAGGTGGTTGGCCTTGCTGTGCGCGCCGAACTGGCTGTTCTTGACCTCGACGAAGTTGCCGATATGCACGTCCTCGCCCAGTACCGTGCCGGGGCGCAGGCGCGCATAGGGGCCGATGCGGCCTTGCGCGCCAACGCTGGCGTCCTCGAAATGGCAGAAGGGCTGAACCCGCGCGCCCGACGCGACGGTGCTGTTGCGGATCACGCAATTGGCGCCGATGTGCGCACCGTCTTCCAGGTGCACGCGCCCTTCGAATACGCAGTTGACGTCGATGGTGACATCGCGCCCGCAGGTGAGTTCGCCGCGGATGTCGATGCGCGCGGGATCCAGCAGCGTCACGCCGGCCTCGAGCAGGCGCTGCGCCAGATTGCGCTGATGGATGCGCTCGAGCTCGGCGAGCTGCACCTTGCTGTTGACGCCCAGCGTCTCCCACAGCGCGCCGGGCTGGGCCGAGACCACCTCGATGCCGTCGGCTACCGCGCGCTCCACGGTATCGGTCAGGTAGTACTCGCCCTGGGCGTTGTCGTTGCGCAGCGTGGACAGCCAGCGGCGCAGGTGGCCGGTGGGCGCCATGATGATGCCGGTATTGATTTCGCGGATGGCGCGCTGCGGCTCGGTGGCATCCTTTTGCTCGACGATGCGCACGATGCTGCCGGCTTCGCGCACGATACGCCCGTAGCCCGTGGGATCATCCATCTCGACGGTGAGGATGCCGAAGCGCTCGCCGCCGGCCTCGGCCACCAGCCGCTGCAGCGTGGAGGCCTCGGTCAGCGGCACGTCGCCGTAGAGCACCAGGGTGGGCTGGCTGTCGTCCAGCAAAGGCAGCGCCTGCGCCACGGCGTGGCCAGTGCCGAGCTGCTCGGCCTGCAGGGCAAAGGCGACGTCGTCGGCACCGACCGCCTCGCGCACGCGCTCGGCCCCATGCCCGACCACGACAACCAGCCGTGTCGGCAACAGCTTGCGTGCCGTATTAATCACATGCGCAAGCAGCGGCAGGCCGGCGAGCGGATGCAGCACCTTGGGTAGCGCGGAGTTCATCCGCTTGCCCATGCCTGCAGCGAGAATGACGATATTCACAAGGAGGGTCCTAAGTGAGTGTGTCCAAAAACCTGTTTGAAGCTCCCTCTCGGACAGGCCGGAGGTCTGCAGCGTTGGCCCCGGTTCCGGCCCAGCCCCCGGGACAGGCGATCGCGCCTGCGCCGGTCGGGGATAGCGCGCGCAAACGGGCGCCTGGACGTGCGGAAAAGGATTCTATCATGTGGGTTTTTCGCCGTTTGGCGCCATTTCCCTTCCTGCGAGGGGAGCGGCTGCGGCGTCTCTTGCTGGCCTGCGCGGTGCTCGGGCTGACGGCCTGCAATGCCATGAAGCTGGGCTACCAGCAAGGCGACCGCCTGGCCTACTGGTGGATCGACAGTTATGTGGATGTCTCCGCCGCCCAGGAGCCGCTCACCCGCGACGCCATCGCCCGCTTCTTCGCCTGGCACCGCACGGACCAGTTGCCCGAAATCGCCGGCCTGCTGGGGCGGGCAAGGAATATGGTGCAGCAGCCGGTTTCCGCGGAGGCGGTGGGCAGGATCCAGGACGGTGCCCACCGCCTGGCGCGCGTGGCCTTCGACCGCTGCGCGCCGGACGTGGCCGACCTGCTGCTGACGCTCACGCCCGAGCAGATCGCCCGCATGGAAAAGAAATTCGCCGATGCCAACGCCAAATACCGCAAGGAATACCTGCGCCCGGACCCGGAGGCGCGCGAGGAGGCTCGCTTCGACAAGGTGATGGACTATGCGCGGCTGATCTATGGGCGCTTCTCGAGCGACCAGGAAACCACCATCCGGCGTGCCATCGCGCCCGTGGCGCAAGGCGCCGAGGCACGCTACGCCGAGCGCATCAAGCGCCAGCAGGAATGGCTGGCGCTGGTGCGCCAGGTGCAGGCGGAGCATCCGCCCAAGGCCCAGGTCCTCGCCATGCTCAAGCGCTACGGCGACCACTGGCAGAACCCGCCGGGCCAGGAGCGCAACGCGCGCCGCGAGGCAGATAACGAGGCAGGCCTTGCCCTCACCGCGACCATCGCCAACCTGGCCACGGCGGAGCAGAAGAGCCACGCCGCCGAGCGCCTGCGGAAATGGATCGACGACGCCAATGCGCTGATGCGCGAGCGCCCCTCCGGCGCGGCGGCGGCAAACCCGGCACGCGCGGAGAACTGAGCCAGCCCGCGCGGACTGGCGTGCGCCGCTGGCTTATTCGGCGCCGGCCTGCTCCGGGCTGGCCGGCGCGGATTTTTCGAAGCGCACGAACTCCAGCTTGTTCTCTTCCATGCCGCCGGCAAACACCAGGGGCTGCTGGGAGAAGGTGGTCTCGCCGAACAGCGAGTTCTCATCCACCTTGGCCAGCCCCGTGGCCAGGCCGTTGAAGTCGAACAGCTCGGTATCGGCCAGGTGCGAGGGCACCACGCTGCGCAGCGCGGCAAAGATATTGTCGGTCCGGCCCGGGTTCTGGCGCTCCCACTCCACCAGCATCTCCTTGACCTTCTTGCGCTGCAGGTTTTCCTGCGAGCCGCACAGGTTGCACGGGATGATGGGATATTCCATGGCGCGCGCGTAGGCGGCGATGTCCTTCTCAGCGCAGTAGGCCAGCGGACGGATCACGATATGCTGGCCGTCGTCGGTGGCGAGCTTGGGCGGCATCGCCTTCATCTTGCCGCCGAAGAACAGGTTCAGGAAGAAGGTCTGGATGATGTCGTCGCGATGGTGGCCCAGCGCGATCTTGTTGGCGCCAAGCTCCTTGGCGGTACGGTAGATCACGCCGCGGCGCAGGCGCGAGCACAGCGAGCAGGTGGTCTTGCCCTCGGGGACCTTCTCCTTGACGATGGAGTAGGTATCCGCGTCGACGATCACATACTCCACCCCCACCGATTTCAGGTAGGCGGGCAGGATGTGCGCGGGGAAGCCCGGCTGCTTCTGGTCGAGATTCATCGCGATCAGCTTGAACTTGACCGGCGCGCGCTTCTGCAGCGCCATCAGCACCGACAGCATGGTGTACGAGTCCTTGCCGCCCGACAGGCACACCAGCACGGTGTCGCCGTCCTCGATCATCTTGAAA
The DNA here is from genome assembly GCF_029335485.1 of Cupriavidus basilensis. GTDB lineage: Bacteria > Pseudomonadota > Gammaproteobacteria > Burkholderiales > Burkholderiaceae > Cupriavidus > Cupriavidus basilensis_E. The sequence goes on from NZ_JARJLM010000661.1 coordinate 30,777, forward strand.
TCGCCGATGGCCCGGCCCGTCTGCGACTGGAGATGGGTTTCCAGGCGGAAGAAGTTCTTGGAATGCGTGGTGGCGGTCATGGCGATGGGGCGACGAAGCGAAGAAAGCGATGGGGCGAGGGACAAGGCGGCCCGCGATGCGGCAATTACATCACACGCGAGAGCCGGCAGGGCCGGGCAACC
>NZ_JARJLM010000662.1 GCF_029335485.1 Cupriavidus basilensis
TGAACGCGGGACTGTCCGGTGCGGCGGCGTCAATGCTGGACTGGGACCGGGCCGGAACCGCCGTTCCTGCGCCAGCGAGCGTGAGCAAGAGAATGGGGATGCGAGGGTTCAAGGCAACTCCTCAAGGTCTGCAGGTCTGTTCCGAGCCGGCCGCGGCGGTCCAGGTCTCGGTCTCGCCAAAGACTTCCGCGCCCACGAAACCGCGCAGGAAGAGCTTGCCGTCCCGCTTGCGGAGCGCGGCCTTGTAGGTTTTGCCCTCTTCGGGGTCGTAGACCCAGCCGTCCTTCCACATCGTTCCGTCGAACTGATGCAACTCGAGAATCAGCAGGCCACAGATGGAGCGATTCCGGAGTCCCGCATTGGGATTAGCCTGATCCGTGCCGCCCTCCCTGGACCACGCGATGTAGCCGCATAACTGGCCGGCCTTGGGGCAAGGCTTCAGTTCGATGACCGACTTGTCTTCGGTATGCCACAAGCCCTCGAATCCCGTCGCCGCCGACGCTGTCTGCGCCGCCGTCGCCTGAGCCCAAAGGCACGCCGCCAAGGCGAGGGCGGCAGGCCTGATGCGAATCCCGCGGCAGGCAGGGCGGAGCACTGAATCTTGCGATTGAACCGGGTGCATATCTTCTCCAGAGCTTGCAATAGGGAGACTGCGGCGCCTTGGTCAGGACGGCTATTTCAACAACGCCTCCCGAAGGACCACGATGGGCTGGCTGGCGTCGCGTATCCGGACGAATGGCTGCAAAAGGGAAAAAAAAGCCTCGGCATGAATCACTGCCTCGGGGGCATAGACTCCCGTTTTCTCAATTCGCTGCTCGGCCAGCATGCGCAGCGCAATGGCTGTCGGGATGCAAGTGTTGGGGCCCATGCCGCCGGGGATTTCCCCGTTCAGCCAGGCACTGCATACATGGCGTTGGCCCTGGCGCTTCCCCTCGACAATCGCTGACATTTCCGCAGGGATATAGCGTCGGCCGAAGATCGATTCCTTGAGCGAGCTCTTAAGCAAAAGCATGGACTCTCCGAAAGACAGCCCGGATATGTCCTTCTTGAGCACGATGCCGCGCAGCACCTTGGCCGCCTGCTCAACGGTCTGCCCGTGCTTGTCGACGCGCGCCTGCACGATTTTCAGCACACCGACCAGCCCATGCGAGAGCACCATCGCGTTGACACCTTCGCGGATGGATGGGAACGTGCCCGGCAACGTGACAGGCTCAGGGTGGCCCACGGTATGGGCCTTGACTGCGCCCACGCCAGGCACGTGCAGCACGACCTCCGCCAGCGGCGTCCCGGTAGCGATACGCCCGGCCATGAACACCGGAATGCTCCCCGTGAGCTGTTCGATCCAATGTTCGAGCGCCGCGCCCAGATCGGTATCCGCGTTGGCCTCCTCCTGGGCGCGTGAGACGCTCCCCCAGGTGGTGACCACACGATGCGGTGCCTCCATGTTGCGGATCGCCGAGCTGGCCAGCAGGTTCGCCACCCCAGGGCTCGCGCCCATGCCGACGATAGCGGTGACGCCTGCGGCCCTTGCCTTGGGATGCAAGTCCAGCATGGCCAGGGTTGGCTCCGGATCGTCACAGATGTCTATGTAGTGGCAACCCGCATCGATTGCGCATTCCAAGACCATTGTGCCGAAGAGATAATACGGGCCTATGGTCGACACCACGACGTCGTAGCATCGAAGGATATCCGTCAAGGCCGCGCGGTCACGGGCATCCACGGCCAGGGCGTCGATGGCCGGATGCGCCAGCCCCGCCACGTACTGGTGCGCGGCAACGGCATTCCTGTCGGCCACGGTAAGCCGGGTGAAGGCATTGAGCAGGATCGCGGTCTCCACAAAATGCCGGCCCATGAGGCCGCAGCCTCCAAGTGCCAATACCTTCATGCTGGTTCTCCGATTGATGAGCGTAACGAGTCCCTGGTTGCTTGATGCACGCATCCGTATTGCGAGGCGAATGCACGCGATGCACTGTCGGCCTCAAGGAAATGCCTGACCATGCGCCTTGATATCCTTGGCATCAGCGCCTCGGGGAAGTCATGGCCCATGCCTTCGATGCATTCAAAGCTTGCCCCCCGTATGTGCCGGGCGGTGCTGTGTCCGGCCGCGACGGGCACGAGCGGGTCTTGCGCGCCGTGTACCACCAGCGTCGGCGTGTCGATCAGGCCCAGCAATGGAACCCGCGAGCCCGAGGCCAGGATGGCGGCGAACTGCCTTTCGGTCCCGTGCGCGGCAGGTGCGTTGCGCTCGAGGTCGTGCTTTGCGCGCTCGAGCCACACGCCGCGCGCGGTCGGATAGCCTGGACTGGCTATCCGTTCCCAGGTGCGGACGGTGTACGCGATCTCCTCTTCCAACGAGGGATCTCGCGGCGGATTGAGGATCAGCTTCCACACATCCTTCCTGGCCTTGGGCAGGCGAGGGTCTCCGGAGCTCGACATGATGGAGGTCAGCGAGCGAACCGCAGCCGGGAAGCGTGCCGCGACGATCTGGGCGATCATTCCGCCCATGGATGCGCCCACCAGATGCACTGGCCCAAGACCAAGCTGGTCGATCAGGCTCACCGTGTCGTGGGCCATGTCATCCAGCCTGTAAGGTGCGCGGCCTCCGAGGCCGAATTGGGCTCGCAGGTAGAGCCATGCCAGACGGGGCTTGCCGCTCAGCCGGCTTGACTGGCCTATGTCGCGATTGTCAAACCGGATCACCTGGTAGCCCGCATGCACCAAGGCGGCCACCAGGGTGTCGGGCCAGCCCGTCAGTTGCTGGCCGAGTCCGTGGATCAGCACTACGGGCGGTGCCGTGGAGGATCCCAGCGCTTCATAGGCGAGGCTGACATGGCCAACGCGGGCAAACCGTGGTGCTGGACTCAAGATGTCCTCCTGAGATGGTCGTGGATGGATCGGATTTCTTAAAAACATCATAATGGTTATTATGTTTTCGGGGGAGCTAGTGTTTACGCGAAGGCATCAGAAGCGCCTGGCCTCCGGCCCCACCACGATGCCGAAGTACGAATTACCCCAACTCAGGGACCAAGAGAACGGTAGGAACGTATCCCTCGCGCCGTCATCCGATCCGGCAGGGACGCGCTCATACCCTTAGTGACAAGGGCGGCTGATGCTTGATGAAGACCGCAGGCACATTGCGTCAACGCCATGCGACAAAGCAATCCCCTTTTGCCGGAGGCGATCCAGGATGAAGTCATTGACGTCCGAGATGACGTTGAGCTTGCCATTGTCTGGATCTCCGATCCAGAAGTGGGCCTCCAGACGTATGCCGCCGCGCTCGATGGCCGCGACATAGACACAGGGGGCCGGCTCGGGCAGTATCCTCTGCTGGGCTACGAGCGCGTCGTAAATGCAGGCTTTTGCACTTGCCACATCACCATCCGGCTGGATGAGAACGGATGCTTCGAGTCTCACCTGGCGATCCGACCAGGTTTCGTTGACGATTGAGGTGGAGGTCAGGACATCGTTCGGTATGACCGCTTCAGCGCCGTCGCTGGAGCGGATCATGGTGTACCGTGCGTTCAGTCGGGTGACCCGCCCTTTGATGGCGCCGGTGGATATCGTGTCTCCTATGCGAATGGACTGCTCGAACAGGATGATAAGGCCGCTGACGTAGCTCGAGGCGAGCCTCTTCAGTCCCAAGCCGAGGCCGATACCGAGGGCGCCCCCGAAGGCTGCCATCGTCGTTACGTCGATGCCGATGGCAATCAGCGTCAGTCCGATCGCCACGCACCAGATGACAGTTCGGCTGATGTTGGCCAGCGCTAGCAGAAGATTGTGGGGAAGCGATTGGCTCCGGAGCAGGCTCTTCTCTGCAGCCTTGGAGATGGACAGCGCGACAATGAATACGATGACCCCAAAGGTAGCACCGTTAAGAAGGCCTTCGGCGCTGATCTTCGAGGCGCCAATGTTCAACTCGAGGGCCGATATCGGCTGCATCAACTCCCGTGGAGGCTGCAGTGACTGTATGGCTACGACAACTCCAGTCACCAGTGAAACGAATCGGAGGGCATGATCCAGCAAGACTGCCGGCTTGAATAGCAAGGCAATGCCGCATGCCAACACACGGGTCAGCAACACGACCACGGCTACTTCGACGTAGATCGGCAGCAGAAGCGCGCTTGCCCAGGGCGTTGTCGCCGCAAGCGCCAGGCCGACTGTGGCGAGAAGGGGCGCCGCAGCGTAGGCGGCGGTTGTCCGCCACATGCGCGTCGCTGGCACGCGGGCTTTCAGGACGCCGGCGAGATAGAGCGCGGCAAGGGCAATCAACACGGTGCAGAATGCGCCGAGGAAGACTTCGACAGCGTGGGCGTGCAACCACGAGAGTGTCATCCTGGTGGCGGTGATCTCCCCGTTCGGACCGTTGAAGGATTCGCCGTTTACAGTGATTTTCGACGGCAAGGTGCACCCTCATGGTTGAATGATCGCTTTGTCATGCAGGACACCGGCATGGACAGTGCCCCTGGCTTGTTGTCTTGGTTAGCTTTCTCGCCGAGAGAAGAACGGTAGTCCTCGCCTTCACTCGCTCAGCGAGGATGCCGACGACAAGTCCGCCTTCCGAGCACCCAAAGAGAACCAGGTTGCCGTTCCACCATGGCGCGGCATGCAAGGTGGAGATGATCTGCTGATAGTCGGCTACGCGTTGCGCGACAGTGTGATGCTCGCGGAATTCGCGGGAACAGTCACCATGTTCGTTGCGCGGTCGGTCGCCAGGTGTGACGCCATACTTTTCGACTGTGATCGCTGTAACGCCAGCGAAGGCCGATCTCGTTGCCGAGAGGTTGGCGTTGTGTGCCACGGATAGACATCCCGATCCTTGTGCCAGCACAATCAACCCGGTCTTTGTCGCTCCCGGCGGCCTGTCGAGGTACCAGTGAATCGTGCTGCCATCAGACCTGCTTGTCCGATGGAGTTCCGGGGCTGCCAGTGCCAGGACCGGGAAGGCCATAAGGCAACCCGCGATCAGCAGGATTCTTCGGCAAACGGAATTCATGGTGTGTGTCGGTGGGCGGCAGACTGGGGCTGCAAGAAGGGGGGATAGAACACCCAAGTAGCTGCCTGCATGTAGCGGAGGCCGGCATGCGGAGCAGGCGGGTGAGCCAGAACGCTGCCTGGCTAGGCCTGGACTGGAACCGGTCCGCTCGCCATTGCGCTCAGGGACACAGCCAGCCGCGCACCACAGCCTCGATGGCGTCGATGTGCTGCAGCTTGCGCCGGTAGGCGGCGCGCTTCTTCGACGGCAGCGACATCAAGTCCCGCCGCGGCTGCGCCACGGGCACCTCCACGTTGCCGCAGGGTAACCCCTCCCCGCCGGCCTCTGCCCAGAAGCTCTCGTAGTCGGCGAGGATGGTGCGCGGTGTGCGGCGCTGGCGGCCGACATGATTCATGCGCGAGACAGCGACGACGCGCGTCACGCCCAGCGCGACACCCAGCGCCAGCAGCGCGTTCTTCACCGCATCCTTCGGCCGCAGTCCGTCGCAGGCGCGCGTGGCCTCGCGGATCCAGGCGCGGCTGGCCTCGGCCGCCGGCCCCTGCAGGCCGCCGACGAACAGTTCGATGCCCTCCTCGCCCTGCGCCAGGTAGAAGCTCAGTTGCGCCAGGCAGGCGCCGCGCGCTTGATCCAGCCAGTAGAAGGCCAGCTCGCCCTCCTTGGGGTTGGGACCGGAGTCGGCCAGTCGCAGGACGTACGGCGTACCGGGCAATTGCCAGCCGAACCCGCCCGACAGGCAGATTCGCTCGCTGACGGAGACCGGCAGCCTGGCATGCATGATGCGGTAGTGCTCCAGCACGATGCGCATGCGCTCATCGAACCCCAGCCCGAGCCGGGCCAGCGGCCGGAAGGGGCGCTCCAGCATCACCGGCCGCGCCGCCGCGACACGTCGCAGCAGGCCGCACGATGCCACCGAGCGCAGCCACGACCGCACCGCCATTCGGCGGAACATGGACCTGCCGACCAGCTTGATGCGCTTGAGCCACCAGCGCCGTGCGCCGACCGGATGGCAAAACGCCGCAACGGCTTGCAGCAACAATAGATACCGAAAATCGGACAGCGGGCCGGCCGAGGACGACAATCCCCGCGCACCCGGCCCGGCGAGCCAAGGCGGGCTCGACAGTGGTGGCAATGGTCCCTGCATGATGAAACGCTCCCAGTGCTGCAACGAGCAAGCAATACAATTGTTAAATCATAACCGTTATTATGTTTATCGTGTTGCGACTCACCTGCACTTCGGTGGCGCAAGTGTTGTCGGCGTCGGGCAACGCACCCCCCTTTGTCCTGGTGACTTGAACCCTGGTACCGTCGCATCGCCGGTTCACGGCAACTGCCGGCCTGGCCCGGCCAGGGCGCCTCCGCTATGATGCGCTATCGACGTGAGTCCCCATATGACCATTCCTACCAATCGGGAACAACTGCTGACCGCGATCCAGCACAACTACGCCAGGCTCACGGCGGAGCTCGACACCGTGCCGGCCGCGCTGGCATCGGAGCGGACCCTGGAAGGCCATGCCAAGGGAACGCACATGAGCGTGTGCGAGCTGGTTTCCTACCTGATCGGCTGGAACGCCCTGGTATTGCGCTGGACTTCCCGGCACGCGCAAGGACTGGAAGTCGACTTCCCGGAAACCGGATTCAAATGGAATGAACTGGGCAAGCTGGCGCAGAAGTTCTATGCGGACTACGCCGGCCTGCCCTACCCGGAACTGCTGGCCAGGCTGGCCGGCGCCAATGCCAGGATCGTGGCTCTCGTGAAAGCGCACGACGACGCATCGCTTTACGGCCAGCCGTGGTACGGCAAGTACACGCTGGGCCGGATGATCCAGTTCAATACCTCTTCGCCCTACGAGAACGCGCGCGCCAGGCTGCGCAAGTGGCGTGCGGCCCAGCCGCGCTGAGCATCGGTCGCGCGCTGGCGATGGGCGGCTGCGACCGTTGCGCCGCCAGCAAGGACATGTCGCGCGGCATTCGCGCTGTCATGCCCTGCGCGCCGGATAGCGGCTGTTTGCGTTGCGATGTTTTCCCGTCTCGCCGCCGAATGGATCGATTTACACAGAGCAAAACCACCATTCCATCTTATGGAATGCAGATCCCGCCTGTCCGTGCAAAAATCCGGCCGACGCGTTAAGCTTGCCGTTTCACCAGCATCGCTCACGCGGGCGGAACGCCTTTTGGCCAAGTCCATTCGCGCCGGGCCAGCATTTCCTCGGCGGCGCAGCCTGCACGGCATGCCGCAGGCTACACTCACCAGGAGAAAGGCATGTACCAGGATCTCGCCCTCTACATCGACGGGGAATTCGTCAAGGGAGGGGACCGGCGCGAGCAGGACGTCATCAACCCTTCTACCCAGGAACTGCTGGGCAAGTTGCCGCACGCCAGCCGCGCCGACCTCGACCGTGCCCTGGCCGCGGCGCAGCGCGCCTTTGAAAGCTGGAAGAAGACCTCGCCGCTGGAGCGCTCCAGGATCCTGCGCCGCGTGGCGGAACTGACCCGCGAGCGCGCCAAGGACATCGGCCGCAATATCACGCTGGACCAGGGCAAGCCGCTGGCCGAAGCCATCGGCGAAGTCATGATCTGCGCCGAACACGCCGAGTGGCACGCCGAGGAATGCCGCCGCATCTACGGCCGCGTCATCCCGCCGCGCCAGCCCAATGTGCGCCAGATCGTGGTGCGCGAGCCGATCGGCGTGTGCGCCGCCTTCACGCCGTGGAACTTCCCCTTCAACCAGGCCATCCGCAAGATCGTGTCGGCGGTCGGCGCCGGCTGCACGCTGATCCTGAAGGGTCCCGAAGACTCGCCCAGCGCGGTGGTGGCGCTGGCCCAGTTGTTCCACGATGCAGGCCTGCCTCCGGGCGTGCTGAACATCGTGTGGGGCGTGCCGGGAGAAATCTCCACCTACCTGATCGAATCGCCGATCGTGCGCAAGATTTCGTTCACCGGTTCGGTGCCGGTGGGCAAGCAGCTGGCGGCGCTGGCCGGCGCGCACATGAAGCGCGTGACCATGGAGCTGGGCGGCCACTCGCCGGTGCTGGTGTTCGACGACGCCGACATCGAGCCGGCGGCCGAGATGCTGGCGCGCTTCAAGCTGCGCAACGCCGGCCAGGTATGCGTGTCGCCCACGCGCTTCTACGTGCAGGAAAAAGCCTACGACAAATTCCTGGCGCGCTTTACCGAAGTGATCGGCTCGATCAAGGTCGGCGACGGCCTGGAAGACGGCACCCAGATGGGTCCGCTCGCCCATGAGCGCCGTATCGCCTCGATGGAGCAGTTCCTGGACGACGCCAGCCATCGCGGCGGCAAGGTGGTGGCAGGTGGATCGCGCATCGGCGACAAGGGCTTCTTCTTCGCGCCCACCGTGGTCACCGACCTGCCCGACGACGCCAAGCTGATGGTCGACGAACCCTTCGGTCCGGTGGCGCCGGTGACGCGCTTCAAGGATGCCGAGGAAGTGCTGCGCCGCGCCAACAGCCTGCCCTTCGGCCTGGCCTCCTACGTGTTCACCAACTCGCTGAAGACCGCGACGCTGGTGTCCAACGGCCTGGAAGCCGGCATGGTCAATATCAACCATTTCGGCATGGCGCTGGCCGAGACGCCGTTCGGCGGCATCAAGGATTCCGGCATCGGCAGCGAAGGCGGCCAGGAGACCTTCGATGGCTACCTGGTGACCAAGTTCA
>NZ_JARJLM010000663.1 GCF_029335485.1 Cupriavidus basilensis
TGACACCACCCTGCAGACCATCATCAGCCCCCTACAAAACCCAGAAATAACGCCAGCAAACCCATCGCATCATTCAAAGCCCTCTCAATGCCGCCCCGGCAACGACAACCTCCGCTCCAACACCCGCTGCACCTGCGCCAAAACCGTACTCAGCACCCAGTAAATCCCCGCCACGGCAAGATAGAGCGGCAACGGCTGGTAAGTCGCCGCAATCACCTCCTGCGCCGTGCGCAGCAACTCCGTCACCGTAATCACCGACACCAGCGAAGTATCCTTGATCAGGCTGATCAGGCTGTTCGACAAACTGGGCACCGCCAGCCGCAGCGCCTGCGGCCCCACCACGAAGCGCAAGGTCTGGCGTTGCGTCAGGCCCAGGCTATAAGCCGCCAGCCACTGCCCGCGCGGGATGCCGAGGATGGCGCCGCGCATGCTCTCGGACAGGTACGCCCCCACGTTCAGGCTTAGTGTCAGCACACCCGCCGGCGTGGGCTCCAGCGCGATGCCGATGCCCGGCAGGCCGTAGTACACCACGAAGATCTGCACCAGCAGCGGCGTGCCCCGCATGACGCTGACGTACACCCGCGCGACCGCCTGCGGCACGCGCCGGTGGCTGATGCCCATCAGCGCGACCACGATGCCGATCGCCAGCCCGAAGGCCATCGACAGCAAGGCGAACTTGATGGTAAGCAGCATGCCCTGCAGCAGCACTGGCAGCGAATCGACGACGAGCTGGAGAGCGGACATGGGAAGCCCTGGATCGTGCCGGCCATGGCAACGGCGATGGCGTTAGCGGCCATGCCATGGCGGTACTGCGAAATCACAAGGGGGCATCGGCGGCATTCGCACCCCAGCCGCCGGCGGCCCCTACTTCGCCGGCCTGGTCACGTCGCTACCGAACCACTTCACCGACATCCTGGCCAGGCTGCCATCCTTGCGCGCCTCGTCCAGCGCGCGGTCGATCGCCTGCGCGAACCTGGGATTGTCCTTGCGGAAAGGAATCGCCACCTCGGAGTTGCCGCCGTCGACAAGCGCCCCCGGCCGCAGTGGCAGGTTCGACGTCTTGATCAGGTAGCCGATCATCAGCCGGTCGTTCAGCGCGGCGTCCACGCGCTGCGCGGCCAGGTCGCGCAGGTACTCGGGCGCGCCGGGATAGGTCTTGACATCGATGCCGGGCACCGACTTGGCCAGTTCGTTGTAGTTGCTGCCGAGGCTGACGCCGAGCTTCTTGCCCTTCAGGTCATCGAGGGACTTGAACTGTCGCTTGTCGTCCTTGCGCTGGATCAGCTGCGCGGCCGAATAGACGTAAGGCGTGGAGAAATCCAGCACCTGCCTGCGCTGCGGCGTCACCGCGACCTGGTTGACGATGACGTCGAACTTGCCAGCCTGCAGCCCGGCAATGATGCCGCTCCACTCGGTGGTGACGAACTCCGGCTTGACGCCCAGCCTGGCCGCCACCAGCTTTGCCACATCGACGTCGAAGCCTTCCAGCTGGTTGCTGGCGCCGCGATAGTTGAAAGGCGGATAGGTACCTTCCAGCCCGATCTTCAGCACGCCTGCCTGCTTCACGGTGTCCAGGAGATCGGCGGACCGCGCCGGGGCGCCCGCGGCCAGCAACGAAACGGCAAGCAGTGCCCCGAGGCAGCCAGTACGAAGCGATCGCATATGTTCTCCAGTCAGCACAAGCGACGCGAACACGGTCCGCGCCGCTGCGGCAAGCGTTAGCCCATGACGACGCCAGGAGCATAGTCCGAGCGTAGTCCGGCTTTCAGCCTACAGCAAACCCCGAGTACACAGCAATAACGATTCGCCCTCCCCACCCGGCCGCCTGTCCTGCCATCGCCTACTGGAAAGCCTTGTCGTTCGGGTGCGCGTAGAGGTCCTTCATATCGGTGGAAAGCGGATAGTTGAGATTGATGCCGCGCGGCGGGACCGGCGACTGGAACCACTTCTGGTAGAGCTGCTCGGCACGGCCGCTGCTCATCAGGCCGGCAATCACGCCGTCGGCCAGCTTCTTGAAGGAGGGATCGTCCTTGCGGAACATGCACGCGTAGTTCTCGGTCTGCAGCGGCGTGCCGACCACGGTCCATTCGTCGCGGTTCTTGGCCTTGGTCAGCTCGCCGTAGAGCAGCGGCTCGTCCATGACGAAGGCTACCGCGCGGCCGGTCTCCAGGATCAGAAAGGACTGGCCATGGTCCTTGGTGCTGATCAGGTTCATGTTCATGGCTTTCTCGCCATTCATCTTCACCAGCAGGCGCTCATCCGTGGTGCCGGCAGTGGTCACCACATTGCGGTCCTTCAGGTCGGGAAAATCCTTCACGCCCGAGTCTTTCTTGGTCAGCATGCGCAGCCCATAGACAAAGAGGCTGTTGGAGAACGCCACCTGTTTCTGCCGCTCGAGGTTGTTGGTGGTGGTGCCGCATTCGATGTCGATGGTGCCGTTCTGCATCAGCGAAATACGGTTCTGCGACGTGATCGGAATCAGCTTGACCTGCAGGTTGGGCATCTGCAGCTGCGCCTTCACCTTGTCGACGATCTGCAGCAGGATGTCGTGCGAATAGCCCATCACGTCCTTTCCGTTGGTGTAGGAGAACGGGATCGACGACTCGCGGTAGCCCAGCGAGATCACGCCGGTGTCCTTGATCTTGCGCAGCGTGTCGCCGTCGTCGGCAAAGGCGCTGCCGGCGGCGCCGGCAGCCAGTGCCAGGACGGCCGCGCTCAGCAGGCCACGGGAAAATCGGTTGGGACGCGCTTGCGGTTTCATTGTGTGGCTCTCCTTGGACAGGGACATGGCTCGTGGTGTGTTGATGATGCTTCGATGACGCTTCGGTATTCAGCAAGACAAACTTCAGCAAGACAAACAGGCAAGGCACTACAGGAAACACGGATCGACTCAAGCGCGGCCGCGCCGGCTCATGCCAGCGTTGCGGCAAAATCCTCGGCCTCGATGACGGGCCTGCGCCCGGCCAGGCGATCGGCGAGCAAGCCCGCGCTGCCGAGCGCCAGCGTGAAACCGAGCGCACCGTGGCCGATATTGAGCCACAGGCCGCGCAGGCGCGACGGCCCCACCAGGGGCAAGCCACTCGGCGTAGCCGGACGCAGGCCCGCCCACGGCTGCAGCCGATCTGCCCCGGAGCGTGGCGCAATGTCGCCAAACAAGGCGCGCGTCTCGCCAGCCAGCGTGGCGATCCGGGCCGGGTCGATCGCGTTGCTTGCGCGCACCAGGTCGGCCATACCCGCCACGCGCAGCGTGTTGCCGATGCGGGCATAGACGATCTTTCGCGCAAAGTCGGTGATGCTGATATGCGGTGCGCTGGCGCCGTCGGCGAGCGGCACCGTGATGCTGTAGCCCTTGAGCGGCCACAGCGGCGCGCGCAGGCCCAAGGGCCTCAGCAGCGCCACGCTGCCGATGCCGCCGGCGACCACCACCGCGTCCGCCCGCTCGAGCCCGGATCCGGTGCGCACCCCTGTCACGCGATCGCCTTCCCGCTCGATGCCCAGCACGCGGGTACCGAAACGCAGCGTCACGCCGGGCCGCTCACGCAGCAACTGTGCCAGCGCCAGACAGAAGCGATGGCAGTCGGCCACTTCCTCACTGGGGGTATGAATCGCGCCGGCGATCTTGCTGCGGATGCCGGCCAGCGCCGGCTCCAGCGCCACGCATGCATCGCGGTCCAGTGCCTGTTGCTCGCAGCCCAGGCTGGCCTGATAGTCGAGCAGGCGGCAGGCTGCCTCGAAACTGTCTTTATCGCGGTGCACAATAAGCTTGCCGCGCCGGGCAAATCCAAACTCCACCGGTTGGCTGTCGACAAACGCCTGCATCAGGTCACGCGAATAAAAGGCCAGGCGCAGCAGCTTGCGCGTGGTGGCTTCGCTGGTGCGGGCATTGCAGGCCCGCGCGAACGCCGCCAGCCAGCGCCACTGCGCCGGATCGCCCGACGGACGGAAGCGCATGGGCGAATCCGGCCGCATCAGCCAGCCCGGTACCTTGGCCAGCACACCGGGCCCGGCCAGCGGCGCAACATAGCTGTAGCTGAGCTGCCCGCCATTGGCAAAACTGGTTTCCTCGCCCGGCCCGCCGCGCCGTTCCAGCACGGTGACCTCGTGCCCGTCGCCCGCCAGCCGCCAGGCGGTGCTCATCCCGACCACCCCCGCCCCCACGATTGCAACCTTCATCACCCGCCTCTTTGATCCGATCCGGGCAGGGTAGATCAGGCAGGTCCGTTTGCCCAATGCGAATACGTGCAAGAATATGTCTTTAAGCTATAGGTGACTCCGGATCCCCTCCCTCTGCCACCATGCGACTGCGACAAATCGAAGTCTTCCGTGCCGTCATGCTGACCGGTACCGTCAGCGAGGCCGCGCGGCTGCTGCACGTTTCCCAGCCGGTGGTCACGCGCGTGCTACAACATGCGGAAGCTACGCTCGGCTTCCGGCTGTTCGACCGCGTCAAAGGCCGGCTGCAGGCCACGCCGGAGGCCAGCGCGCTATATGGCGATGTCGAGCGGCTCTATGGCGAGATCGAGCGGGTGCGCCGCGTATCCGAAAGCCTGCGCCACAAGGGCGCCGGCCGGCTCCGGGTGGCGGCCACGCCGAGCCTGGCCAGCCCCTTGCTGGTGCCTGCCGTGCGCCGTTTCTGCGCGCGCCATCCCGAAACCCAGGTGCAGGTGCTGACCCACCATACCGACGAAATCGTGCAGGCTCTGCTGGCCAACCAGATCGACCTGGGATTCGCCTTCTCGCCGCCGCGCCACGAGGCCATCGCCAGCGAACCGGTGGCCGGCGGGCAGATGCTGCTGGCGGTACCGCGCGGCGAACCGCTGTCGGCGCGCGGGCGGCGGGCCGACGTGCCGATGCACCGCCTGGTGGAGCGCCCCTTCATTGCCTACGACGACAACAGCTCGCTCGGGCTGCTGGTGCGCCAGACGCTGGCGCGCAATGCCCTCGAACCGCGCTCCACGCTGGAGGTCCAGACTTACTCGCTGGCGCTGTCCCTGGTCGACGCCGGCCTCGGCCTCACCCTGCTGGACCAGTACACCGCGCTGGGAGCCAACCCGGAGCGCGTCTCGCTGCATGAAGTGAAGCCGGCGCTGCCATTCGAGATCCAGCTGCTGCGCGCCAGCCACCGCGGCAGTTCCAGCCTGGCCGACGATATGCGCGAGCAGTTCGCCGATGCGGCACTGCAACTTGCGGCCACCCTGCCGCAGCGGCTGGAAGCGCCAGCGGTCAGTTTCGAGCACGCCCCGAAATGAAACACCTTGCCGGCCGGCGCCGCTGCCGTTTGCAGAATTTGACAGTTCCGTACGCCGTGCACCATCATCAAAGCGCCTGACCGGTGCCCTTCCAAACCTATGTTCGCCCTTCTGCTGCTACTCCTCGTCCTGATCAGTGCCTTCTTCTCGATATCCGAGATCGCGCTGACCGCATCGCGCCGCACCAAACTGCAGACGCTGTCGGAGCGTGGCGACCACCGCGCCACCAAGATCATGCTGCTCAAGGAGGAGCCGGGCAACTTCTTCACCATCGTGCAGATCGGCGTCAACAGCGTCGCCATCCTGGCCGGTATCGTCGGCGAGAAGCATGTCTCCGACCTGGTGCAGACGGCATTGCTGCCCTACCTTGACGCCGCCACCACCCAGCGCATCGCCAATGTCGGTTCCTTCCTGATCGTCACCCTGCTCTTCATCCAGTTCGCCGACCTGATTCCCAAGCGCATCGCCATGACGTTCCCCGAAGCCTGCGCGCTGGTGGTGATCGGGCCGATGCTCACGCTCATCAAGCTTTTCAAGCCGCTGCTCTATGTATTCAACGGCGCCGCCGACGCCATGCTGCACCTGTTCGGCGTGCCGACCAAGCAGATCGACCAGATCACCTCGGAGGACATCGCCGCCATGGTCGACGCCGGGGCGGAGGCGGGCGTACTCCACAAGCATGAGATCCACCTGATCGAGAACGTGTTCGAGCTCGATGCCAAGAACATCACCGCGGTGATGACGCCGCGCGACGACGTGACCTACCTCGGCCTGGACGAGTCCGCCGACAGCCTGCGCCGCAAGCTCGTCAGCCACCCGCATGCGCAATATCCCGTATGCGGCCATAACCTCGACGACGTGCTGGGCTATATCGATTCCGAAGACATCCTGCAGATGTTCCTGGCCGACGACTCCACCGGCGTGATCGGCAACATCGGCAATATCGGCAAGCACCACAACAAGAACGTGCTGGTGATCCCGGACACGTTGACGCTCACCGAATCGCTCACGCGCTTTCGCGAGATGCACCAGAGCTTCGGCGTGGTGATGAACGAATACGGGCTGGTGGTCGGCATCGTCACGCTCGACGATATCGTGGGCGCGCTGATGGGCAATATCATCTACTCCACCGAGGACGAGCAGATCGTGCGGCGCGACGACAGCTCATGGCTGGTCGATGGCGTGACGCCGCTGGTGGACCTGAAGAAGGCGCTGGAACTGGATGATCTGCCCGGCGAGGATTACGTGGATACCGCCGCCGGGCTGGTGATCTATACGCTCAAGCGCATCCCGAAGAAATCGGAAGCCATCGAGGTGGCAGGCTATCGCTTCGAAGTGCTGGATATCGACCATCACAAGATCGATCAGCTGCTGGTGTCGCGCCTGCCGCCGGCGCAGCCGTTTCAGCCGTAAGCGCACGGCGGTAGCGCTCGACTGTGGCGGGCAGCTGGAACGCTACGATCCACGCGCCGACCACCACCACCGCCGCCGCCGCGGCCGCGCCCAGGCACAGCGGCGCCAGCCGCTCCGGCTCGTGCAGGGTGGCATACGCGGTGCCGAGCAGCACGATCCAGGCAAAGCCCAGCGCGCAGCCGGCCAGCACGTCGGAAAGCCAGTGCATGCCCAGATAGAGGCGCGACAGGCAGATCAGCGTCACGGCCACCGCGGTCAGGGCGACCACCGGCATGCGCACCCGCCAGGGCTGGCGCAGGCACAGCAGGAAGGCCAGGAAACCATAGGTCACCATGCTGCTGGTGGCATGGCCGCTGGGAAAGGAGAATGACTCCAGGCCACCGTAGATGCTGGCCGGGCGGCTACGCTCGAGCGCCAGCTTGAGCACCATCACGCAAGCGCGGGCGCCGACCAGCGCACCCACCCAATACGCCGCCGCCACCCAGGCACGGCGCCACGCCAGCCAGGCGAATACGGTCACGCCCACCGCCACGGAAACGCGCGCGCCGCCCAGTTCGGTCAGGCCCACCATGACCGTATCCAGCCAGCCCTGCTGCCAGGTCCGCAACTGGGCGTACACCGCCTGGTCCACCTGTACCAGCGGTGCGCCCTCGACAATGGACTCGCCCAGCCACAGCAAGGCAGCGGCGCAAGCCAGCAACAGGACGCCGCCCAGCGCCAGCAGCAGCAATTCCACGATATCGCGCTCCAGCATGCGCACCAGGCGCGGCCACTGGCCCGGGCGGGCCTGCAGTGCAAGGTGTCCGCGCAGGCGAGCGCTATCGAGGCGGCGCACCAGCGGCCGGATCACAAGCAACAGCCCGCGCACCAGGCATAACAGCAACAATGCGAACAAGGCGAGCAGGCCCACTACGCCCAGCGCGGTGGCCGGCGTAAGCCAGGGGGCGGAGGCGGGTTGCGCCAGGGCAAGCGTCTGAACGGGAGCAGCAACCATCGGATCAGCCTCCCGCTGCCATGCGTGCGATATTGGCCCGCGCGGGCGCTTCGCAATCGGAGAAGGCCGGACTGAGGAAGAGCTGGGGACGTTGCGCCAGCGCCTGCAGGAAAGCGATCCGGCGCTGCATGAAGCCAGCGTACAGGGCATCGCCGGCCAGCCCGGAGCGGTTGGCCAGCAGCGTCCGGTTCTCCTCGAATACGGCGCGGGTATAGGCATCGAAGTCCGCCGCCGGCGCGGCCAGGCGATAGAGATCGAGATCCAGCACCAGCGCAGATTCCGGCGTCGAGGCGCGATGTCCGCAGGTATCCATCACGATGCGCGCGGCCAGCGACATCGCCGCCGTATCGACGCCTTGCGCCATGGTCTCGATCAGCGCCGCCGAAGCGGCCTCGTTGTGCTCGCATCCCGGCACGTACACCGCGTCGTGGAACAGCACGGCAAGCGCCTGCGCCGGCGTCAGCGCAAGGCCGCGCGCCTGCGCCACCGCGAACATCTCCAGCACATGCTGTCGATCATGGTAGCGACGGTATGGTGCATCGTAGCAAGCCAGCACCTGCAGCACCGCCGCCCGCGGCAGGAAGTCCAGGCAGTCCAGCGCGGCGGGCCAGTCCGGCGCGAAGCGCGGCTGCGGGCCCTGCGGCGTATCCACGCTTTGGCTGAAAACATCCAGTGGCCGGACCCACAGCTGGGACCGGTCCCGCATCGCCTCGTAGACCACCACCTGCGACAGGTCGGACTCGATGCGCCCGAGCCCGGCGATGGCATAGGCACCGCCCTTGTAGTGGCGGTAGGGCATGCCTGGCAGGTAATCGTCCGGCGAGCCGGCGCTGGCCGGGGCTTGGGTGGAAGGCTGGGAATAATGCTGTGTCATGAGTGGCTGTTCGAAACGGAGCAGCGTCATGATAGTGCATCGAGATAGTCCACCGA
>NZ_JARJLM010000664.1 GCF_029335485.1 Cupriavidus basilensis
TGACCCGCAAGCGCGAGATCGCAGTGGAGTGCGCCGCGATGAACACGTGGAACGACAAGCCGCGCCTGAACCAGCGCAGCCCGATCTACGAGCGCGCCACGCCGATCGAAGTGGGGCATGTGGTGTTCTTCGTCAAGGACGTGGCGGCCACCGAGCGCTTCTACACCGAGAAGCTGGGCTTCGTGCCGTCGGACCACTATCCGGGCCGTGGCGCCTTCCTGCGCTGCGCGCCGGACGGCGGCCACCACGACCTGTTCCTGCTGCAGCTGCCGCAGGCCAAGAGCGGCCTGAACCATGTGGCGTTCACCGTGCGCGACATCCATGAAGTATTCGGCGGCGGCCTGCATGTGTCGCGCGGCGGCTGGGAAACGCAGCTCGGCCCGGGCCGGCACCCGATTTCGTCGGCTTATTTCTGGTACTTCAAGAATCCGGCCGGCGGCCTGATCGAGTACTACGCCGACGAGGACCAGCTCGATGCGCACTGGGAGCCGCGCGATTTCGAGCCGGGCCCGACCATGTTCGCCGAGTGGGCGGTGGAAGGCGGGCTGGATGGCAACACGCGCAGGCAGAAGAACGCGGGCGGCCCGCAGGGCAAGTTCCTGACCGAGAAGCGCTGAGCGCAGCGCGGCAGTACAGGCAACAAGGCAAGACAAAGCACCATAGCAACACAAGGAAGTGCCATGAGTACCAGCCAATCCCTGACCCTGCGCGTACAGGCCATGCGTTTCGAAGCGCGTGGCATCGTCAGCGTGGAGCTGCGCGACCCGGACGGGCGCGAGCTGCCGGCGTACGCGCCGGGCGCGCATATCGACCTGCACCTGGGCAATGGCCTGGTGCGCAGCTACTCGCTGTGCGGCGCGCCGGAAGTGCGCGACCGCTACGTGGTGGGCGTGCTGCTGGACCGCGCCAGCCGCGGCGGCTCGCGCTACGTGCACGAGCAGCTGCGGGTGGGCAGCACGCTCGGCGTGGCGGCGCCGCGCAACCACTTCGCGCTGGAAGAGGGCGCGGCCCACACGGTGCTGGTGGCCGGCGGCATCGGCGTGACGCCCATCGTCTGCATGGCGCGCCGGCTGCATGAACTCGGGCGCTCGTTCACCTTGCTCTACTGCGCGCGTTCGCGTGCGGAAGCGGCCTTTGCCGACGAGCTGGCCGCCTACGGCGACGCGGTGCGCATGCACTTCGACGACGAGGCAGGCAGCCCGCCGGACTTGCCGGCGCTGCTGGCGGGACAGGCGGCCACCACGCACTTTTACTGCTGCGGCCCCGGCCCGATGCTGAATGCCTTCGAGGCCGCCTGCGCCGCGCACGGCTACCCCGAAGTCCATATCGAGCGTTTCGCGGCCGACCCGTCGGTGGCGGCAGTGCAGGACGGCGAGTACACCGTGGCACTCGCCAGCACCGGCAGCGAGCTGAAGGTGCCGGCAGGCAAGTCCTTGCTGGATGCCTTGCTCGAAGCGGGCATTGCCGTGGAGCACAGCTGCAAGGAAGGCGTATGCGGCTCGTGCGAGACGCGCGTGCTGGAAGGCATTCCCGAACACCGCGACGGCGTGCTCAGCAAGAGCGAGCGCGAGTCGAACCAGACCATGATGGTTTGCGTATCAGGCTGTAAAGGCAAGCGCCTGGTCCTGGACCTGTAAGCGGACCACCGCGCGCCGCACAACGCGGCGCGGACGGTGGCGGCGATTGCGCGGCACAGCCCGCCATGCGCCAGCGCGAGGCGGCTGCCTGCCTCAGACCCTTTAGAAGAGAAACACCGTGTTGATCCAGAGACAAGAGGCCGCGTCCGCCGAGGCGAACGCGCAGGGCATGCCGACCCTATCCAGCAGAATGACGACGGACGGCGGCACCCTTGCTGCCGCGGAGACCGGCGGAGCAAGTCCATCCGCGGGGCCCACCCGCGGCGAGATCATCTCGCGCATCGAGCGCCTGCCCAGCAATGGCATGCATGTCAGGGCGCGGCTGCTGATCGGCCTGGCAACGTTCTTCGACGGCTTCGACGTGATCGCCATCGCCGCCACGCTGCCGCTGCTGATCTCGATGTGGTCGCTGACGCCAGCGCAGATCGGCTTCCTGATCGCGGCGCCTTCGGTAGGGCAACTGATCGGCGCGTTGCTGTTTCCCGCCTTGGCCGAACGCTTCGGCCGCCTGCACTCGATCGGCTGGAGCGCGGGCATCATCGGCTTGATGAGCATCGCCTGCGGCTTCGCGCCCTCGTTCGAGATCTTCGCCTTGCTGCGCATCGTGCAGGGTCTCGGCCTGGGTGGCGAACTGCCGGTGGCCGCCACCTATATCAACGAGGTCACGCGGGCGCACGGGCGCGGCCGCTTCGTGCTGCTGTACGAGGTAGTGTTCCCGATCGGGCTGCTGATTTCCAACGCGGCCGGTGCATGGCTGGTGCCGCGCTTCGGCTGGACCGTGATGTACTTCATCGGCGGTGCCCCTGTGATCCTGTTCTTTATCCTGCGCCGGGCCATTCCCGAGTCGCCGCGCTGGCTGGCGGAGAAGGGCCGGCTGGCCGAGGCGGATCGCGCGCTGGCCGTATTCGAGGCCCGCGCCAAGGGGCCGCTGGCACCGCTGGGCGATGTGTCCGCCTATGACGCGATGACCCACAAACACCCGCGCCGGAGCGTCAAGGACCTGCTGGGCAAGGCCTATATCGGGCGCACGCTGGCGGTCTGGATGCTGTGGGCCACTTGCGGCTTTATCCAGTACGGCCTGTCGACCTGGCTGCCGACCATCTACAAGACGGTGTACCACGCGCCGCTGCAACTGGCGCTGAACCTTGCCGCCGGCGCCTCCGTGCTCGGCGTGATCGGCTCGCTGGTGTGCGCGATGGTGGTCGACAAGGTGGGCCGCAAGCCGGTGATCAACGTCTCGTTCATCCTGTGCGCGCTGTCGCTCGCGCTGGCCGGGGTGTTCCATGCGGAATCGGTTTATGTCGTGGCCACCCTGTGCGCGCTGTCCCTGGGTTTCTTGGCAAGCGGCTTTATCACGGCCTATGTGTACACGCCGGAGCTGTATCCCACCAGCGTCCGGGCAATGGGATGCGGGCTCGGCGGCGCGTGGCTGAAGCTGGCGGCGATCTTCGCGCCGACGCTGGTTGCCAACACCATCGGCTCCGGCAACCTCAGCAGCGCCTTCTATGCACTCGCGCTGGTGCCGTTCGTGGCCGCGCTGACCATCCACTTCCTCGGCATCGAGACCAAGGGCAAGGTGCTCGAGCAACTCGAGGCCTGAGGCGCGCGAAGCGCCTGGTGGCAAGCGCTTGCGGTGGTTTGCTCCCCCTCTCCCACTTGTGGGAGAGGGGCCGGGGGAGAGGGCGGGCGTATCAAATGCCGCCGCGCTGGGTTACACCATTGGCTTCGCTTCCCGCGGCTCCTAGCTAAGCCACCCCTCTCCCCAACCCTCTCCCCTGAGGCGAGAGGGAGTCAAAGCCGTCGTCATGGCCGGCGGTTTTGGCGCATCTGTCGCCCGCCAAGCGCTCATCACTCGCCCGGAGTGGCGTCCTTGCGCCCGGGCGTCACGCACAAGCCATGCAGCTTCTTCAACGCCAGGTACATCGCCCGGCGCTCTTCCGGCTCCAGCAGGCGGATCACCGCTGCCTGGCTCTTCCTTGCCAGCGGCATCACCTGCTCATGCAGCGCGAGGCCTTGCTGCGTGATGCTGCAGTTCAGTTTCTTGCGCGGCGTATTGCCCTCGGCGTCGATCGTCACCAGCCCGCGGGTTTCCAGCAGGCGCAGGGTGCGGCTGACCAGCGCCTTGTCCGAGGTCGATTGCACCACCAGTTCGGCAAACGGCAAGCGGCGCGCAGGCGCCAGCAGCGCCAGCAGGCGCCATTCGGGCACGGTGAGTTCGAACTGTTCGGCATAGGGCAGGGTAACGCTGCGCCGCAAGGCGTTCACCAGCTGGCTCAGCATGGTCGTCAGGAAATCGTCGACGACCAGCCCGCTTCCTTCCTCATCGAGCGCCTCCCAGGGGCTATCGGCTTCGTGCTGCACAGCGGTGCCCTGCGCGGGGCTCGCTTCGCGCTTCATCTGATCCATGTCTCTTGATCTGCACGCCTGGCGGCGAGTAATCGGGGCTCGATTGTCTCACGGGGCGATCGCCTGGCTACGCGGCTCTCCGCGTATCTGGCCTGGAAGAAATCTACTTTCAAACCGATATGTCAATTGGTGTTTAACGTAAGTTGAGTAGTCAACAATCACAATCTACGATAGTAGTCACGTTTCTCTCCTGGGTCAGTGTTTTACCAATAAAACGCACATCGAATGCGTTTCCGTCCTTTTCATCGTGCTGAACACTGCATTCGCGATGCCCTTCTCCGCAAACGCGATGCGCCCCCACAGGAGCCGAAGATGAACCTTGCCCGACGACAGATCCTTGTTTCGATGACCGCCGCGGTTGTGCTGGGCGCCGGCAGCGCGCTTGCCCATGCCTATCCCGCCAAGCCGGTCACCCTCGTGGTGGCATACCCACCTGGCGGCGATACCGATTCCATGGCGCGGATGTATGCGGAGAAGCTGTCGATACGGCTGAAGCAGCCAGTCATCGTAGAGAACAAGCCGGGCGCCGGCGGCGTGTTGGGCAATACCCTGGTCGCGCGCGCGCCGGCGGACGGCTACACGTTGCTGTTCACGCCCAACCCGTTCACCACGGCGCCGATGGTATTGAAGCTTCCGGCCAGTTCCAGCTATGACGCGCTGCATGGTTTCACCCCGGTGATCCAGACCGGCACGCAGACCGTGCTGCTGGTGGCCTATCCGGGCGCCGGCATCAAGTCCGTGCAGGAGATGGTCGCCGCGGCGAAAGCCGGCAAGCCGCTGACGTACGCGAGCCCAGGCGCGGGTTCGCCCATGCACATCGCCGGTGAATGGCTGAACCGCGCCGCGGGCGTGCGGATCCAGCACGTGCCCTACCGGGGCGTGGCGCCCGCCGTCAACGACGTCGTCGCGGGCCACGTGACCTTTGCCTACGTCACGCTGGGGCCGGTGGCGCAGTACATCAACACCGGCAAGCTGCTGGCGCTGGCGGTGACCGATCCGAAGCGCTCGCCGCTGCTGCCCAATGTGCCGACGCTGTCCGAGCTTGGCTACAAGGACGTCATCGTGGGCGCGTGGCACGGCGTGATGGCGCCCAGGGGCACGCCGGCCGAGGTGGTGAAGCTGCTCAACGCGCAATTCAACGACATCGTCAGGATGCCTGACGTCGCAGAGAAGATGGCCACCTTCGGCGCGGTACCGGTGGGCGGCGCCCCTGGCGTGCTGGAAAGGGTCAACGCCTCCGATTACGAGCGGCTGGGCAAGGTCATCAGGGAGTTCGGCATCAGCGCCGAGTGACGTGCCGGCGGCGCAGCTGGCGCCGGTTCATTCATCGTTTTCAGACAAGCAGGAGGTCGGCTTGAGCACGTCGACAGTGGGAACATCCACGCCGCAAGTCACCGCGCGTGAAAAGGTGCTGGGGCGCGCCCAGTATGCGGGTGACATCAAATTGCCCGGCATGCTGCACGCCAAGGTGTTGCGCAGTCCGTATCCGCATGCCCGCATCGTGCGCATCGACACCGCGGCGGCGCGCGCGCTGCCCGGCGTCAAACTGGTGCTGAGCGGCGATGACACGCCGTCGCGGCTGTGGGGCCCGCATCGCAAGGAACAGCGCATCCTCGCCGCCGGCGTGGTCCGCTACGTGGGTGAGGAGGTGGTGGCGGTCGCCGCTGTCGATGAGGAAACCGCGCGCGATGCGCTGGACCTGATCCGCGTGGAGTACCAGGAGCTGCCCGCCATCCTCAGTCCCGAAGCGGCGCTTGCCGAAGGCGCGGCGGAGCTTCATCCGGGCACGCGCAATATCGCGCACGAGATGCATATCGAGCGCGGCGATATCGCAGCCGGTTTCGCCCGCGCGGCGGTGGTCTACGAGGCGACGTACGACATGCAGTCGCAATATCCGGGCTACCTCGAGCCGATGGCCACGGTGGCCGCGCAGGATGGCAATGGCCGGCTGACGGTATGGGTGTCGACGCAATCGGTCTTCCTGGCGCGCGCCCGCATGGCCGAAGCGCTCGATCGTCCGGTGTCCACCATCCGCGTGATCCAGGCGGTCACCGGTGGCGGCTTCGGTGCCAAGATCGTGGAGGAGAACAACAGCCTGATCGCGGCTTTGCTGGCGAGCCGGCTGGCGCGTCCGGTGCGCTTCGTCAACAACCGCCTGGAAGATTTTCTCGGTGCGCGGTCCAGTGTGCCGGCGCAGGTCTGGCTGAAGATCGGCCTCGACGCCGAAGGGCTCATCGTCGCCAAGGACGTCCGGATCGTGGCCGAGTGCGGCGCCTATGCCGGCCTGGCTGGCGACGTGATGCACGTGACCGCCATGCGCAGCGACAATATGCACCGCGTGGAGAACGTGCGTTCCAACGCGGTGCTAGCCTACACGAACAATCCGCCGCGCGGCGCCTTCCGCGGCTTTGGCGGCCAGCAGATGCAGTTCCCGCTGAACAGCCACCTCGCCATGCTGGCCGAGATGCTCGGCATGGACCCCATCGAAGTCCACAAGCGCAACGCCATCCGCTCGGGCGACACCAGCGTGCATGGCTGGAAGATCGGCAGCAGCGGCCTGGTGGAATGCCTGGAACAAACGCGTGAAGCCATCCAGTGGGATGCGCGCCGCGCCGATGCCTCGCGGCGCACCGGCACGCGCCGGCGCGGGCTAGGCATCGCGGCGGCGATGCACGTCAGCGGCAATCGCACGCTGGGCAACTGGGACGGCTCGACCATCGTCCTCAAGGTCAACGAGGACGGCCGCGCCATGCTGCTCACCAGCGAGTGCGATATGGGGCAGGGCGCCAACACCATGCTCAGCCAGATCTGCGCGCAGGAGCTGGGCATTCCCCTATCGCACGTCACCGTCTCCACGCCGGACACCGATGCGGCGCCGTTCTGCCTTGGTTCGCTCGCTTCGCGGGTGACCATCATTTCAGGCAACGCCGCGATGCGCGCCGCGCGCGAGGCCCGGCTGAAACTGCTGACCGTTGCGGCGGAGAAGCTCGGCGTGCCGCGCGACGAACTGGAGATCGCGGACGGCGTGATCCGCGCCCGCAACGACGCCGGCAGGCAGGCCACGCTCGCCGAGATCGCGCGCCTGCATATCTTCCGCCACGGTGGTGAGGGGCTGATGGTACGCGCCACCTACGATGCGCCAACCGTGATGCACGACGCCAGCTACTACGGCAACATCGCCCCGGCCTACTCGTTTGCGGCGCAGGCCGTTGAGGTCGAGGTGGATACGGTAACGGGACAGGTCACGGTGATCGACAGCTTCGTCTCGGACGACTGCGGCAAGGCCATCAATCCGCTGGCGGTGCACGGGCAGACGCACGGCGCCACCGTGCAGGCGATCGGCTGGACGCTGTACGAGCACCTGCAGGTCGAGGATGGCCGCATCCTGAACGGCAATTTCGCCGACTACACCATGCCCACCGCCGATGCCGTGCCCGCATTGCGCACGGAGGTGGTGGAATCGAACGATCCCAACGGGCCCTATGGCGCCAAGGGCGCTAGCGAGACCGCCATCCTGCCGGGCGCCGCCGCCATCGCCAATGCTGTCTACGACGCCATCGGCGTGCGTATCACATCGTTGCCCATCACACCGGAGAAGGTATTGGCCGCGCTGCGCGAGCGCATGGACAAGGAGGCGCACCATGCGTGATTTCGAGTTTCTGGAGCCCGCCTCGGTGCAGGAGGCGGTGCGCATGCTGACCGATCTCGGCGACGCGTGCCGGGTGATTGCCGGCGGCACCGCGCTGATGCTCGGCATGCGCCAGCGCATGCTGGCGCCGAGCCAGCTCGTTTCGCTCGGACGGCTCGATGCGCTGCGCAACATCGAGTACGACCCGCGCGGCGGCCTGCGCATTGGCGCGCTGGTACTGCACGCGCAGATCGCGCGCTCGCCGCTGGTCCAGGCGCATTGCCCGATGCTCGCCAGCATGGCGGGGCGCGTGGCCAATCCGCAGGTGCGCAACCAGGGCACCATCGGCGGCAACCTTTGCTATGCCGATCCGTCCACCGACCCGCCGGGATGCCTGATGGCCTTGCAGGCGCAAGTCTTGGTCGCGGGCAGGAATGGCGAGCGCGTGCTGGAAATGGAGGCGTTCCTGGTCGATTACTACACCACGGCGCTAGCGCCCGACGAGCTGGTTACCGGGATACGCATTCCGGCGATGGCTCCCGATGCGGTTGGCCACTATGCGCGCTTCCTGCGTACGGCGGCCGAGCATCGTCCGCTGGCCAGCGTGGCGCTGCTGGCGCGCCGCGCGGGCACAGCCTGCATCGAGGCACGCCTGGCGGTTGGTGCATCCACGCCGATCCCCGTGCGCCTGCGGCGCGCCGAGGCGTTCCTTGCCGGCAAGGCAGTCACGCTGGCGGTGGCGGCCGAGGCGGCGGACATCGTCGCCGCCGATATCGAGCCCATCTCCGATATGCGCGGCAATGCCGACTATCGCCGCGAAATGGTCCGGGCCGTGGCGCGCAGAAGCATCGCCACGCTGTTCGGGCTGGCAGCGGAATAAGGATTCCCCCATGCAAAAGATTCATATCGAACTGACCGTCAACGGCGAGGCGCACAGCGTGGACGTCCCCGCGCGCCGCCTGCTGTCGGACCTGCTGCGCGACGACCTGAACCTGACCGGCACCAAGCGTGGCTGCGAGACCGGCATCTGCGGCGCCTGCTCGGTGCTGGTGGACGGCGAAGTCGTGAAGTCGTGCCTGATGCTGGCCGTGCAGGCGCGCGGCCGCGACATCACCACTGTCGAGGGCCTGAGCGCCGGCGGCGAACTGCACCCGTTGCAGCAAAGCTTCATGGAATGCGGCGGCTTGCAGTGCGGCTACTGCACCCCCGGCTTCCTGATGACCTCCTGCGCCATGCTGGCGCACAACCCCAACCCCACGGAAGAGGAAGTCCGCGCTGGCCTGAATGGAAACCTGTGCCGCTGCACCGGTTACGTCGGCATCGTCGAATCCATTCTGTGCGCTGCGGAGAAAATGCGTGGAAATTGAAAAAACCCTGGTCGTCGGCGCCGCACCGGCGCGCGTGTGGGCCCTCTTGCTCGATCCCAACGTGATGGGCGGCTGCGTGCCGGGCATGCAGTCGATCGAAGTGGTCAGCGATGTGGAGTACATCTCGCACATCCAGGTGAAGATCGCCTTTGTCAGCGCGCGCTTCAGGATCAAGACCCATATTGTCGAGATGCGCGCACCCAACTACCTGCGTAGCGAAGGCACGGGCGAGGACGCCTCGGTGGCCAGTTCGCTCAGGCAGTCGAGCGAGATTTTCCTGACCGGGCTGGCGGACGGCCAGACCGAGCTGCGCATGAAGATCAGCGTGGACGTGCTGGGCCGCCTGGGCACCTTCGGCCTGAGCGTGATGAAGACCAAGGCGGACCGGATGTGGGATGAGTTCGGCGCCAACCTGGCGGCGCGGCTGGTGGTGCCCGCTGCGATCGCCGAAGAGGCAGTGCCGGCGCCGGATGGTTCGGCCGTAGCGCAAGCGGAGGTGGACACCGATGTGCCGGCAAGACCAGCCGTGACTGAGCTGCCAGCCGCCGATGCGGGAGCGGTGCCCGCGCGGCTGGCTGCCTGCCCGGCCCACAGCGCTCAAAACGGCCGGGCTGGCGCAGGCTGGTGGTCGCGGCTGTTTGCCCGGCCCCAGGCCGCGAGCGGCGCTTGCATGGAGCGGGGCCCGCTGACGGACATCTGCATCGAAGTGCGGCAGCCCAACGCGACCATCATCGTGCGCTGGCCGGCACAGCACGCCGGCGAGTGCGCCGCCTGGCTGCGCGATTACTTGAAGTGATCGAGATGGCGGGTGGGGGCTCGACCCGTGCTCGACAGGGGGGGCAATGACCGTGTCCCGGACGGATTGGTGGCTGAAGTGCTGGAGGATAGGCGCGGGGCGTGTTATATCGGACAGTCGCGGACGGGTGCATCGGGAGCAAGGTGCGCAGCCCGCAACGGCGGCAGGGCGGGGCTGAACCCAAAGCCGCTACCATATAGCAAAGCCAGCGCACTCCAAGCACTCCATTCGCAGAGATATATCACCATGACAGACGCCGTCGAGCCCACCGATCTCCAGGACAAGTACATCGTGCCGGGCCTGGAGCGCGGCCTGCGCCTGCTGGGCGAGTTCAGCCGTAACGAGAGAACCCTGTCGGCGGCCGAACTGGCGCGCCGCCTCCAGGTCCCGCGCTCCACGGTGTTCCGCCTGCTGACCACGCTGGAGATGATGGGCTTTGTCGAGCGCACCGACGGCGGACGCGAGTTCCGGCTCGGCATGGCGGTGCTGCGCCTTGGCTTCGACTACCTCGCCTCGCTGGAGCTGACCGAACTCGGCCGCCCGCTGCTGGACCGCCTGCGCGACGAGATCAACTACCCGTGCAACCTTGTGGTACGCGACGGCCGCTCGATCGTCTACGTGGCCAAGTCCGTGGCCCCCACGCCGTTCGCCAGTTCGGTCAACGTCGGCACCCGCCTCCCCGCGCACGCCACCGTGCTGGGCCGCGTGCTGCTGGAGGACCTGACATTGGAAGAACTGCGCGCGCTCTATCCCGAAGCGCAGCTCGAAGTCTTCTCGGAAAGCACGCCCAAGACCGTCGAAGCCCTGTTCGACATGGTGCAGCGCGACCGTCAGCGTGGCTATGTGCTGCAGGAAGGCTTCTTCGAAACCAGTATCTCGACCATCGCCGCGCCGGTGCGGGACCGCAGCGGCAAGGTGGTGGCCGCGCTCGGCGCCACCATCCCGGCCTCGCGGATCGATCCGGAACGGCTGGACGGCATGGTGGAGCAGGTGAGGCGTGCTGCGGGGGAATTGTCCCGGCTGCTGGACTACCGGCCGTCCGAAGGCGGGGCGGTGGTCAATTTCTAGGCGGACTGGCCGGCCGCAACGACATCGGCAAGACGCTCCGGATAGTCATGGTGCGGGTTGGGGCGGCAGGACACCGTAGACATGGCCGCATTCATTACAGTGGACGACTACGTAACAGGGGGGGCGCCGGTTGGTGGCGGTGGGCAATCTTCTCCATACCCTCCGCCTCGCATGACGGACGCTTGGGCGCGGCCTGGAAGGGGGGGGCGGATTGAGTCGCGGCTACGGCGGCACGCCTGGGATGTGCTCAAGGCAGGGCCTGCGAATCGATGGCAGGGATTCCTGCGGCACCAAAGAAAAAAGGACTTGGGCTATCGCCTCAAGTCCTTCGCTCTTCACCGTATTCTGGTGGGTGGTACAGGGATTGAACCTGTGACCCCTGCCGTGTGAAGGCAGTGCTCTACCGCTGAGCTAACCACCCCTGCTGCTGCGTTGTTGCTGCCGTGCTGCAGAGAAACAAGATTATGTCAGTGCCGTTGTATCTTGTAAAGCCCTTTTTGGAAATTTCCGTAAAAAGCTGCCTGGTCGGCTTTCAGGCGGCCACAACGGCGGGCTCAGCCTGCACCGCCGGCGCTTCCTTCCACACGACTTTCCCGCCGCTGGGTTTCTCCAGTTGCTTGAGCACGGCAAGGTGAGCCGTCGCTTCTTCCTCGCTGGCCATCAGCACGGGCAGGTCCAGGCGCGAGAGGTCGGTGGCGGCCACGGCATCGCTCTCTTCGCCGCCGCCGTCGAGCATGTCGATCACCAGCGAGTTCTGGCCGCGCGTCATGGCGAGGTAGACCTCGGCCAGCAATTCGGCATCGAGCAACGCGCCGTGCAGGGTACGGTGCGAATTGCTGACGCCAAGGCGGTCGCATAGCGCATCGAGCGAGTTGCGCTTGCCGGGGAACATCTGGCGCGCTTCACGCAGCGTATCGATCACGTTGCCGGCGTGCTCGCGGAAGGGCGGCAGGCCGAGCAGCTTGAATTCCATATCGAGGAAGCCAAGGTCGAAGGGCGCGTTGTGGATGATCAGCTCGGCGTCCTGGACGAACTCGCGGATCTCCTCGGCCACTTCCGCGAACTTGGGTTTGTCGGCCAGGAATTCCAGGGTGATGCCGTGCACCGCGATCGCGCCTTCATCGATATCGCGTTCAGGATGGACATAGAAGTGCAGGTGCCGGCCGGTGAGGCGGCGGTTAAGCATCTCCACGCAGCCGATTTCAATCAGGCGGTCGCCGCTGGCGGCGTTAAGGCCGGTGGTTTCGGTGTCGAGAACGATCTGTCGCATGGCGGGCATTTTAACCGGAGGAGGGAAGCGGGCTGCGAAAGGCTGCCCTGATCCCCGTTCTTAAGCTTCTTAACCTTTCAGCGAGGCCACGCCGCGGTTGGCCAGCGCGTCGGCGCGTTCGTTGCCGGGGTGGCCGTTATGGCCGCGCACCCAGTGCCAGGAAATATCGTGCGGCTGGGCCAGCTTGTCCATTTCCTGCCAGAGGTCGGCGTTCTTGACCGGCTTCTTGTCGGCGGTCTTCCAGCCGCGCGCCTTCCAGCCGGGCAGCCATTCGCCGATGCCTTTCTGCACGTACTGGGAGTCGGTATAGACCTTGACCCGGCAGGGCCGCTTGAGCGCGCGCAGCGCTTCGATCACGGCGGTCATTTCCATGCGGTTGTTGGTGGTGTTGTTCTCGCCGCCGAACATTTCCTTCTCGTTGCTGCCGGCGACCAGCACGGCGCCCCAGCCGCCTGGGCCGGGATTGCCTTTGCAGGCGCCGTCCGAGTAGATGATGACGTCTTCGATTTCGTTGGCTTGCATGGATTCGATT
>NZ_JARJLM010000665.1 GCF_029335485.1 Cupriavidus basilensis
TGACCGCGCTGCCCCAGGCGCCGATCTGCGCGACAATGAACTTGCCGAACTCGGCCCGGCTCAGCGTGCTGGCTTCGGCGCCCTCCTGCGCCAGCCTTTTCTTTGCCTCGGGCACGAGCAGCGTTGCCGCAATCGCCTTGCTCAACTTGTCCAGTACGGCCGGCGGCGTGCCGGCGGGCGCCACCACCCCATGCCAGGATACGGCCTGGAAACCCGGCAGCCCCGATTCCGCCATGGTGGGCACGGCGGGCAACGCAGTGCTGCGCGCCGGCGAAGTCACGGCCAGCGCCCGTACCGTGCCCGCCTTGATATGCGGCAGCACCGCCGGCACCGTGGTGAACATGAAATCGATCTGGCCACCGACCAGGTCCGTAATGGCCGGCGCGCCACCCTTGTAGGGCACATGCAGGAATGACAGCCCCGTCTCATCCTTGTACATCTCACCTGCCAGATGCCCCGGCGTGCCCGCGCCAGCCGAACCCATATTGGCGCCGCCCGCCTTCGCTTTGAGGTAGCGGGTCAACTCCGGCAGATTGCCGGCCGGCACGCCCTTGCCTACCACCAGCACATTTGGCACGGTGGCCAGCAGCGCAACCGGCGCGAAATCCTTCACGGCATCATAGGAAATCTTCCGGTAAAGCGTGGGGTTGATGCCGTGGGTGCTGGCCGTGGCCAGCAGCAAGGTGTAGCCGTCCGGCGCGGACTGGGCGACCTGTTTGGCGGCGATGGTGCCGTTGGCGCCGCCACGGTTGTCCACCAGCACGGTCTGACCGAGGGTCTTGCCGATCTCCGCGGCGACGGTGCGGGCGAGAATGTCCGATGTCCCGCCCGCGGGGTGCGGCACGACCAGCGTGATCGGCCTGGCCGGATACGCCTGGGCGCGGGCCGGCGGCGCCAGCATGCTGGCCGCCAGCGCGCACGCCGCCAAGCCAAAAGTACAGATTCGATTCATTCTTGTCTCCTGTTTATATCGATGATGCCTATCGATGATTCGAGTGGGGATCGGGATAGCGGGTCCGGCGCGCGTGCCGGTGGCAATGCGGGGCGTTCGCCGGCGCACGATGCCGGCGAACCGGGCGGCACGTCGCGAGGCGAGGGATGGCGGCTCTGGCCTGCGGAGCCGCCGTGACGGCGAAGTTCAGTCCGAGCCGAGCGCCAGGTTACCGGGCCGGCGTTTTTCGATATTCCACTTCAGCAGCGCCGCGCTGCGATAGATGCCGTGCGCGAACTTGCCATAAGGCAGGGTCAGGAACAGCGCCATCACCACGCCGAGGTGCAGCGCCAGCAGCAGCGCCATGGCGGCGCTATCGCGCCAGGCCAGCAGCGCCAGGCCGCTCAGGCTGGTGAGGAACAGCAGCGCGATGAAGCCGCGGTCCATCGGCTTCTGCGCCGCGTCGCCGGTGCGCGGATCGCGCTTGAGGTTGAGCCAGAGCAGGCCCGCCGGGCCGATCAGCAGGCCGATGCCGCCGGCGGTGCCGAGCAGCACCGGCAGGCTGCCCAGCGCATAGGGCGCATGCAGGTCCAGCAGGTAGTGGTACAGCGTGGCCACCGCGGTGGCGGCAAAGCACAGCATGAAGCCATAGAAGGTGAAATGGTGGAAGCGCCGGCGCCACAGGGTGAACGCATCGTCCGCGTTGTTGCAGCCCTGGCCATGGCCGCCGTCGAGGTAGCGCAAGCGCAGCGCGTCGTGCGCCGCGCCGCCGATGGCCGGGCCGCGGGCTTCCCCCTCGACCTCGCCGGGAGACACCTTGCGCCAGAAGCGCGTCACGCCCACGCCCAGCGCCAGCACCGCGAAGCCGAACACCGCACCGAACATCGCCGCCAGCAGGTTGTGCGGGAAGATGGCGTAGAAGTTGCCAGCCAGCGGCGCGTGCAGCAGGCTGCCGCGCATGGCCACGGCCAGCACCAGGAACAACACCAACCCGGCCGCCAGCGCGAGTGCCGTGGCCAGGCCGGCGCGGCGGTACAGGCCGCCGAAAGCGCCAGGCCAGGCGTAGTCGGCATACGTCTGTGCCCTCACCTTGGCCATGGCCTGCGGCACATTGACCGCGAACTCGTGCGGCGGCGCGTACTGGCAGGCGTGGTAGCAGGCACCGCAGTTGTGGCACAGGTTGGACAGGTAGTGGATATCGGCCTTGGCGAACTCCAGCCGGCGCGTCATGGCCGGAAACACGGCGCAAAAGCCTTCGCAATAGCGGCAGGCATTGCAGATCTGCATGACGCGGCCAACCTCGGCTTCGTCCCCGGTGAGCGGCAGCACGCCTTGGGCCAGCGCCGCCGCTTCGCGCGTCAGCGCTTCAAGATGTTGCATGCTGCTTTTCCCCGATATCGTCATGACTGGGCCGCCCGAGCGCGGCGGCGGCGGCCTGCGTGCCGGCGATGCGGCCGAAGGCGGTGCCGATGGCCATGCCGACGCCGGCCGTATAGCCCTTGCCGAGCACATTGCCGGCCATCATCTCGCCGGCCACGAACAGGTTGGCGCTGGGCTTGCCGCCGAAGTGCACGGCGGCGTGCTCGTTCACCTTGAGGCCAAGATAGGTAAAGGTGATGCCGGGACGCAGCGCATAGCCGAAGAACGGCGCGGTGTCGATGGGCCGCGCCCAATGCGTCTTGGCCGGCGCGATGCCCTCGGTATGGCAATCGTCCAGCACGGTGTGGTCGAAGGTGCCGACGCGGCAGGCCGCGTTGTATTGCTCGATGGTGCGCACGAAGGTGGCGTCGTCCAGCCCCAGCTGGCGGGCCAGTTCGGGCAGCGTATTGGCACGCACGCCCGGAAACACCGGCGGCATGAAGCGGCCCATGGCCTTGGCGTCGATGATCGAATAGCCGATCTGCCCCGGCTGCTGGGCCACCAGCCGGCCCCAGATCGCGTAGCGCTTGGGCCAGAAATCCTCGCCTTCGTCGTAGAAGCGCTCGGCATTGCGGTTGAGCATCACGCCCAGCGAGACGCAGTCGACCCGGGTGCAGATGCCGCCGTCGTACAGCGGTGCGCGCGCGTCGATGGCCACGCAGTGCGATTGCGAGGGATCGCCGATGGCGTCGGCACCCGCTTCGATCATGAATTTCAGCAGCACACCCATATTGAAGCGGGTACCGCGGATCAGGAAGTTGTCGGCCGGCCAGTCGCCGTCCGCGTTCCGGCCCCAGGCCTCGCGCAGCCATGCGCGGTTGGATTCGAAGCCCCCGGCGGCCAGCACGCAGCTGCGCGCCGCGATGCGCTCGCTGCCGATGCGGGCCGCGACAAAGCGCTCGCCGTCCAGCTCGATGGCGTCCACCGGGGCGTTGTAGCGCACCTGCACGCCAAGCGCCTCGGCGCTGCGGAAGTAGGCGTTGACCAGGGCCTTGCCGCCGCCCATGAAGAAGGCGTTGGTTCGCGCCACATGCAGGGCGCCCGACAGCGGCGGCTGAAAGTGCACGCCGTGGCTGCGCATCCAGTCGCGGCAGCTGGACGAGGCGCGGATCGCCAGGCGGGCCAGGCGCTCGTCGGTCAGGCCGCCGGTGACCTTGAGCAGATCCTGCCAGTATTCCTCTTCGGGATAGGCCTCGATCAGCACGTCTTGCGGCGCGTCGTGCATGCAGCGCAGGTTGCGGGTGTGCTGGGAATTGCCGCCGCGCCACTCGCGCGGGGCCGCCTCCAGCAGCAGCACGCTGGCGCCGGCTTCGCGCGCCATCAGGGCGGCGCACAGGGCGGCGTTGCCGCCGCCGATGACCAGGACGTCGATCATGGGCGGGCGCCTCCGGCAAGGCGGCGGGAAATCAGCGCGGACGACTTCCGGATTGGCTTCCGGATTGGTTTCCGGATTCGAGGAATGAAAAACACGATGAAGGTTCCGGTGGGGATGCCGGCACTGTACCGGCCCATCGGCCTCCTGCTAAGGCCCGGGATCGCATGGGGGTATCACGAATCGTGATACCGAGCCCCCAATACTCCCGGCCCTCGGCCTCAGCCCTCCGGCCCCAGCAGGCGGGCGCCCCGCCAGGCGCCGGAGCGCACCAGCTCGCGGGCGCAATCGGCCAGCACCACGCGCAAGGCCAGCGCGGCGGGCGAAAGCTCATCGTCGGACAGGCTGCATAGCACATTCTGCCGCCGCACCTTGGGATCGGCGATCTCGGCCAGGTGGAAACGCGCCTGCGCATCGGCATAGCGCCCCACCGCCGCCCAGGGCTGCAGGGTGGCGCCAAACCCGAGATCGACGGCGTCCATCAGCATGGCCAGGGAATCCACCTCCTGCACCACCTGCGGCACGATCTTCACGCGGGCAAACGCGGCATCGAGGGTGCTGCGCAGCCCGTGCAGGCCGGTGGGCATGATCAGCGGCACCTCCCGCAACTGCGCCATGCGCAGCCGCGCGGGGACATCGGCATCGACGCCGGCGGGCAGCGCCTTGCGCGAGCGGATCAGGAACAGGGTTTCCTCCAGCAGCGGCGTCACGCTCCAGCGACGCGCCACATGGGTGTCGAACAGTACCGCCAGGTCGAGCTGGCGCGCATTGAGCATGGCGCTGAGGTGGCCCGACAGGCTCTCCACCATATGCAGGCGCACATCGGGATAGCGCTCGCGCATGGCGCGCATCAGCGGCACGCCGATCACCGAGGCGGTGGTGGGCGCCAGGCCCACGCTGACGGTACCGGAAAGCCGCGCATGATGGGCGGCGCGCTTGGCCTGCTCGGCGTGGCGCAGCGCCAGTTGAGCCTCGCGGAAAAACGCCAGGCCCGCCTCCGTAGGGGTCACGCCGCGCGTGGTCCGGCGCAGCAGCCGGGTCGAGAGTTCGCCCTCCAGCCGGCTGATCTGCTGGCTCATGGCGGACTGCACCATATCGAGATCGAGCGCGGCGCGGCTCATGCTGCCGAGCTCGACCACCCGGACAAAATACTGAAGCTGGCGCAGTTCCATCTGGCTCCCCCGCGAGGCCGGCCACGCCGCGCCGGCGTGGTCCGAGGTCTGGATTCTTGTTGCGTCGCTTATACCAGATGCGGGCGCGCCGGGGGCATGTTGCAAGCAGGCCTCGTATCAGGCCTCGTCGAAGCCGCTGTACCAGTCCACGGCCTGGTCCGAGTAGGCCAGGCCCCTGGCGGCCAGGGCCTCGCGCATCCGGTACATGTCCAGGCCCAGCACGCCGGAGGCCAGCGTAGCCCGCTTGCCCTCTTCCATGGCGCCGCGCTCGGCCGCGCGGCGCGCGGTCTCGCCAGCCAGCGGCCGCGGCACCACCACCACGCCGTCGTCATCGGCCACGATCACGTCGCCGGGACGCACATGGGCGCCGGCGCAGACCACCGGCACATTGACCGCGCCCACGGTCTCCTTGACCGCGCCCTGCGCCGAGACCGCCCTGGACCAGACCGGGAAACCCATCGCATTCAGCGTCGCCACGTCGCGCACGCCGCCGTCGATCACCAGGCCGCGCGCACCGCGCGCCTTGAGCGAGGTGGCCAGCAGATCGCCGAACAGGCCGTCCGTGCAGTCGCTGACCAGCGCCACCACCAGCACGTCGCCGGGCTGCACCATCTCCACCGCGACGTGGATCATCCAGTTGTCGCCGGGATGCATCAACACCGTCACGGCGCTGCCAGAGATGGCGGCGGCGGACTGGACCGGACGCAGATAGGGCTTCATCAGCCCCGTACGGCGCTGCGCCTCGTGCACGGTGGCTACGCCGGCAGCACCCAGGGCTTCGATCTCCGCTGCGCCGGCGCGCAGGATATTGCGATAGGCGATGGTCTTCATGCCAGGCTCTCCGACACCTGCGGGAACACGCGCGCATAGCCTTCGCCGTACGTCACCTGGCGATCGGAATTGCGGGTGGCCTGGGCGCCGCGCTGCAGCGCCACGCGGGTGTAGTACGCCCACAGATGTTCCTGCGCCGCCATGGTGGCGAAGGCGCGCTGCTTTTTCTCCCACACGGAGGAGATGTCGAGCAGCACGTCGGGCTTCCAGTTGCATTGCTCGGGCTGGTGCGGCTCGAACAGGAATACCGGCGGCGCGCCGATCACCGGCACCTCCGGCTTGTAGCCGTGGGCCTGGGCAATGACCCGCGCTTCCTGCGCCACGTGGGTGGCCAGCGGGTGGTCGAAGTTATAGATGTCCTCGCGCGAGTGGCTCAGCACCACCTCCGGCCGCAATGCGCGGTAGAGGTCGGCCAGGCGCAGCAACGCTGCATCAGTCACGCGCAGCGGATAGTCGCCCAGGTCGAAGCACTCGAGCGTGGCGCCGAGAATGTCGGCGGCCTGCTGCGCCTCCTCGTGCCGCGCAGCCTTGACGCGCTCGATCGTCATGCCCGGCTGGCGCCACATCCTGGCGGATTCGCCGCGCTCGCCGAAGGACAGGCAGGCGACCTTGACGTCATAGCCGCGCTCGGCGTACAGGGCGATGGCGCCGCCGGCGCGCCAGACGAAGTCGGCGGCATGGGCGCTGACCACCAGCACGGCGGGACGGCTGGCCGAGGCTGATGCCCCCGCGGGGGCCGGGGCTTGGATATAGGATAAGGCGGACATGGAGATTCCCGTGGGATGGCTTGTGTTCATGGCTGTGGCCGGTATGTGCCATCTGGCATCCGTGCGGCCGGCCGCGGCCTCAATGTCAGTCGGCCGTGATGCCGGCCTTGCGGATCACGCCGTTCCAGGTAGCGGTTTCATTGCGCACGAACTGCCCAAAGGCTTCGGGCGTGCCGGGCAGGATGGTCACGCCCAGCTGCGCCAGTTGCTTGCGCACGTCGGGATCGGCCAGGGCGGCATTGGCGGCGGCATTCAGCTGCTGGACCACGGCCGGCGGCGTCTTGGCCGGCGCGATCAGGCCCCACCACACCGAGGCAGTGAAGCCGGGCAGGCCTTGCTCGCGCGAGGTCGGCACGTCGGGCAGCAGCGGCGTGCGCTGGTCGCTCGCCACCGCGATGGCGCGCAGGCTGCCGGCGCGGATATGCATGACCACCTCGAGCGGGTTGATCGGCATGAACGAAATGCGTTCGCCCAGCAGGTCCGTGATGGCTGGCGCGCCGCCCTTGTAGGGCACATGCAGCACGTCGATGTGCGCGGCCTCCTTGAACAGCTCGCCGGCCAGGTGCCCGGAGCTGCCATTGCCGGCCGAGGCGTAACTCAGCTTGCCAGGCTGGGCTTGCGCCTGGGAGATCAGCCCCTTTAGCGACGTCACGCTGGATTTTGCCGGCACCACCAGCACCAGCGAGGCCTGCCCCACGCGCGCCACCGGCGTGAAATCCCGGGCCGGATCGAAGGGCAGCCTGGCAAACAGCGCGGCATTGGTGGCCAGGCTGTTGGAGGCCATCATGATGGTGTAGCCATCCGGCGCGGCCTTGGCCACGGCTTCCATGCCGATATTGGTGCTGGCGCCCGGGCGGTTGTCGACAATGATTGGCTGCCTGAGCAGCACGCTCATCTTCTGGCCGACCGAGCGGGCCACGATATCCACCCCGCCGCCGGCTGCATAGGGCACCACCAGCCGGATCGGCCTGGCCGGGTAGGTTTCGGCGCTGGCGGTGGCGGCGCCCAGCGACAGCGCGGCAGCCAGCAAGCCGGCAAGGTAAGGTCGACGCAGCATTCTTGTCTCCGGCGTGTCGGGTTGAAATCGTTTGTGTGCATTCTGCGCAGGGCTTGTGATACTGTCCAATATGTTTTCGACCCCTCGGTTATTGCAGATTGCTATAACCAGACACTGTCTGACGTGCTGACTTGCTGACTTGACCCATGGACTTCCGCCAACTCCGCTATTTCGTCGCCGTGGCCGAAGCGCTGAGCTTCAGCGAGGCCGCGCGCAGGCTGCATATCAGCCAGCCGCCGCTGAGTACCCAGATCAAGGCCCTGGAAGACGAACTCGGCAGTCCCCTGCTCGACCGCTCACGCCACCATGTGGCGCTGACGCCAGCGGGCGCCCTGTTCCTGGACAAGGCCAGGGCGGCGCTGGGCAACCTCGAGCAGGCCCGCGAGGTCGTCAAGCAGGTGGCGGCCGGCGAGGCCGGCGAGATCCGGGTGGCCTTCACCGCCTCGGTGCCGATGCAGGACACCTTTCCGCGTGCGGTGCAGCAGTTCCGGCTCGGCCACCCGCGCGCGATGCTGGAGCTGGTGCATATGTCCACCGGGCAGCAATTGCAGGGAATCGAAAGGGGTGAGATCGATATCGGCTTCCTGCGGCCGTCACCGCAGTTCTATCCGCCCGCCAGCATCGCCGTGCGCGAAGTGCTGGCCGACCGCCTGATGGCCGTGCTGCCCGCCGCGCACGGGCTCGCCGGGCTGGAGCATGGCGACGGCGGCGCCGATGACCACGCGGCCGCGTCCGCTGCGCACGCAGGCGCCGCGCCGCTCGACATCGGTGCCTTGTCCGGCCAGCCCTTCCTGCTATTCCCGCGCGGGCTGGGCTGCGGGCTCTTCGACCACGTCACCACGCTGTGCAACCGCGCGGGCTTTGCCCCGCGCATCGCCCAGGAGGCACGCGAGGCCACCACCATCATCGGCCTGGTGGCCAGCGGCGCAGGCGTTTCGGTGCTGCCAGAGATCTATGCCCGCACCGGCATTCCGGGTGTGGCCTACCGCCCGCTGGCCGGTCCCGATGCGGCCAGCCGGATACTGGTGGCGCATCGCGCTGGCGCGCTTTCGCCCATCATGCGGCGGTTTCTGGCGTTCTTCTGAATCCTGCCTCGGCAGGAAGTTGCCGGGACGCCGCAGGCATTGCCGCTTATGTGGCCTTGGCCGCAGAAGCCCGCCCTTGCGCGTTGCGCGCAAGCCGAATCGGGCATAGAGATACGGGTATCAGCCGGGCGCGTGCCGCCCTCCCCGGGTATCCGCATCATGGATTTCGACCTCTACATCGGCATCGACTATTCCGGTGCCGAAACACCGGACAGCCTGCTGCGCGGGCTTCAGGTGTTTGCCGCCGCTGCCGGCCAGGAGCCGCATGCCATCCGCAATCCAGCCGACGCGCAAGCGCACCGTGGCATCTGGTCGCGCAGGGCTGTCGCCCAATGGCTGCTGGCGCAGGTTGCCTCTGGCCAGCGGCTCCTGGTCGGCATCGACCACGGCTTTTCCTTCCCCAAGTCTTACCTTGACCGGCACCAACTGCGGACCTGGCCTGAATTTCTGGACCATTTCCAGCAGCGCTGTACAAGCGGCATGCCGGATGCCTGCGTGGATCGCAATGGTCCGCTGCAAGCGCTGCCAATCGGCAGGTCCGACGAGCTACGCCTGTGCGAGCGCTGGACCTGCTGGGCCAAGGGCGCGTTCCAGTTCGACGTGCAGGGGTCCAACGCCATGTCGACGCACGCCGGCATCCCTTGGCTGCGCCACCTGCGAGGACAAGCGCAGGATCGCATCCATATCTGGCCGTTCGATGGCTGGCAACTGCCGGAGCGCGAAAGCTCGGTCATCGCGGAAGTCTGCTCGCCGATGCTCCGCGAGCGCTATCCGCGGGCGGACCGGACGGCCGACGAGCAGGACGCGTACGCCGCGGCACGCTGGCTTGCGGAAACCGCCGGCAGAGGGGTCCTCGAGCGCTACCTGAATCCGCCGCTGACCCACGCGGAGCGCCAGGTCGCCGCGCTGGAGGGCTGGATACTCGGCGTGGGGTAGCGCCTCGGCTGCCTGGCTTGAGACAGCCCGCCGCCCCCGCCCCGCGCCGGCGACCGGCGGCAAGTCATTGCCTGCCGCCGCAACGCCTCTGATGAAATTTCCCAGGATGCCGGCCTCTTGAATGTGGTACAAAACCCACATGTCAACCGTCGGCAATGGCCCACCCTGCCATTGCTGCCCGCAACGAAGGAGAAAACCCCCGCATGACTGTTTTCCAAGGGACTGGCGCCCTTTTCACTCTCATCGCCATTTTCGGCGTCATCAACTACCGCTTTATCAAACTGCCCGACACCCTG
The DNA here is from genome assembly GCF_029335485.1 of Cupriavidus basilensis. Classification (GTDB taxonomy): domain Bacteria; phylum Pseudomonadota; class Gammaproteobacteria; order Burkholderiales; family Burkholderiaceae; genus Cupriavidus; species Cupriavidus basilensis_E. The sequence continues at coordinate 9,867 of NZ_JARJLM010000665.1, forward strand.
GGCATTACCGCCGTTGGACTGGTGGCCTGCCTGAGCGTGTCCATCCTCGGCTTCAACCACCCTGAAATGGTCGCCCAGGCCCGCAAGCTGGTGGCACAGATCGATTTCTCCGACATTGTCTTCCATGGCCTGCTGAGCCTGCTGCTGTTTGCCGGCGCGCTCCACGTCGACCTCTCGCGCATGCGCCGCCAGCGCCGGGCCGTGGTCATGCTGGCCACCGTGGGCGTGGTGATTTCCACGGCCGCGGTCGGAGGCGGCTTCTACTATGTGGCGCAGTGGCTGGGCCATCCGATCAGCCTGCTGTGGTGCCTGGTATTCGGCGCCCTGATCTCCCCCACCGACCCGATCGCCGTGCTGAGCGTGCTCAAGAGCGCCGGCGCGCCGGAGAGCCTGGAGACCAAGATCGCAGGCGAGTCGCTGTTCAACGACGGCACCGCGGTGGTGGCCTTCCTGACGCTGGTGGGACTGGCTACGGGCGCCACCGAGTTCTCCGCCTCGCATGTGGCGGTCGCGCTGGTGCGCGAAGTGCTGGGCGCCCTGGTGCTTGGCGCCGTGCTCGGCTACGGGGCCTCGCTGCTGCTGCGCGGCATCGACAGCTATCCGGTCGAGATCCTGATCACGCTGGCGCTGGCCACCGGCGGCTACAGCCTGTCCGAGGTGGTGCACGTGTCGGCGCCGCTGTCGGTGGTCATCATGGGCCTGGTGATCGGCAACCACGGCGCCACCAAGTCGATGTCGGAAAAGACCCGCGAGCATTTGTTCAACTTCTGGGGCTTGCTGGACGAACTGCTCAACCTGGTGCTGTTCGGGCTGATCGGACTGGAGATCATTGCGTTGTCGCTGCAACTGCATATCGTCTGGCTGGGGCTGGCGGCAATTCCCGTGGTGCTGGTGGCGCGCGGCATCAGCGTGGCCATCCCGCTGCTGGCCCTGCAGAACTTCCGCCGGCTCAATCCGCACTCGGCCACCATCATGACCTGGGGTGGCCTGCGCGGCGGCATCTCGATCGCGCTGGCGTTGTCCCTGCCGGACTTCCATGGCCGCGAGATGCTGATCGGCGTGACCTACCTGGTGGTGGTGTTCAGCCTGCTGATCCAGGCCACCACGCTGGGCCGGCTGGTCAGGCACCTGAGCGCCAGGCAGGCCTAGTCGCCTCCTGTAGCCGCTGCCCGCGGGCGCTGACGTGCTCGCCACGGCGGATTGCGGGGATCATCGAGGCGAACGGGGCGCAGTCCCCGATTGCCGCCTGACGGCCCGG
>NZ_JARJLM010000666.1 GCF_029335485.1 Cupriavidus basilensis
TGACGCCGTCCCGGTCGCCGGCATTGCCGCTGGTGCGGCCCACCACGATCAGCGTATCGGCGACATGCCCGTCGATGACGAAGACCTTGGCGCCGTTGAGCACAAAGCCGCCGTCCTGCGGCACTGCGGCGAGCGCCTGGCGCTGCGGACGGTGCGCCGCGCCTTCGTCGATCGCCAGCGCGGTCAGGTGCTTGCCGGTGGCAATGGCGGGCAGGAACTGCGCCTTCTGCGCCGCGCTGCCGCCCCGGGAAATCAGCGAAGCGCCTAGCAAGGCGGTGGAGAAGAACGGCGTGGGCGCCAGCGTGCGGCCCAGCGCTTCCATGAGGACGCCCGCCTCCACCACGCCGAGCCCGCTGCCGCCGTACTGCTCGGGGATCAGTACGCCAGCGAAGCCCAGTTCGGCAAATTCCTTCCAGAGGTCGGAAGAAAAGCCCGTGTCGTCCCGCGTGTCGCGCAGCCCGCGCAGCATGGAGACAGGCGCGCTTTCGCGCAGGAATGCCAGGGCGCTGTCCCGCAGCATTTCCTGGGTCTGGTTCAATACGATAGCCATGGTCGGTCTCAAAGCGTGGACGCGTGGGTGCGTGGGTGCGTGGTGTCGGGACGGAAGATCAGGCGCCGGGCAGGCCGAGCAGACGCTTGGCCACAATATTGAGCTGCACCTCGCTCGTGCCGCCCTCGATCGAGTTGGCCTTGCTGCGCAGCCAGCCGCGCGCGGTGGCGCCGTCGTTGCTGCGCTCGCTCTCCCACTCCAGCGCCTCGCTGCCGCCGATCGACATCAGCAGCTCATAGCGCCGCTTGTTCAGCTCCGATCCGTAGTACTTCAGCACCGATGAGAACGCGGCGATGCCCTCGCCCTGCCGGGCCAGGTCCATGGCGCGCTCGCCCGCCAGCGCGAATGCCGCCTCGTCGATCTCGAAGGCAGCGATCTGCGCGCGCAGCATGGGCGCGTCGACCTCGCCGCGCTCGTTCTGGCCGAGCGTGTCGCGCGCCAGCTGGCCCATTGGCGGGCGCTGGCCGCGGCCGCCGATGCCGCTGATCATCTCGCGCTCATGGGTCAGCAGGTACTTGGCGATGGCCCAGCCGCCGTTCAGCTCGCCCACCAGGTTGGCGCGCGGCACCACCACGTCGTCGAAGAAGGTTTCGCAGAACGGCGACTTGCCGGAGATCAGCACGATGGGCCGCGCCGTCACGCCAGGCGTTTCCATGTCGAACAGCAGGAAGCTGATGCCGGTGTGCTTCTGCGCCGAAAAGTCGGTACGCACCAGGCAGAAGATCCAGTCCGCCTTGTCGGCGTAGGACGTCCACACCTTCTGGCCGTTGACGACAAAGTGATCGTCGCGCTCGTCGGCGCGCGTCTGCAGCGATGCCAGGTCGGACCCGGCGTTGGGCTCCGAATACCCCTGGCACCAGCGGATCTCACCACGCGCGATCCTGGGCAGGTGCTCGCGCTTCTGCGCCTCCGAGCCAAACTTGAGCAGGGCCGGGCCAAGCATCCAGATGCCGAAGCTCTGCAGCGGCACGCGGCAGCCCAGCGCCTGCATTTCGTGGCGTAGCACCTTGGCCTGCTCGCGGGCGAGGCCGCCGCCGCCGTACTCGCGCGGCCACTCGGGCACCGTCCAGCCTTTCTCCCCCATGCGCGCGAGCCAGAGGCGCTGTGCCTCGGACTGGAAGCGGAACCTGCGCCCGCCCCAGCAGATGTCGTCCTCATTGCGTACGGGCTGCCGCATTTCGGGCGGGCAATTCGCTTCCAGCCAGGCACGCACCTCCTGCCGGAAGGTTTCCAGGTCATCCACGCTTGTCTCCTGTCTTTGTTCTGTCTTGCCCTGATTTGGTTTCGTTATATAAGCCCGCCCCTGCAACGTCAATACTCAATTTCCTAAAATCAAGATGGAATGCCATGACTATCCGCCGTTGCGCGCACCAACAGTGTTCCCGCCTATGTGTTAGGATTCCTGAAAACATACCGCAACCACTAAACCGGAAAGAACACCAAGCCGGTGGGCATCAGGAGACAATGTGGAGGCTGAAGCCACCGGCGCGGCGCGCCGTGCCATCCCTGCCT
>NZ_JARJLM010000668.1 GCF_029335485.1 Cupriavidus basilensis
TGAGATGAAAAAAGCAGGTGCTAGATTAAGTATGGCTAAGCGGATACTGGGGTGTAAAAAGGATCAGTTAATATACTTGACGCCGGAATCGAAGGGGATGCTTATTTATCAACTGATGCAGCATAGCATTGCTGATGTCGTTGCGAATGGCGCAGCCTTCGGCGATAACTATCTCGGTCCGCAACGAGAAGCGGTGCTGTGGATAATCAAGGCCGCGAGTTCCAAGGCCGAGGCGGATAATGTCATTCAGCATATCGACGTAGATGGAAATAAGGGTGTCCTGGCGGATAATCTGTCTGAGCTGGTGAAATTCTTCAGAAAGGAAGGTGTTGGAGATTTCGACATTCCATTCCATGAGTCTCGTTATCCGGGAAGATTCAGCGAAATCTACGACAAACTCGCGATGAATGGCAACTTTGAGGCATGGTATCGACTCTTTCACGACCACCTGATGAATGCGGTACCGCATGGCCACGCACTGGCAGACGCTACCTCGCCAGAGTATGAAATCCTGCGCGAGAACAACGACCATCCGCTTTTTGCGTCCACTGGCTGGAAGGCCTATTACACCAGCGAGGCCTGAATGTACTTCAAGACGATCGGATCCGTTGCATTCTGTTTGATGTTCGGCTGTGCCGGCACAGCATTGGTGGCTGGTGAGCAGGCGGAGGTCCATCCGCCGCGGCAGCCCCTGATGTCGAAAGACCCGGGCGAGAACGCACCGCACCTGGAACAGCCCGCCGCCTTGCGGGCTGAACTGATGGCCCTGGCCGAGGGCGATATCGGGGATCGCGTCAGCAAGCTCAAGGGCAAGGTGCTGAAGGATCTGGTCTATGTGGAGGGCGGCAGCTTCATGATGGGCGACTTTGGCCCGTGGTGGTCGCCGGAGAAGCTTTACTACACATCCAGACTCGACAACAAGCCCCCGCACCAGGTCACACTGACCGGGTACAGCCTCTCTCGGTACAAGACGACCTATGCGGAGTTCGATGTGTATGCCGACGCGACGGGGCAGACGCGAGCGGGGATGGAGGTAAGACCGGGCTACGAGGCGTTGCAAGGGAACAACCGGCATCCGCTGGTGCCGGCTGGCGTGTACTGGCAGCGAGCAAAGGATTACTGCCTGTGGCTCGGCAAGCAGACTGGGGTGGCGTTCGACTTGCCGACGGAGGCGCAGTGGGAATATGCCGCGCGCAGCCGCGGACAGAACTTCATCTGGGCAACGGACAACGGGCATATGGACAAGGGACGCAATATGGCCTCTGCCGAGC
>NZ_JARJLM010000669.1 GCF_029335485.1 Cupriavidus basilensis
TGAGCACGGCGTCGGGGCGGGCGGCGATCAGCTTGAGCGTTTGCGCGGTGACGCTGGTGTCCGAGCGCGCATAGCGCTCGGTGGCGACGAGGCGGATGCCGCGCGCGGTGGCGGCGGCGGTGAATTCCTTGAGCCAGGTTTCGCCATAGGCGTCGGCGAAGCCGATAAAGGCGATGGTCTTGACGCCCCTGGCGTGCGCGGCTTCCGCTACGGCTTGCGCCATCAGCCCGACGGGCTGCGCCAGGCGGTAGGTCCATTCGCCGCGGCCGGGCTTGAGTTCGATCGGCGAGAAGGCGAGCTGCACGGTCTGGCTTTCGTCGGCGACTTCGGCAATGGCGATCGAGGGGGCCACCGCCGAGGAGCCAAGGATGATGTCGACCTTGTCCTCGCTGACAAAGCGGCGCGCCACCTTGGTGGCCTGGGTGGGGTCGGAGCCGTCGTCCAGCACGATGTAGCGGATCTTCTCGCCGCCGATGGTCTCCGGCAGCAAGGGCATGCTGTTCTTCTGCGGAATGCCGAGCGAGGCCGAAGGGCCGGTCGACGAGATGCTGACGCCGACCGTCACGTCGGCCAGCGCGGGGGCGGCGCCGAGCGCGGCGGCAAGGGCTGCCGCCGCGCACCCGGTACGGACGCTGGCTGCGCGGCTTGCGGCGGCGGGCGGATTGGCGAGTCGGACAAGGCTGAGGCGCGGCACGATGTCTCCTGTATTCATTGACGCCGGCTTCTCACGGCCGGCCGGTAGGTAGATGACGGCAGACCGCCGGACGAAGCGGCTAGCGCGGCGTCGCCTGCAGCGACTGGCGGTCGAAGCCGGCCAGCTGCTTGTAGCGCAGCGCAATCGCTTCCAGCTCCGCGCGTGGAATCACAGCGTCGATATTGTCGAAACCTTGCGGCGCGCGCTGTTCGGCAAGCTGCATGACCTGTTCGGGCCCATTGAGACGGTTGCGCAGTACGATGGCCGCGGTGCGCGGCAGCCGTTCCGCCTCGTATTCGCGCAAGGCGTAGCCGGCGCCTTGCACGTCGCCCGGCGCGCCGTTGGCCAGCAGGCTGTCCATCAGGTAGCGCGCGTCCAGTATGGCTTGCGCGCTGCCGTTGGAGCCGATCGGGTACATCGGGTGGGCGGCGTCGCCCAGCAGCGTCACGCGGTCGAAGGTCCAGCGCGGCAGCGGGTCCTTGTCGACCATGGGGAATTCGTAGATGGCCTGCGCGCCGTCGATCAGCGCGGGAATATCGATCCAGTCCCACTGCCAGCCGGCAAAGGCCGCGCTGAACACCGACTTGCCGACCTGCTTGTTCCAGTCGCTGCGTGGCGGCGTATCCGAGACGTGATCGGGCACGCGCAGCTCGGCGATCCAGTTGACCAGCGAGCGTCCTTCGCGGCGCAATGGCTCGGAGATCGGGTAGGCCACGAACTTCTGGTCCTGGTGTCCGGCCATGAACATCGAGCTGCCGTCGAGATAGGGCGGCGCTTCGGTGACGGCCCGCCACAGCGTGCGGCGCGAGAAGCGCGGCGCATCGCCTTGCGGATAAAAGTGGCGGCGCACCGCGGAGTGGATGCCGTCGGCACCCACCAGTACATCGGCCTGGGCCGTGACCTGCGCGTTGTCGCTGCGCCGGCGCAGCGTGAACGCCACCGGATCGCCGGCACGGGCGCCGGTGCTCACCACGGATTCGAAAGCATGCCCGGTGTGCACGCGTTGTGCGCCCAGGCGTTCCACCACGGTGCGGTAGAGCAGCATCTGCAACTCGCCGCGGTGGATGGAGAACTGCGGCCAGTCGTAGCCCGCCGCGCGTCCGCGCGGCTCGTGCCAGATACGTTGGCCAAGCTTGTTGTAATAGGACAGCGACGAGGTCTGCACGGCCAGCGCGGCCAGTGCGTCATGCAGGCCGAGCTCGGCCAGCTCCCGCACCGCATGCGGCAGCAGGTTGATGCCCACGCCGAGCGGACGCGGCGCTTCGCTGGCTTCCCACACCTCGGCCTCGATGCCGTGCCGGTGGCAAAGCAGTGCCAGCGTCAGGCCGCCGATGCCGCCGCCGGCAATCGCGATCTTCATGATGTCGTCTCCTCGGCTTGTCATGGCTGGCCGCATCGCTCTCCAGGGCAGCGTCGGCGGCAAGCGGAATAATTGTTATGGAGTATAACTAAATGGCCGGACGCTTCAAGCGCCGCGAGATGCGGGGATACCCGCAAGGCGGCAGCCGTCGACGGGGTTTGTGGGAATCCTCTGACAGCGGATTCGGTGTGGGCCGGGTCGCGGCGTGCTGTATTGGCCTCCATACTGCTTGCGTATGCCGCGATGCCGGATCTTGCGGTGACCGCAACAGCCCTGGGTGAATTGCCAGGCGCACCGAACCAATCGATCAAGGAGCCCCATCATGCGTACCGTGATCCTGTCCCTGATGCTCGCCGCCCTGCTGAGCGCAGCGGGCTGCGCCGGCATGACGCCCAGGCAGCGCAATACCGTGATCGGCGCGGGCGTCGGCGGCGTGGCCGGCGCGGCCCTGATCGGCGGCCCGGGGGCCACGCTCGGTGGAGCGGCCCTGGGTGGCGTGGTCGGCAACGTGGTGACCCCTGGGCGCAGGTAGGCGGAAAGGCGGGGGCGCTTCAGGCGCCGCCGCGCTGGACAACACCGTTGGCTTCGCTTGTTGTGCCTACTAGCCAAACCAACCTTCTCCCCATGAGGGGGGAGAGGGAGTAAACACCGTCGTCATTGCAGACGGTTTTGGCGCATCCGGCCGGCCTTGGCAGATGCCTCAGGCCGACTCGGCCATCGGCTTGCCATGCTTGCCGGCCGTGCTGCCCACGGGGAATACAGCGTCGTAAGCCCAGTTGTAGATGAAGGCGTAGACCACGTAGAACGCCGCCACCGCGATGTCCATGATGAAGGCGTCCAGCAGGCTCATGCCGAGATACCAGGAAACCATCGGCAGGAAGACCACCAGCAGCCCCAGTTCGAACAGGATCGCGTGCAGTACCCGCACGGCCACCGGTTTGCGTAGCTGCCCGGTGAACCGCAGCATGGCCTTGTCGAAGAGCAGGTTGTAGAGATAGTTCCAGCCGGCGGCGATCACCGACGCCACCACCGCGATGATGCCCATCTGGTGCAGGGCGAAACCGAACAGCCAGCTGCCCACGGGCGCGAAGATCAGCAGGCCGATCAATTCGAAACCGACGGTGTGGCGAATCCTGTCCTTGGTACTGCGCATGATGCTTCCTGTTTGGCGTGAATGCAGGCCATTCTATCTATAATTCTGGGATGGTAAAGTTGGTATCCATCGCTAAAAGCGATGGATTGGCCGGCTGCCGTTTTACAGGATCCCCGATGAGTCTTTCGCTCGAACAATTGCAGGCTTTCGCCGCCGCCGCCGAATGCGGCTCGTTTTCCGCCGCGGCGCGCCGCTTGGGCAAGGCCCAATCCGTGGTCAGCGCGGCCGTGGCCAATCTGGAAATCGATCTCGGCAACCAGCTGTTCGACCGCAGCGGCCGCTATCCCACCCTGACCGCGGCGGGCGAACGTCTGCTGGCCGAGGCGCGCGTGATCCTGGAGCGCTGCGAGCATTTCCGCGGGGTGGCCAAGAGCCTGGGCGAGGGCGTGGAGAGCCGCCTGGTGCTGGCGGTGGACGAGTTGTATCCGGAGGAAACCCTGGGCGTGATGCTGGAAGAATTCTCGGCCTGCTTTCCCGCGGTGGAGCTGGAGTTGCTGTTTCCCCTGATGGAGGACGTCAGCCGGCTGGTGCTGCAAGGCAACGCCGACCTCGGCCTGATGTGGCGCCAGGAAGTGTTGCCGCCGGAGCTGGGGTTCCGCGCGCTGGGCTGGGTGCCGATGCAGATCATCTGCGCGCCCGACCATCCGCTGGCGGACCAGCGCGTGGGCTGGGAAGAGCTAAAGCGCTACCGCCAGCTGATGGTGGCGACCCGCAGCGACAGCGAGGAAAAAATGCGGCTGCGGGTGGCCGCCGAAGTCTGGTGGGTGGAGAGCCAGTGGGTCATCGTCGAACTGGTCAAGCGGCGTCTGGGCTGGGCCTTCGTACCCTGGCACGTGGCGGCCAATTCGCCGGCGGCGGCGCAGCTGGTGTCGCCGGTGCTGGAGTTCGACGACCAGGACTGGCCGGTGGCGATGGAGCTGGTCTGGCACAAGCAGCGGCCGCTCGGCAAGGCCGCCACCTGGCTCAAGGAGCGGGTCAGCAAACAGCCGTTGCCGCGCCCGCAGAGCCGGCGCCCGGCGTCGGGCGGAGCCGCTACCTGACCAGGCCGAATTCCTTCGCCAGCGCGCCATAGCGCTGCACCGTGCTTTTCACGTAGGCATCCAGCGCCGCGCCGCCCAGCGCCGTGGGGAACAGCCCTTGCTCGGCGCGCAGGCGGGCGAAGGCCGGGCTGGCCTGCAGGCGTTCGAAGCGGCTCGCCCAGCGCTGGTAGTCCGCCTGCGGGACCTTCGGCCCCATGTAGAAGCCGCGCACGATGGGCCAGGTGATGTCGTAGCCTTGTTCGCGCGCGGTGGGCACGCCCGCCAGCCTGCCCGGCAGGCGCTGTTCGGCCAGCACGGCGAGGATGCGGATGCCGCCCGTGCCGAGCTGCAGCGCGGCTTCGGAGGCATCGCCGGACACTGCCTGCACGTGGCCGGCCGCCAGCGCCGTAAAGGCTTCCCCGCCGCCCTCGAATCCCACGAAGCGCATGCGCTTGTAGCCCACGCCGGCCTGCCTGGCCAGCAGCGCGGCCTTGATCCAGTCCTGGTTGCCGATGGTGCCGCCGGCGCCGAACAGCACCTGGTCGGGATCCGACCCGAGCGCGGTGACCAGGTCCTTCAGGTTCCGGTAGGGCGAATCGGCGCGTACCGCGATCATGCCATAGTCGACGCCGAGCGCGCCGACCCAGCGTACGTCAGCCGGGCCATACTTGCCGAACTTGCCTTCCGCCAGCGCCAGCAGCGAGCCGCCGGAAAAAGCGACGATGGTATCGGGCTCGGCAGGGCGCTGCGCCACCATGCTGTTGTAGGCCACCGCGCCGATGCCGCCCGGCATATGGACCAGCCGCATCGGCTGTTCGGTCAGGCCGGCTTCCAGCAGCGCGCGCTGGGCGAGCTTGCAGGTCAGGTCGAAGCCGCCGCCGGGCTTCGCCGGCACAATGCACTCCGGCGCGGCGGCAGCAGGCGCGCAAGCGGCCCCGAGCGCGAGCGCGGCGCAGGCGGGACGCAGGGCGGCCAGGACGAAGCGCATGGTTTTTCCTAAGGTAGGGCCGGACGAAGGGGCAGGGCACGGCAGACAGCTTACCGGGAAACGACGAACAAATCCGCTGGCCGCCGATGCGGAAATCAGGCATAAGAGAGCGCCTGCGGCAGGGTAGCCCGGAGCCGCCGGAAGGAATGCACCGAAACCATCCGCAGCGGCGACGG
>NZ_JARJLM010000066.1 GCF_029335485.1 Cupriavidus basilensis
AGGAGGGCGGAGGCGGCACATCGTTAGCCTGCGCCGCGCCCGCGTTGTCAGTAGTTTTCGCGCTCGCCGCCGGGGCGGTGCTTGAAGCGCTTGTGTACCCAGTAGTACTCGGTCACGCGCGGGCGGATGCAATCCTCGAAAAAGGCGTTCATGCGCCGGGTATCCTCGGTCACGCTGTCGCCGGGATAGTTCTCCCACGCCGGCAGGATGCGCAGCACGTAGCCCTGGTAGTCGGGCAGCATTTCGGTATAGATCGGCACTACCTTGGCGCCGGCCAGCCGCGCCAGGCGGGATACCGAGGTCAGGGTCAGGGCTTCCACGCCGAAGAACGGCACGTACTCGGAGTCGCGCTCGCCGAAGTCCATGTCGGCGATCAGTTGCAGGGCCTCGCCCTTGCGCAGGCAGCGGATGATGTCGCGCGCGCTGTCGTTGCGGGCAATCATCTTGGCGCCGAAGCGGCCGCGCGCATGCTTGAGGAAGCCGTCGAACAGGTCGTTCTTCTGCTTGGTGTACAGCGAGGCGCCCGAGCGCCCGACGTGCTCGCGCAGGTGGATGGTCAGCCGGATCGCGCCCGCCTCCACGCCGGAGAGATGCAGCGTGACCAGGATGTGGGGCGTGCCGTCCAGCGCGACCAGGTTGGCCTGGTCGTCGATCTGGACCCAGCGGCGCATCTGTTTCTCGCTGCCGGTCCAGAAGATGCCGCGCTCGGCGAAGCTGCGGAAGACGGTACGGAAGGTCTGGCGCGAGAGCGTTTCGATCTTGGCCTCGCTTGCGTCGGGGAAGCACAGGCGCAGATTGGTCTGCACCACGCGGCGCCGGCTGCTGGGAATCAGGTAGAGCAGGCTGCCCAGGCTTTCGCCAAAGCGCGCCACCAGCGGATAGGGCAGTTTGCCCAGCACGGTCAGCAGGCCGATGCCAAGCCAGGTAAAAATACGGCTCATTTGG
>NZ_JARJLM010000670.1 GCF_029335485.1 Cupriavidus basilensis
TGAGCCTGACACCACTCCGCCTTTAGGCCCTGCAGACCTGAATCAGGTCTCTACAACGGCATGAGGTCCTACTGAAAACCAAATACCACCAAGAGCCCAAGAGCCCGACACCACTCCGCCTTCAGGCCCTGCAGACCTGAATCAGGTCCCTACATCGGCATGAGGTCCTACTGAAAACCAAATACCACCAAGAGCCCAAGAGCCCGACACCACTCCGCCTTCAGGCCCTGCAATCCTAAATCATTCCCATAAAAAACCTATAACCAGGCAAACTCCAATTCAAGAATCTCTCTTTACCCGCTCGTAAAGAAAAATGACCAAAAGAGAGCGACCCCTTGCAGGGGGGCTGGCTTGTCGGGCTTGGTGGCTTTGCGGATTCGTGGTGGGCGCGGGCTGTCGTGACATCGGCTGCCGCGTGAAATTTCTTGTTGAAACGAGTTCTTAAGGCGATGCGGGTTGGATCCCGGCCGCTCGTCTGGTTCGATGGCGAGGAGTCTTTCGCCGCACCCGGGATGCCCGCCTGCCCGCTACAACTGTCCATCGCCTGTACACCTGATGCTGTGACACCTGTCACGCCGCGGCCCGCGCGCAGGCCGGAATCCACCCGTCCGCATCCGTTTTTCTCGGGGTAATCCCGCATCTTTCGCGCGCCGGATGCGCGTTGCCGGGGTGGCACGACCGTTGCGATATGCCTGTCACAAGCAGAAACATAAGCAGAACGACAGGAGACAGGCATGGATGAACAAGCGCTGGCCGCGCGGCCGCTGGTCGGCATCATCGCCAACCCGATTTCCGCACGCGATATACGCCGCGTGATCGCCAACGCCAATACGCTGCAACTGGCGGACCGCGTCAATATCGTGCTGCGCCTGCTGGCCGCGCTGGCCGCCTGCGGCGTGGGCCGCGTGGTGATGATGCCCGACCGCGAAGGCATGCGCGTGCTGCTGGCGCGCCACCTGTCGCGCCGCCAGGGCCCGGATGCCGCGCTGCCCGAGGTGGCGTACCTCGACATGCCGGTCACCGCGCGCGTCGACGATACCTTCCTGGCCGCGCGCATGATGCGCGAGGCCGGGGTGGCCGCCATCATCGTGCTCGGCGGCGACGGCACGCACCGTGCCGTGGTGCGCGAATGCGGCGCGGTGCCGATCGCGGGCCTGTCCACCGGCACCAACAATGCCTATCCGGAAATGCGCGAGCCCACCATCACGGGGCTGGCCACCGGCCTGTTCGCCAGCGGACGCATTCCCGCCGCCCATGCGCTGGCGGGCAACAAGCGGCTCGACATCGCGATTGCCGGGGATGGCGAGGTGCGGCACGACATCGCGCTGGTCGATGCGGTGATCTCCCATGAGCACTTCATCGGCGCGCGTGCCCTGTGGAAGACCGAGACGCTGGGCGCGGTCTACGTCTCCTTTGCCGATCCGCAGGCGATCGGCCTGTCCGCCATCGGCGGCTTGCTCGAGCCGGTGGGCCGGCACGAGCCGGGCGGGCTGGCGATCGAGCTGGCCGCCGCGGGCGAAGGCCGCTTCGACCTGAGCGCCCCGATCGCGCCGGGCCTGCTGCGCGCGGTGCCGATCGCGGGCTGGGAGCGCCTGACCGACGGCGTGCCGCACCGCGTACGCCAGCGCGCCGGCATCGTCGCGCTCGATGGCGAGCGCGAGCTGGTGTTCGGCCCCCGCGACGAAGTCACCGTGACGCTGCGCGAGCGCGCCTTCCTCAGCATCGATGTCGCCGCCTGCATGCGCTACGCCGCCGCCGCGGGGCTGATGCGCGGCGGGCGCGCACCGCCGCAGGAGCCCCCGCCCCAACCGCATTCCGAGTTTCTCACCGCCACCACAACACCCTGAAGGAGACAGACATGACAGCCAAATCATCCGGTGCCAACGGAAACACGCTGCCCCTGGAAAAGCAGGAACTGCTCGCGGTCTACCGCAAGATGCGCACCATCCGCGATTTCGAGGAGCGCCTGCACGTGGACTTCGGCCGCGGCGACATCCCCGGCTTCGTCCACCTCTATGCCGGCGAGGAAGCGGCGGGCGTCGGCATCCTGCATCACCTGGGCGACGGCGACCGCATCGCCAGCACGCACCGCGGCCACGGCCATTGCATCGCCAAGGGCGTCGACCCCGCCGCGATGATGAAGGAGATCTATGGCCGCAAGGGCGGCTCCTGCAACGGCAAGGGCGGCTCCATGCATATCGCGGACCTGTCCAAGGGCATGATGGGCGCCAACGGCATCCTGGGCGCGGGCGCGCCGCTGGTCTGCGGCGCCGCGCTGGCCGCCAAGTTCCGCGGCAAGGGCGAGATCGGCATCACCTTCGCCGGCGACGGCGCCTCCAACCAGGGCACCTTCCTGGAAAGCCTGAACCTTGCCGCCGTGTGGAACCTGCCGGTGATCTTCGTCATCGAGAACAACGGCTACGCGGAGTCCACCGCGCGCGACTACGGCACCGCGGTGGACAGCTACGTGGACCGCGCCGCCGGCTTCGGCATTCCCGGCGTGACGGTGGACGGCACCGATTTCTTCGCCGTGCACGAAGCGGCCGGCGAGGTGATCCGGCGCGCCCGCGAAGGCGGCGGTCCTGCCCTGCTCGAATGCAAGATGGTCCGTTTCTACGGCCACTTCGAGGGTGACGCGCAGACCTACCGCGCCTCCGGCGAGCTCGACGACATCCGCGCCAACAAGGACTGCCTGAAGAAGTTCGCCGCCACCGTGACCCAGGCCGGCGTGATCTCGGCGGACGAACTCAAGGAGATCGACGAGCAGGTGGCCGCGCTGATCGAGGACGCGGTGCAGCAGGCCAAGGCCGCGCCGTTCCCGACCCCGGCCGACCTGCTGTCCGACGTGTACGTCAGCTACTGAGCGCAGGGCCTGCCAGGCATTCGGCATTCCGAGACATAACGACGACAAAGCAAGACCAGGATCAGGAGACCACACCATGTCCCGCAAATTAAGCATGAAGCTGGCGATCAACGAAGCGATCGACCAGGAAATGACCCGTGACCCGAGCGTGATCATGCTCGGAGAGGATATCGTCGGCGGCGCCGGCGCGGACGGCGAGAAGGACGCCTGGGGCGGCGTGCTCGGCGTGACCAAGGGCTTGTACGCCAAGCATGGCGACCGCCTGCTCGATACGCCGCTGTCCGAGTCGGCCTACGTGGGTGCGGCCATCGGCGCAGCCGCCTGCGGCATGCGGCCCATTGCCGAGCTGATGTTCATCGACTTCATGGGCGTGTGCTTCGACCAGATCTTCAACCAGGCCGCCAAGTTCCGCTATATGTTCGGCGGCAAGGCCGAGACGCCGGTGGTGATCCGCGCCATGGTGGGCGCGGGCTTTCGCGCGGCGGCACAGCACAGCCAGATGCTGACGCCGATCTTCACCCACATCCCGGGCCTCAAGGTGGTGTGCCCGAGCACGCCTTACGACACCAAGGGCATGCTGATCCAGGCCATCCGCGACAACGATCCGGTGATCTTCTGCGAGCACAAGAATCTCTATGGCCTCGAAGGCGAGGTGCCGGAGAACTCGTACGCGATTCCCTTCGGCGAGGCCAACATCGTGCGCGACGGCAAGGATGTTTCCATCGTCACCTACGGCCTGATGGTGCATCGCGCGCTGGAAGCCGCGGCCACGCTGGCCAAGGAAGGCATCGAGGCGGAAGTGGTGGACCTGCGCTCGCTCTCGCCGCTGGATATCGACACCGTGCTGGAGACGGTGGAGAACACCGGGCGCCTGGTGGTGGTCGACGAAGCCAGCCCACGCTGCAATATCGCCACCGACATCGCCGCGCAGGTTGCGCAGCGTGCGTTCGGCGCGCTCAAGGCCGGCATCGAGATGGTCTGCCCGCCGCATACGCCGGTGCCGTTCTCGCCCGCGCTGGAAGACCTTTATATCCCCAGCGCGGCGCAGATCGCCGATGCCGCGCGCAAGACCGTGAAAGGAGGGAAACACTGATGGCCGAGATCACTCCGATCGTCATGCCCAAATGGGGCCTGTCGATGAAAGAAGGCACCGTCAACGACTGGCTGGTCGAGGAGGGCGCGCAGATTTCGGTGGGCATGCCGATCCTCGACGTGGAGACCGACAAGATCGCCAACGCGGTCGAAGCGCCCGACGCCGGCACGCTGCGGCGCAAGGTGGCCGCGGTGGGCGATGTGCTGCCGGTCAAGGCGCTGCTGGGCGTGCTGGCGCCGTCCGAGGTCAGCGATGCGCAGATCGATGCCTACGTGGCCGCCTACGAAACCCCGGCCGCGGACGAGGACGATGAGGGCACGGCCGCTTCGGCCTACCACTTCATCGATATCGACGGCATCCGCGTGCGCTACGCCAGGCGGGGCGAGGGCGCGGACACCGTGCTGTTCATCCACGGCTTCGGCGGGGACCTGGACAACTGGCTGTTCAACCTGGACGCGCTGGCGGAGTCCCACACCGTGATCGCGCTGGACCTGCCGGCGCACGGCCAGTCCACGCCCAGGCTGCCGGGCACCACGCTGGCATCGCTGGCGGGCTTCGTGGCGCGCTTCATGGACGCGCTCGATATCGGCCAGGCACATCTGGTGGGGCATTCGATGGGTGGCGGCGTGGCCGCGCAACTGGCGGTGGACGCGCCGCAGCGCGTGCGCTCGGTGGCGCTGGTGTCGCCGGCCGGCCTGGGCGACGAGGTCAACCACGCCTACACCGAGGGCTTCGTCAATGCGCAGTCGCGGCGCGATCTGAAGCCGGTGGTGGAGTTGCTGTTCGCCGACGCGGGGCTGGTGAGCCGCCAGATGCTTGACGATCTGCTCAAGTACAAGCGCCTGGACGGCGTGACGGAGGCCCTGGGCAGCCTGGGCGCCAGCCTGTTCGGCGGCGGCCGGCAGACCGAGCAGCCCGGCCGCAGGCTCGGCGACAGCGGCAAGCCGGTGCTGGTGATGTGGGGCGCGCAGGACCGGATCATTCCAGCGGCGCATGCGCAGAACGCGCCCGCCGGCGCCACCGTCAAGGTGTTCGACGACGCAGGCCATATGAGCCAGATGGAGAAGGCCAATGAGGTCAACGCGCTGCTCAAGCGGCATGTAGGCGGCTGAGGCTGGTCTGGCGCAGCCTGGCGGCTTCGTTCAGAGCCCCAGGCATGCTCCCCTCACACGAAAGCCAGATCAACCTTGAAAGCAACCAAAACGATCAAAGGAGACCCAATATGAACGAACCCCTGAAGGGGCAAGTCGCCGTGGTGACCGGCGGCGCGCGCGGCATCGGGCGTGGCATCGTCCTCACCCTGGCGCAGGCCGGCGCCGATATCCTGATTGCCGACCTGCTCGAGGACGCGATGCGCGAGACCGCAGAGGAAGTCCGCGCGCTGGGCCGCCGCGTCAGCACGCTCAAGGTGGACGTGACCCGCGCGGAGATGCACCGCGCCATGGTGAAGCAGGCGCTCGACCAGCTGGGCGGGCTGGACGTGCTGGTCAATTGCGCGGGCGTGATCAGCGTCCATCCGGTGGACCAGTTGAGCGAGCGCGACTGGGATTTCGTCATGGACGTCAACGCCAAGGGCACCTTCCTCGGCTGCCAGGCGGTGCTCGAGCACATGAAGGCCCAACGCAGGGGGCGCATCATCAATGTCGCATCGATCGCAGGCAAGGAGGGCTTTCCGAACCTGGCGCACTACAGCGCTTCGAAGTTCGCCGTGGTCGGGTTCACCAACGCGCTGGCCAAGGAAGTGGCACGCGAGGGCATCACGGTCAATGCCATCTGCCCCGGCATCGTGCGCACCTATATGTGGGACCGCCTCTCGGACGAATGGAAGTCCGATGGCGAGTCGGTGGAGGATTCGTGGGCGCGTCACCAGCTCACGCTGATTCCGCAGGGACGGGCGCAGACGCCGGAAGACATGGGCCGGATGGCGCTGTTCTTCGCTACCATGGACAATGTGACCGGGCAATCGGTCAACGTCGACGGCGGCTTTACCTTCCACTGACCGTAGCCGGGCCGCGCCGCGGCCCGGGATATGCGCAACCCGCCCCGGCGCTTACCGGCCATGCCATGCGATTTGAAACCCTCGTTCCCGATCCCGCCGACCCGGACCCCCTCCATGCCGAGCAGGCGCTGCTCGCACAGGCATCCACCGGCCGCTGGCTGGCGCACCTGTGGCAGGCACCCGTCTCGCTGGTGGTGCCGCGCAGCTACCTGCGGCATGCGCAGCTGGAGGCCGCGCGCAGCGCCTTTGCCGCGCGCGGCTGTCCGGTCTGGCTGCGGCTGTCCGGCGGCGGACTGGTGCCGCAGGGGCCGGGCATTCTCAACCTGAGCCTGGCCTACCCGGTGCGCGGCGGCGCCGGCACCCATTCCGAGGCGGTCTACCTGCACCTGTGCGAGGTGCTGGCGGGCGCGCTTGGGGCTCTGGGCCTGCAGACGCACTGGCAGGCCGTGGACGGCTCGTTCTGCGACGGCCGTTTCAACCTGGCCTGGGGACCGCCGGGGCAGGCGCGCAAGATGGCTGGCACGGCACAGTATTGGCGGCGCGTGGCGGGTGCCGAAGACCCCAGCCTGCACGTGGTGCTGGCCCACGCCGTCCTGCTGGTCAGCGCCGATCCGGAGGCGATCAACCGCCGCGCCAATGATTTCGAAGACGCGATCGGCAGCGGGCGGCACTACCGCGCCGACAGGGTGGTCAGCGTGGCCCAGGCACTGCTGGAAGCTGGGCGGCCGGTACCGGACAGCCTGGCCGGCCTGACCGCCGAAGCGCTTCGTCAGGCGCTTGATGCAACGCCGCCTGGCTTCGCCTCGCCGTCCCCGGCATGACGGGGCCCGGGGCGCGGATCCGTCTCGTCGTTATTGACGATTCCGTGCGCCGGCCGCCATGGCAAACTGTCCGGCGAGACGCTCCGGGAACGCTCCCGGACCGAGCAGACAACCGGAGACAGGACATGGCGGGACCGTTGGCGGGTTTGAAGGTGGTGGAAATGGTGGGGATCGGGCCGGCGCCGTTCTGCGCGATGATGCTGGCGGACCAGGGCGCCGAGGTGATCCGCATCGACCGGCCGGCCAAGCCGGGCGAACCGGCGGCCACCAGCTTCGGCAAGGCGCGTTGCGACGTCACCGCGCGCGGCAAGCGCTCGCTGGCCATCGACCTGCGCAAGCCCGGCGCCGCCGGCGTGGTGCTGGACCTGATCGCGAAGGCAGACGTGCTGATCGAAGGCTTCCGTCCCGGCGTGATGGAACGCCTCGGCCTCGGCCCGGAGCCGTGCCTGGCGCGCAACCCGGCGCTGGTGTATGGCCGCATGACCGGCTGGGGCCAGCACGGCCCGCTCGCCCAGGCCGCCGGCCACGACATCAACTACATCGCCATTGCCGGCGCCTTGCACGCCATTGGCCGGGCCGGGGAGCCGCCCGTGGTGCCGCTCAACTACGTCGGCGATTTCGGCGGCGGCGGCATGCTGCTGGCGTTTGGCGTGATGTGCGCCATCAACGAGGCGCGCAACTCGGGCAAGGGCCAGGTGGTGGACGCCGCCATGACCGACGGCACCGCGCTGCTCTCGGCCATGATGTACGGCTTCAAGGCCGCGGGCCGCTGGAACAACCAGCGCGGCGACAACCTGCTGGACGGCGCCGCGCATTTCTACGACACCTATGCCTGCGCCGACGGCAAGTACGTGGCGGTGGGCGCCATCGAGCCGCAGTTCTACGCGTTGCTGCGCGAACGCTGCGGCCTGGACGACCCCGCCTTCGACGCGCAGCTCGACAAGCGCCAGTGGCCCGGGCTCAAGGCGCGCATGACCGCGCTGTTCCTGACGCGCACGCGTGCCGAGTGGTGCGCGCTGCTGGAAGGCAGCGATGCCTGCTTCGCGCCCATCCTGGACTGGGACGAGGCGCCGCAGCATCCGCACAACCGCGCCCGCGAGACCTTCCTGGAGATAGACGGCGTGATGCAGCCGGCGCCGGCGCCGCGCTTCAGCCGCACGCCTGCCGCCGTGCCGCAGCCGCCGGCGGGGCCGGGCGCGCACAGCGAAGCGGTGTTGCGTGACTGGGGGGTGGATGATGGCGCGATCGACGCGCTGCGGAGCAGCGGAGCGATCTGACTCCCTTTGCGCAGCTTGCCTCCCCTTTCCCGACTGCGGGAGCGGGGAGACGACTGGCCTTGTTCAGGCCGCGGGCCCGAGAATCCGCGCCACCAACTCCGACGCCAGCGGCACGCCCAGGAAGCGCGCGATCTCCACGATCCGCCCATAAGCATCCATTGCCCGCGGTGCCCCGTGCAGCCGCGCCCGTGGGCGGCTTTCAATCACTCCGGATCGCGTAATCGTTCGTAGACGAAGGGGCGAATCAGTTTGAATGCCAGTGGCATTGCACGCCCCTTCAGCGAGACCCAACAAAACGTGGCATCTATGTCCAGTGCCGGCTGAATCGGGATTTCCACCAAATCCTGTGCGGCGTGACGTACTGCGATGACCACCGTCTCGCTCATCCGCGCCAATTCCAGTAGATTCCCCAACTCTCCACATTGCAGATTGAAAAGACAATCGGGATGACCTTCCGGGCCGTAGATTTCGACTAGAGCATGCCGCACCTGGTCGGATATAAACGTGCTTGCAATCACGTAGCGCTTGAGCTCGCGGAGTGTCACAGGTGGCTTGCCCTGCGTCAGCGGATGCCCTTGCCGGCACATGAAAGCCGTTCTCATCGTACTGATGGGTTCTATTGTCAAATCGTGTTCGATCGGTATCGCTCTCGAATCCACGATCAGGATATCCAGCGAGCGCTCGCGCAAGGCTTTGAGCATTTGGTCCGGCTGCGTTCTCGTAACCTGCAGTTTCAGGTTAGGCTGGTGTTTGGCCACGTACAACAACAGAGGCGTCATCAATATTGCCCCCGGACCGGACCCGAAGCCAACCGACAGCCTGCCCAATGATCCGTTGATCATTTGGCCCGCGGATTCCACCAGAGCATCCGTCTTGTCACAAATCGACCTGGCCTGTTCAACGACATGCTGCCCGAACGAGGTGAGTTCGGTGCGGTGGGCGATGCGATCAAATAAGGCCCCGCCGAATTCAATTTCGAGCGCGCGAATGCTGCGGCTCAGTGCGGGCTGGGTCAGGCAGGCGGCATCGGCCGCCCGGCTGAAGGATCCGAGTTCTGCCAGCAGGATCAGGTGCCGCAGTTGGACCAGTGTCATGGCGTTGGGGGAGCATGAGTTTTACTTATTATATTCGGCATAACAATGCATTGGACGTTGCGTCGGGCCCTCCATAAGCTCCTCCACATTCGCACAATCAAGGAGACCAGCACCATGGCAGACACGGGCCGCGAGCCGAAACCGGCGCCGGATTTTATGGCGTTGCGCAGAGATATCCACCAGCACCCGGAACTTGGCTACAGCGAACACCGAACTTCGGCACTGGTGGCTGATTGCCTGCGTGAATGGGGCTACCAGGTGGAAACCGGCATCGGCAAGACTGGCCTTGTTGCAACCCTGGTACGAGGTTCCGGACAGCGCCGATTGGGCATCCGTGCCGATATGGATGCTTTGCCGATTCAAGAGCGTACCGGGTTGCCTTGGGCGAGCGTGCGTGCGGGTGTGATGCACGCGTGTGGTCACGATGGGCATACGGCGACTCTGCTGAGCGCAGCGTGGCATATCGCGCACGACGTCGAGTTCGACGGAACGCTGCATTTGATCTTTCAGCCTGCAGAGGAAGGCGGTGGAGGTGCGCGAGCCATGATCGATGACGGCTTGTTTGAGCGCTTCCCATGCGATGCCGTCTTCGCGCTGCACAACATGCCCGGCGTAGAGCAAGGGCGCCTGCAGTTTCGTGAAGGCCCCGCGTTAGCTTCTTCGGATCAGATCATTATTACGCTGCGTGGCACGGGCGGCCACGGCGCCATACCCCACGAGGCAAATGATCCGGTCGTAGTGGCGGCTGCGCTGGTCATGTCCTTGCAGACGGTGGTGTCGCGCAATGTCGACCCTCTGCAGTCAGGCGTGGTGACCGTCGGATCGATACAAGCAGGCCAGGCAGCGAACGTGATTCCCGGAGAGGCAGTGCTCAAGGTCAGTGTGAGGGCATTGGATCGTGCCGTACGCACAATGCTGCTGGAACGGATTGAAACCTTGACGAAAGGCCATGCGCAATCCTTTGGCATGGAAGCGCAGGTGAGCCAAGTGACATCAGAAGGCTACCCGGTGTTGGTCAATACGCCGATCGCAACCGACTTCGCTCGTCAGGTGGCGGTGGAATTGCTGGGAGAGTCGAAAGTTGAATGTGCGGCTCCCCGCATGAACAGCGAGGATTTTGCGTTCATGCTGGAAAAAATCCCCGGCTGTTACTTCTTCATCGGAAATGGCGATGGTGGTGATGGCAACGTGCACGGCGCCTGCATGGTCCATAACGCCGGCTACGACTTCAACGACGCGAACATCGAAGCCGGCAGCCGGTATTGGGTGTTGCTGGTGCAGCGCTTTTTTGGCGACGCGCGCTTCAACCCTGAGCCAAGTGAGCAGCCATGAAAAATCTTCAATCAACCGAAGGCATTTCCATTGGAATCAGCAAGAAACTTGTCGCGGCCACAGTCGCGGGCAACGCGCTGGAGTTCTATGATTTCATGACTTACGCGTTCTTTGCCATCTACATCGGCAAAGCCTTTTTCCCCGCGTCGACGCCCGTGGGCAGCCTGTTGATGTCGGTGGCGGTCTTCGGCGTAGGCTTTCTGGCGCGTCCGTTGGGTGGCGTGTTGATTGGGACGTTTGCGGACCACTCGGGCCGCAAACCGGCCATGCTGCTGACCATCGGGCTGATTTCCATCGGCACCCTGGGGCTCGCCGTGACGCCCTCGTATGAAACCATCGGTATTGCTGCACCGATCATTATTGTCGCGTGCCGATTGGTTCAGGGCCTGGCTCTCGGCGGTGAGGTGGGGCCGTCTACTGCGTACCTGATCGAGATTGCGCCGTCGAGTCAACGGGGCCTCTATACCAGCTGGCAATTGGCGAGCCAAGGCGCTGCGATTTTTATTGCCGGCATCATGGGGTTGACGGTAACCAGTCTGCTGACGCCAGAGCAAACGGAGGTCTGGGGCTGGCGGTTGCCGTTCGCGATGGGATTGCTGCTATTGCCCATCGGCATGTACTTGCGCCGGCATCTACCGGAAACGCTCGGGAGTGGCAAACACCAGCCGCACAATACGGGTCTAGCGGGCTTGAAACAGCACCGCCGTGTCATTGGGCTCGGTATCTTGGCGATCCTTGGAGGAACCATCGCGGCCTACGTCATCAATTTCATGACCACGTTTGCGATTTCCGCACTGAAGCTGCCGCCGGCCGTGGCTATGGGGGCAACTATCATCAATGGTCTATTCACGCTGGTTTTTGCCTTGCTGGGTGGATGGATGGCGGACCGGTACGGACGCAAGCCCCTTATGCTCTGGCCACGCCTGATAGCGTCCTTGCTTGCCGTGCCTGCGTTTCTATGGTTGACCTCGGCACCGTCACTCGGATCATTGCTGGCTGTAACAGGGCTGCTGACCTTGCTCTCTTCCTTGAGCGGGGCGGCGCTCATCATCGGGATACCCGAAATGCTGCCACAGAGGGTGCGTGCAACCGGTCTGTCGTTGACGTACGCAATCAGCGTCTCTCTGTTTGGCGGAACCACGCAATTCATCATCACGTGGTTGATCGATCGCACAGGTGATTCCGTGATGCCGGCCTGGTACATGTGCATTGCGGGCATCATCTCTGTGGCCGCCACGCTAGGGCTGCCCGAGACGCGGGGCCGATCTGTATAGGATCGAGTAGAACGCGGTGGCGCCGGGAATCTGGACAGGGGGGGTCAAGCCAGGGCGGAACAGCGGAAGGCTACGGCGTGAAAGGCGCTGCGGAAGCGGGCGAGCCGGACGTCTGCTTCTCACGTCGCAAGCCTTCCGGGCAGCGCAACTCACTCTCCATCCGGCCCCAGAATCCGCTCCACGAACTCCGGCGCCAGCGGCACGCCCAGGAAGCGCGCGATTTCCACGATCTGCCCATAAAGCATCCATTGCCCGTGGTGCACCGTGCAGCCGCGCTCGCGGGCGGCTTTCAGCAGCGGCGTATCGCCATCGCGCACCACCGCTTCGCAGACCAGTGTGCCCGCGTCGAGCTGCTGCGCCGGCACCGGCGTCGCATCCGTGTCGCGCAGGCCGAGGGCCGTGGCGTTGACCACTACGTCGAAGCCGGCGGGGTTATCGTCGCCAACCCGGATCGAAACCGAAGGCAGCGCTGCCTTCAGGCTCGCCACCAGTTCCGCCGCCTTGCCGGCGGAGCGGTTGTAAATGACCAGTTCGGCGGGGTTCTCGCGGGCGATGGCGTAGGCCATCGATTTGCCGGCGCCGCCCGCGCCCAGCTGCAGCACGCGCTTGCCGGCCAGGCTGTGGCCGCGCTCGCGCAGGCCTGCCACGAAGCCGTCGCCGTCGAAGTTGCCGCCGGTCCAGATGCCTTTCTCGCGATTGAAGCGCATGGCGTTGACGGAGCCGACCAGGCGGGCGGTGTCGGTCAGTTCGCCGCAGGCGGCCACCACGGTTTCCTTGTGCGGGATGGTGACGACCAGGCCTTGCAGGTTCTGCGCGGCTGGCGCGCCGGCCAGGAACGCCGGCAGCTGCGCGGCATCCACATGGAAGGGCACGCAGACGGCATTCAGGCCTTGCCTGGCTACCGAGGCGTTGAACAGCTGCGGGGTGCGCACGTGGGCGATGGGAGCGGCGACGATACCGACGAGTTGGGTGTTGCCATCGATCTGCATTGGGGGATTCTGGGTGAGGAGGAGGGAAGACGGACGTGCCGGGGGAGCCTGGCCGGCGGGATGGATTCGCTCCGTCCCGCCGGTCACGGCTTGTGGCTAATGGCTAATGGCTGGTCGCTGATGGCTGGTGGTGAAAGGCTCAGATCCCGGCCATGCAGGTGTACTTGATGACCAGGTAGTCCTCGATGCCGTAGTGCGAGCCTTCGCGGCCCACGCCGGATTGCTTGACGCCGCCGAAAGGCGCCACTTCGTTGGAGATCAGGCCGGTGTTGACGCCCACCATGCCATATTCCAGCCGCTCGGAAACGCGCCACACGCGGCCGAGGTCGCGCGCATAGAAATAGCTCGCCAGGCCGAATTCGGTGTCGTTGGCCATGGCCACCACTTCGTCCTCGGTCTCGAAGCGGAACAGCGGCGCCAGCGGGCCGAAGGTTTCCTCGCGGGCCACCAGCATATCCGGCTTGACGTCGGCCAGCACGGTGGGCTCGAAGAAGGACTGGCCGAGCGCATGGCGCTTGCCGCCGTGCAGCACGCGGGCACCCTTGGAGATGGCGTCGGTGATGTGTTCCTCGACCTTGAGCACGGCCTTGTCGTCGATCAGCGGTCCGATGCGCACGCCGTCGTCCATGCCGTCGCCGACCTTCAGCGCGCTCACCGCGGCCACCAGCTTCTGCGCGAAGGCGTCATAGACCTTGCTGTGCACATAGAGGCGGTTGGCGCAGACGCAGGTCTGGCCGGCATTGCGGTACTTCGACACGATCGCGCCTTCCACCGCGGCGTCCAGGTCGGCATCGTCGAACACGATGAAGGGGGCGTTGCCGCCCAGCTCCATCGAGACCTTCTTGACGGTGGACGCCGTCTGCGCCATCAGCGTGCGGCCCACTTCGGTGGAGCCGGTGAAGGTGAGCTTGCGTACCAGCGGGTTGCTGCTCAGCTCGCCGCCGATGGCGGAGGCCGAGCCGGTCACCACCGACAGCACGCCGGCCGGGATGCCGGCGCGTTCGGCCAGCGCCACCAGCGCCAGCGCGGTCAGCGGGGTCTGCGAGGCGGGCTTGACCACCATGGTGCAGCCGGCCGCCAGCGCCGGGCCGGCCTTGCGCGTGATCATGGCCGCCGGGAAATTCCATGGTGTGATGGCGGCGCACACGCCCACCGGTTCCTTGGTGACGACGATGCGCTGGTTGCTCACCGGCGCGGGAATGGTCTCGCCGTAGACGCGCTTGCCTTCCTCGGCGAACCATTCGATGAAGGAGGCGGCGTAGCCGATCTCGCCGCGCGCTTCGGCAAAGGGCTTGCCTTGCTCGGCGGTCATGATGCGGGCCAGGTCGTCCTGGTTGGCCAGCAGCAGTTCGAACCATTTGCGCAGCAGCGCTGAGCGTTCCTTGGCGGTACGCGCGCGCCAGGCGGGCAGGGCGCGGTTGGCGGCCTCGATGGCCTGGCGGGTTTCATCCGCGCCGAGCAGGGGCACCTGGCCCACGCGTTCGCCGGTGGCCGGGTTGGTGACGTCGATATGGCGCTCGGCATCGACCCAGCGGCCGTCGATATAGCATTGCTGGCGCAGCAGGGAGGGGTCTTGGAGTTTCAGCATGGTCTGGTTCCGGTTCCGGAGCGATGTTGGGGGGATTCGGCGGGGCCGCAGATGGCAGATTAGCAGGATCCGGCCAAGGCGGTTGCCGCCGGTCCGCGCTTGGCCCGCGTTCAGTCCGCGCCTAGCCGGCGATATACAGGCCGCCGTTGACGTGCAGCACTTCGCCGGTGACGAAGCTGGCCGCGTCGCTGCACAGGAAGCCGATGGCGGTGGCGATCTCGCGCGGATGGCCGAGGCGCTTGAGCGGGGTTTGTTCCACCGAATCCGCGCCGCGCTTCTGGATCAGCTCGGTGGTCATGGGCGTTTCGATCACACCGGGCGATACCGCATTGACGCGGGTACGCGGCCCGAGTTCCCGCGCCAGGCTGCGGGTGAGACTGAGCAGGCCGCCCTTGGAGGCCGAATAGTGCGCATTGTAGTAAGCGCCCCGGTGCGCCGCCACGGAGGTGAGATTGACGATGGCGCTGTTTTCGCGCAGCGCGGGAATGGCGCGGCGCACAAGATAGAAGACGCCATCCAGGTTGATGGAGAGCGTCTGCCGCCATTGCGCGTCGCTCATCTGCGCAACCGGCTGCGCCTGGTAAAGCCCTGCCGAGGGCACCAGGAAATCGATGCCGCCGAAGCGGTCCTGCGCCAGCGCCACGGCGCGGGCGCAATCGTCCGGATTGGCCGCGTCCATGCGCAGCGTGACGATGCGCTCGCCGCCGGGATCCAGCTCGCGGGCGAAGCCGGCCAGGCCCGCTTCGTCGAGGTCCGTCAGCACCAGGCTGGCGCCGTGCGCGTAGAACAGTCTGGCCGTCTCGCGGCCGATGCCGCCATTGGCGCCGGTCAGCAGCAGGGTGCGTTGGTCGAAGTTGTACATGCTTGTCTCCACGGTGTTGGTGCGATGCGCTGGTGCCATGCGCCGCTCAGATATGCAGCGCGCGCCCGTAGGCCGCGAGCACGGCTTCGTGCATGGCCTCGGACATGGTCGGGTGGGGCAGGACGGCGGCCATCAGGTCGGCCTCGGTGGTCTCCAGCGTCTGCGCGATGGCATAGCCCTGGATCATCTCGGTGACCTCGTCGCCCACCATATGGGCGCCGAGCAGTTCGCCGCTGCCTTCGTCGAATATCACTTTGACCAGGCCGGCGGTGCTGCCCATGGCGATCGCCTTGCCGTTGCCGACGAAGGGAAATCTGCCCACCTTGACCTGATGGCCGCGCTCCCTGGCCTGCGCCTCGGTGAGGCCCACGCTGGCCACCTGCGGATGGCTGTAGGTGCAGGCCGGGATACGCGCGGGATCGAGCGCGTGCGGATGCAGTCCGGCGATGTGCTCCACGCAGATCACGCCCTCGTGGCTGGCCTTGTGCGCCAGCCATGGGGGGCCGGCCACGTCGCCGATGGCGTACACGCCGGGCTCGTCCGTGCGGCCGAAGCCGTCCGTCACGATATGCGTTTTCTCGACCTTGACGGCGGTCTTCTCCAGGCCCAGGTCTTCCACATTGCCGACGATGCCCGCGGCCACCAGCACCACGTCGACTTCGATCCTTGAACCGCCGGCTTTGCCGCCCTGCAGTTCGATGGCCCAGCCGGAGGCCTTGCGCTCGGCGCTCCCGAGGCTGGCCGCGGTATGCACGACGATGCCGTCGCGCACGATGCTGGCCGCCACCTGCGCGGAGATGTCGGCATCCTCTACGGGCAGGATGCGGTCCGCCATCTCGACCACCGTCACCTCCACGCCCACCGCGTGATAGAAGCTGGCGAACTCGATGCCGATGGCGCCGGCGCCCACGATCAGCATGCGCCTGGGCACCACTGGCGGCGACAGGGCCTCGCGGTAGGTCCAGACCGTCTTGCCGTCGGCGGGCAGCATGGGCAGCTGGCGGGCGCGCGCGCC
The DNA here is from genome assembly GCF_029335485.1 of Cupriavidus basilensis. Lineage (GTDB taxonomy): Bacteria > Pseudomonadota > Gammaproteobacteria > Burkholderiales > Burkholderiaceae > Cupriavidus > Cupriavidus basilensis_E. The sequence goes on from NZ_JARJLM010000670.1 coordinate 16,208, forward strand.
GGTGGCCAGCAGGATGTGGCCGGACGAGACGGCACTGGTATTGCCATCCGCGCCGGTGACTTCGAGCCTGCCCTTGCCTGCCAGCCGGCCGTGGCCGTTGAGCACGGTCACGCCGTTCTTCTTCATCAGGTGGGCCACGCCCTTGTTGAGCTGCGCGGCCACCGCGCGCGAGCGCGCCACCATGGCGGGCAGGTCGGCGGTGGGCGCCGCGGCGCGCACGCCGAAGGCGGCTGCGTCCTTCACCAGCCGCAGCACGTCCGCCGAGCGCAGCAGCGCCTTGGTGGGAATGCAGCCCCAGTTCAGGCAGATGCCGCCCAGGTGCTCTTTCTCGACCAGCGCGGTCTTCATGCCGAGCTGGGCGGCACGGATGGCGGCCACATAGCCACCGGGGCCGCCGCCGACGACGATCAGGTCAAATGAGGAATTCGCCACGTCATGGTCCTTAGATCAGCATCGACAAGGGGTTCTCGAGCAGGCGCTTGAACGCGGCCAGCCACTGCGCGGCCAGCGCGCCGTCGATGGCCCGGTGGTCCACCGACAGCGTGCAGCGCATCACCTGCCCGGCGCAGAGTTCGCCGTCCTCCACCACCGGCGCCGCCTGCGTGGCGCCCACGGCGAGAATGGCGGCCTGCGGCGGATTGATGATGGCCGCGAATTCCGGCACGCCGAACATGCCGAGGTTGCTGACGCTGAAACTGCCGCCCTGGTACTCCTCGGGGCGCAGTTGCGAGGCGCGCGCCCGCGCGGCCAGGTCGGCGATCTCGGCGCTGATGACGGACAGCGGCTTGGTGTCCGCGGCGCGCACGATGGGCGTGATCAGGCCGGCATCGGTGGAGACGGCCACCGCGATATCGGCTTGCCGGTACTGGCGCATCGCCGTGTCGGTCCAGCCCACGTTGGCCGCCGGGACTTCGCGCAGGGCCACCGCCACCGCGCGCACGATGAAGTCGTTGACCGAGATCTTGCGCGGCGCGTTGGCATTGATTTCCGCGCGCAGCGCCAGCAGCCGTTCCATGCGGCAATCCGCCGTGAGGTAGAAATGCGGGATGGTGGACTTGCTCTCGCTGAGGCGGCGCGCAATGGTGCGGCGCATATTGCTATGCGGGATTTCCGCGAAGGCCTCGGCGGTGCGCGCCATGGGCGCGGCAGGCGCTGCCGCCGACGGTGCCGTGGCCGGTGCGGCGGCGGGCGCCGCTGCCGCCAGTTCCACATCGCGCTTGACGATGCGCCCAAAGGGGCCGCTGCCGGTCAAGGTGGCCAGGTCCAGGCCGCGCTGGCCGGCCAGGCGGCGCGCCAGTGGGCTGGCGAAGATGCGCGCCGGCTGCGCCGGGCCGGCGCTGGCGGCGTTGGCGCCGGCGTGCGGCGCGGCGCCGGCGGCGGCAGCCTGCGGCGTCGGCGTGCCGCCGCTTGCCGCGGCGATCAGCGCATCCACGTCCACGCTGGTTTCGCCGTTGACCAGCAGCACGCCGATCGGCGCGCCCACCTCGACCTCCTGCCCCGCCGCGATCAGGCGGCGGCCCAGCACGCCGGCGGTGTCGGCATTCAGCTCGACCACGGCCTTGTCGGTCTCGATCTCGGCGATGCAGTCGCCCACGGCAACGGTATCGCCTTCATTCAGGGTCCACGCTTGCAGCGTGGCATGGGTGGCATTGGCCGCCACCTCGGGCATGCGCAACAGGGTGGCCATGTCAGGCGTTCCTCGGCTGGTGAAGGTCGGGGCGATAGGCCGCGATGTCGGCGTACTGGACGATCTCGAGCACATTGCCCTCGGGGTCGCGGCAGAACGCCAGGTAGGTGCCGGGGCGGACTTCCACCCGCTCGGGGCCGGTCAGGAACTCGACCTCGGCGGCCAGCAGCTGGTCGACCACGGCCTGGATGTCATCCACGATAAAGGTGAGATAGGTGGCGTTGGCCTGGTCCAGGATGTACGCGGGCGCGGCTTGCGGCGCGGGCGGCTGCACCGGGGCCAGCAGCTTGATGCGCTCGCCGTAGCCGGTCTGCAGGCGCACGGCGGTGTAGCCGGCCCGGTTCATGGCCGCCTGCGCGGCATTGGCGCCGGGCACGGCCACTTCGCTGACGAAGGCGAAACCCAGCACCTGCTCGTAGAAGCGGCGCATGCGGGGCAGGTCGCGCACGGCGATGCCGACCTCCAGGGGGACAATCATGTTCAGGCTCATCGGAATTCCTTGGCTAGGTTCGGTATGTCTGGCGTATGCGATGCCGGCGGATCAGGCCGCGCCCTTGTCGCGCATCGCCTGCCGCAGGCCTTGCGCCACTTCCTCGGTGCGGGCGGCGGCGGCGCGCTCCAGCACCTTGGAGATGCTCGGCGCGGCTTCCGCGCCGGTGACGCGCTGCACCGGCTGGTCCAGCCAGTCGAAGCAGCGGCGCTGGATCTCGTCGGCCAGCCAGCCGCCATACGAGGTGCCGCGCGCGCCTTGCTCCACGATCAGCACGTTGTTGGTCTTCCTGATGCTTTGCTCGATGGTGTCCCAGTCCAGGCTGGCCCGGTCCAGCCAGCGCAGGTCGATCACCTCGGCGTCGATGCCGGTCTGCTCCACCGCTTCGAGCGAGTGGCCGACCATCGACAGGTAGGTGATCACGGTGAGATCGCCGCCCGTGCGGCGCACCGCGGCCTTGCCCACCGGCAGGTGGTAGTCGAAATCATCCACGGGGCCCGTGCCCGCGGCGTTGTACAGGTCCACATGCTCGATCACCAGCACCGGGTCCTTGCAGGCCAGCGCGGTGTTCATCAGGCCCACATAGTCGAACGGCGTGGACGGCGCCACGATGCGCCAGCCCGGGTTGGTGGCGAAGATGCCGGCCGGATCCATCGAATGCTGCGAGCCGTAGCCCGTGCCCATCGCCACCTTGGTGCGCAGCACCAGCGGCACATCGCTCTGGCCGCCGAACATATGGCGCGCCTTGCCGATCTGGTTGAAGACCTGGTCGGCCGCCACCCACATGAAGTCGGGGTACATGAACTCCACCACCGGCTTGTAGCGGCCATCCAGCGCCAGCCCGCCGCCAAGGCCCACAAAGGCGTTCTCGCTGATCGGCGTGCCCAGCACGCGGTCCGGGAAGCTGTCGCGCAGGCCGCGCGTAGCACCGTTGGTGCCGCCCTTGAGACGGTGCACGTCCTCGCCCATCACCACCACCGACGCATCGGTTTCCATGCGCCGGTGCATGACGTCGGCCACCACGTCGATGAACTTGCGCTGGCCGAGCTTGCCGGAGAAGCCGGCTTCGTCCTCGCAGCGCAAGCCCGCCAGCTCGCTCAGGTCACCGCGGATGCCCACGTCGCGGAAGTCCGGGCTCGGCCACAGTTCGGGGCGGATGCGGCGCTTGCCCGGCTTGCCGGAGGGATCGGCCTCGGTCAGCGCCGCCATGGCTGCGCGCATGCCTTGCCTGATGCGCTCGCGCAGCGCGGCGATCTCGTCGGCGCTGATCAGCCCGCGCTCCTGCATGCGGCGCGCCATCAGGTCGAGCGGGTCGCGCGCGCGCCATTGCTGTTCTTCTTCCTTGCTGCGGTAGCCGAAGGCGCTGCCGGGGAAGGGGCCGTTCTGGTGGAAGAAGCGATACAGGTCCGCCTCGATGATGGTGGGACCCTTGCCGGCGCGCATATGGGCCAGTGCTTCCTGCGTGGCGAGGTAGACCGCCAGCGGGTCCATGCCGTCGACCTTCCAGCTCGGGATATTGAAGCCCATGCCGCGCGCCGACAGGCGCGGCTCGGCGGTGGATTCCTCTACCGTGGTGGAAACCGCGTAGCGGTTGTTCTCGATAAAGAAGCACAGCGGCAGCTTCCACGCCGCGGCCAGGTTCATGGTCTCCAGCACCGAGCCGATATTGACCGCGCCATCGCCGAAGTAGGTCACGGCGACCGCGTCGGTACCGGCGTGCCGGTGCGACCAGGCCGCGCCGGCGGCCATCGGCACCCCGCCGCCCACGATGGCGTTGGTGCCCAGCGCGCCGGCTTCGGCCCACTGCAGGTGCATCGAGCCGCCACGGCCCTTGCAGTAGCCTTGGGCCAGCCCGAGGATTTCCGCGAGCGTGCGCTGCAGCAGGGTTTGCACTTCGGCGGACAGCGGGGCGCGCGGATCGATGCCGCCGGGCGCGAGATAGCCCAGCGCCTTGGAAATGAACTGGTGATGCCCGCGATGCGAGCCGTTGACCTGGTCGGCGCCGGTCAGCGGCACGATGGAGCCGGCCGCGCCGCCTTCCTGCCCGATGCTGGAGTGCGCCGGTCCGTGGACCAGGCCTTCGGCGGCGAGTTCGAGCACGGCTTCCTCGAAGCCGCGGATCAGGTGCATATGGCTCAGCAGGGTGCCGAGCACAGCCGGATCGGCGCTGGCCCAGTCTTCGTCGGTGGCACGCAGTTCCACCCATTCGGCGGAGGGGCGCAGGGCGCTACGTTCAGACATTTGAGAATCCTTGATTACCAGTCGGTGGTGTGCTTGATCGTGTTGGGGGCGTGTTCGGGGCGGCGGCGCGCTCAGAAGCCGTCGGCGGTCCAGCCGCCATCGGAGACCAGCGCGTGGCCGGTGATGAAGGCGGCCGAGTCCGAGGCCAGGAAGAGCGCCACTTCGGCCATCTCCTCAGGCGCGCCGAAGCGGCGCAGCGGTGTGCGCGCCAGCAGGGCCTCGCCGTCGATGGCCTTGCTGGCCAGCAGCGTTTCCATCAGCGCGGTGCTGGTGTAGCCCGGGCAGACCGCGTTGACGCGGATGTTGTACTCGGCCCATTCGGCGGCCAGGGACTTGGTCAGAGAAACCACGCCCGCCTTGGCCGCGCAGTAGGCCAGGCGCCGTGCCGACGAGGCCAGGCCCCACATCGAGGCGGTGCTCAGGATGGACCCGCCGCCCTGCCGCACCATGCGGCGCGCCGCTGCCTGCGTGCAATAGAAAACGCCGGAGAGGTCGATGTCGATGGCGCGGCGCCAGTCGTCGGGCGTGAGTTCCAGCGACGGCTTGTTCATCGAGATGCCCGCGTTGTTGAGCAGGATGTCGATGCGGCCGAAGCGCGCTTCGGTGGCGGCGCAGGCCTGCTCGACCGCATCGGGGTCGGTGATCGACGCCTGCACGACCTCGACTTCCACCGCCGGGTACGCCTTGTTCAACTCCGCCCTGGTGTCGGCCAGACCCGCCGCATCCAGGTCCAGCAGCATCAGGCGCGCGCCGTGCCGGGCGAAGCCGTGCGCCATCGCGCGGCCGATGCCGCTGGCGCCGCCGGTGTTGAGCACGACCTTGCCGGCCAGGCCGGGGTAGCTGGCGCGCGCGAAGGCTTGCGCGTTCGGGTATCCAATTGGCAATGAGGTGCTCATACGGCTAACCAGTCCTTCAGAAGTTGGGTGTTGGAAGTGAGTTGCTCGGGCGTGCCCTCGTAGACGATGCGGCCGTGGCCCATCACGCAGACGCGGCTGGAGACCTTCAGCGCGATGGCGAGCTTTTGCTCCACCAGCACTACCGAGACGCCCCGTCGATGAATGTCCTGGATGGCTTCGCCGACCACCGCCACGATCTTGGGCGCGAGGCCCTCGGTGGGCTCGTCGATCAGGATCACCAGCGGATTGCCCAGCAGCGAGCGGCACATGGTCAGCATCTGCTGCTCGCCGCCGGAAAGGCTGCCGGCCTTGGTGTTGCGGCGTTCCTTCAGGCGTGGGAAATAGTCGAACATCTGCTCCAGCGTCCACCGCGGCGCGCCTTCGGTGGCGCGCTGCTCGCCCATGCGCAGGTTCTCGTCCACCGTCAGGTTGGCGAAGACTTCGCGCTCTTCCGGCACGTAGGCGATGCCGCGCCGGCAGATCGCATAGGACTGCGCGCCGGCCAGATCGCGGCCGCGCAGCCTGACCTGGCCGGCGCTCGGCGGGACCAGGCCCATGATGGCTTTCAGCGTGGTCGAGCGGCCCGAGCCGTTGCGGCCAAGCAGGCTGACGACTTCGGCCTGCCCGACGTGGAAATCCACGCCATGCAGGATATGGCTCTTGCCGTAGTGCGCGTGCAGGCCCTGCACGCTGAGCAGCGGATCGGCGATTGGCATGGACTGCGCGCTCATACGGTGACCTCCTCGCCCAGATAGGCTTCCTTGACGCGTGCGTTGTTGCGGATCTCGTCCGGGGTGCCGGTGGCCACGACCTCGCCGTAGACCAGCACGCTGATGCGGTCGCTGAGCGAGAACACCACGTCCATGTCGTGCTCCACGATCAGCAGCGTGCGGCCCTGCGTGATCTCGCGGATCAGGCCGGCGGTGTAGTCGGTCTCTTCCTGCGACATGCCGGCCATGGGCTCGTCGAGCATGATGACCTTGGGGTCGGAGGCCAGCGTCATGGCGATCTCGAGCGAGCGCTGCTCCGAGTAGGACAGCTCGCCGGCAATGGTTTGCGCGCGGCCGGCCAGGCGCACCTGTTCGAGCAGGTGCATGGTTTCGTCGCGCACCGCGCGTACCTTGTGGGCGAATCGCCACAGCACGTACTGCAGCCCGTGGCGGCGCATCACGGCCAGCCGCAGGTTCTCGAACACCGAGAGGCCCGCGAAGATATTGGTGATCTGGAACGAGCGCGCCAGTCCGCGATGGTTGATCTGCTGCGGCGACAGGCCGTGGATCGGCTCGCCGTTGAGCATGATCTCGCCCTTGGTGAGCGGCAGGCGCCCGGAGATCAGGTGGAACAGCGTGGACTTGCCGGCGCCGTTGGGGCCGATCAGCGCGTGCCGCTCGCCGTCGATGAGGTCAAGATCGACGCCGCGGATGATGTCGATGTCGCCGAAGGATTTGCGCAGTCCGCGCAGGGAAAGGATGGCTTGCTTGTTCATGCCGGGTTCCTTTGTGCGTTGGGGTTGGCGTGGCCATTGCCGGCGGCGCGCGGGGCGGCGTCCTTCAGGCGCAGCCAGGCGCCGTTGGCGAGGCGCGCCGCCGCGATGCCGGCCACCAGGAACACGGCGGGTACCAGCCAGGTCAGCGGCGACACGGGATCCCATTCCCGCCCGAACAGGGGAAGCGGCGGCCAGCCGCCGCCATTCAATGCCGCCATGGAGCGATAGTCCTGCGAGAAGAAGCGCTGCAGCAGTTCCACCGTGAACACGGTGCTGCCTGCCAGCAGCACGGTGCAGACGGCAAAGGCCAGCGCGATGGGCAGCAGCGGGCGCAGGCCGTAGGTCTTGCTGTGCGTGGCGAAGGATTGGATCAGCCCGGCCAGCCCGGCCGGCATGAACAGCATCACCAGCACGAAGACGATGCCCTGGTACAGCAGCCATGAGCGCGTCAGGTCGGAAACCGCGTAGCCGAAGAAGGTCATCACCGCGGCGCCGAGCGCCGGGCCGAGGAAGATCTTCACGCCGCCGATATAGCTGTTGAGCACCACCGCGGCCGAGGCCGAGGACTCGAACACCACATAGTTGGCCGCCTCCATATTGAGCGCCTGGAGCGCGCCCGCGATGCCGGAGAACATGGCCGACACGGCGAACACCAGCACGCCGAGGCGGTGCGTGTCATAGCCGAGGAAACGCAGGCGGTTGGCGTTCTCGCGCAGGCCCAGCGTCAGGCGGCCCACCGGCGTCAGCGTGAACAGGTACAGCAGCGCCAGCGACAGCAACACCCAGCCGAGCGTCAGGTAATACACCTGGTTGCTGTCGCCGAAGCTCAGGCCCCAGGCCGGCATGCGCATGGTGGAGATGCCCGCCTCGCCGCCGAACCATCCTTTCAGGTGCGGCGCCAGCGAATGCAGCAGCTCGGCCAGCGCCAGCGTGATCATGGCGAAATAGACGCCGGTGCGCTTGGTGGCGAACCAGCCGGCGGCCAGCCCGGCGACGAGGCCCATGGCGCCGCCCGCCAGCGGCAGCAGCGGGGTGGGCAGCAGGCCGTTGCCGCCGAATGCGTTCATCGCGTGCACGGTGGCAAAGGTGCCGATGCCGAAGTAGGCCGCGTGTCCGAAGGACAGCATGCCGCCCTGGCCGCTCAACAGGTTGAACGCGGCGGCGAACAGCACGGCGATCAGCATCTGGATCGATGCGTTGACGAGCGATTGCGACAGCGCCATCGGCAGCGCCAGCAAGGCGCCAACGCCGAGCAGCAGCAGGGTTTTCTGGATCTTGGTCATGCTTACTCCTTCTCGCCCATCAGCCCGGACGGACGTACCAGCAAAATCAGCAGCATCAGCGCGAACGGGATCGTCCCGGCCAGGCTGGAGAGCTTCAGGGTCAGCAGCCCGCCCACCTCTTCGGCCCAGGCACCCGCGCCGAATACGGAGAACAGGTCGGCCAGGCTGCGGTCGATGCCGACCGAGAACGAGGTGATCAGGCCGATCAGCAGCGAGGCCAGCATGGCGCCCTCCAGCGAGCCGAGGCCGCCCACCACCACCACCACGAACACCATCACGCCCAGCTCCAGCGCCATGTTGGGGTTGGTGGTGTAGAACGCGCCCGCCACCGCGCCGGCCAGTCCGGCCAGCGCCGCGCCGATGCCGAACACGCCCATGAACACCAGCGGCACGTTGTGGCCCAGGGCTTGCGCCATGCGCGGCTTGTAGATGGCGGAGCGCACCACGATGCCGACCCGGGTGCGCGTGAGCAGCAGGTAGATCACGGCGAACATGGCAACGGCGATGCCGCCCATGAACACGCGGTAGAAGGGGTAAGAGGAGATGCCGAGATGGAAGGCGGCAAAATCCAGCGACGCCGGGATGCGGTAGTCCACCGGGAAGTTGCCGAAGAACAGCTTGATCAGCTCGGCGACGATGAACGACAGGCCGAAGGTCAGCAGCAGCTCGTGCGCGTGGCCGTGATGATGGACGCGGCGCAGGAAGAAGCGCTCCACCGCTACCCCCACCAGCCCGACCAGGATCGGCGAGACGGCGATGGCCGGCCAGAAGCCGAGCGCGCCCTGCAGCGTGTAGGCAAAGTACGCGCCCAGCATGTAGAACGACGCGTGGGCGAAGTTGAGCACGCCCATCATGCCGAAGATGAGGGTAAGGCCTGCCGACACCATGAACAGCAGCAGGCCGTAGATCGTGCCGTTGAGGAGTGAGACGATGAGGTATTCCATGAAGGCTTCCTTGGAACGAGCCGGTCCGTGGCGCGACCGCCGGGGCGTGGCCGGCCGCGCCTGCCTGCCCGCCGCGGCCTGGGCGCGGGGACGTGGCGGGCGTTACGGTTGATGCGGTGATTGCAGTCGTTGCGGGTTGGTGCGATTGCAGCGATTGCTGCGGTTGCCGGGAGATCAGCCGGGGCGCTGCATCTTGCAGCTGGCCTGGGCCGGCGTGGCGGCTTCGGCGGCGGTGAACGTCTTCACGGGCTTGAAGCCCATGTCGGTGCCGTCGACCTTGAACCTGGCCTCCTTGGACACCACCGACACGACCATCGGCAACAGCACCTGGTGGTCCGCCGCGCGCATGCCCATCTCGCCCAGGGAGGTCTTGATCGTGGCCTTTTCAAGGGCCAGGGCCAGGGCCTTGGTGTTGAGCTTGCCGCCTTCCGGCTTCACCGTCTTCAGCGCTGCGCCGAGCATTTCTACCGCGAACACCGTCTGCGGCTCGATAAAGACCGGCATATGGCCCTGCTTCGCCTTGAAATCGCTGGCGAAGCGTTCGCCTTCTGCGCCGCCCGCCTCGGGGTTGAAGGGGTGCGCCACATAGTGGCCGAGCGCCACGTCGGCGGCGTTGCCGATATTGCCCGGCTGGTCCAGGAACACGGTGGCGAAGCGCGTCTTGAGGCCGGCGGCCTTGGTCGCCTTCATCAGCAGCAGCAGGTCGTTGGACCAGTTGCCGGTGACCACGGTATCGGTCTTGGCCGCGGCGATCTTGGCCACGTAGGGCGAGAAGTCCTGCACCTTGTTGACGTCGTGCAGGGTCTTCTCGGCCACCGTGTAGCCGCCGGTGGCGGCATAGTCGCCGATGGCCTTTTCCATGTCGACGCCCCAGGAATAGTTCTGGTTGATCGAGTACACGCGGGTGCCGAGCGCCTTGAGCGGCTTCATCGCGCCGACCAGCGCCTTGACGCGGATCTGGGCATTGGTGGCGAACTTGAAATGATAGAAGTGGCACTTCTCGCCGGTCAGCTCCAGGGCTTCGCCGCCGACATTGAGGAACAGGATTTCCTTGCCCGGGTTGCGCAGGTTGAACTTGCGCACGTCCTCGGTGATCTGGCCCGACACGGCCGACGACGAGCCTTGCAGCACGATCTGGGCGCCATCCGCGACCGCTGCCTTGAGCTTGTCCGCCGCACCGGCCGGCCCGCCCTGGTTGTCGTACTCGACCAGCTGGAGCGGCTCGCCGTTCCAGCCGCCGGTAGCGTTGATCTGGTCGATCGCGTAGCGCGCCGCGGCGCGGAACATCAGGCCGGTCGACGCTTGCGGTCCCGACAGCGTTTCGACCAGTGCGATCTTTACCGGCGCCGCCGATGCCGCACCAGCCAGCAACGAAAGCGCCGCGGCTGCGAACAACGGACGGGTGATGCGGCTACCGCTCATGGGTGTCTCCTTCATTTGTTGGGATCGTCTGGCGGGCGCCGAAATGGCCCTCCATATTGGTCAGACCTGTAGTTAAAGTGGTCTGACAGGTTTACTATAGGGAGATGGGCGAGCGTCGTCAACGCCGAAGTGGCAGCCATCAGGGTTTCTACCAAGAGGAGGCACGGATACATCCGCATGGATGGTGGGAGCGGGCACAGACCCTTGCCGGGATTGACCGGGAAGGTAATAGTGGATGCCATCCGCAAGCGTGCGCTGGTACAGTCCGCATGGTTCGCGCGAACCAGGACGTGCTACATTGACCTGTAAGACCAATTTAAGATCGTGCGCCGGCCGTTGCCGCCTGGCGCCAGGGAGCCAGTAGTGAACAAGACTGTGTCCGGTGCGGCGCCGCCGCCTGCCAATCGCCCGGAGGGAACCATGTTCCATCCGGAGCCCAAACACCTGCCGGATGAAATCGCAAGGCGCCTGATCCAGGCCATCCAGGCGGGCGAGTTTGCGGTGGGCGACCGCCTGCCCAGCGAGCGCCTGCTGTGCGAGCAGTTTTCAGTCAGCCGCGCCGTGGTGCGCGAAGCGCTGTCGCAACTCAAGTCGGAGGGCCTGGTCGCGCCCAAGGCAGGCAGCGGCGTGTTCGTGACCGAGCGCAGCCAGCGGCAGGCATTCCGCATGCAGGATGTGGCGATCGACGAGAAAGACTCGCTGGCCATGGTGATGGAGTTGCTGGTCACCATCGAAGTGGCGGCCACCAGGTTCGCGGCCATGCGCCGCACGCCGGAAGATCTCAAGCGGATCCGGCGCGCCTTGATCGGCATGGAGTACGAGATCGCCAACGACCGCTTGGGCGACGAGGAAGACTTCGCCTTTCACCAGGCCATTGTCGAGGCCACCCACAACCCGCATTTCCAGGCGCTGAGCGAGCACCTGGAGCACGGGGCGCGGCGCGTGATCCGGCAGGCAAGGAGCAATACCAAGAGCCATCATGCCAACCTGGTAGAGGCCGTGCAGGACGAGCACAAGGCCATCTACGACGCCATCGTGGCGGCAGACCCCGAACGCGCGGCGGAGGCGGCGGAGACCCACCTGCGCAACGCCGCCAAGCGGCTGAACATGTATCTGAAGGGGTGAGGCCGCGCTTGCCCGCCGGTCCGGCGGTGCGCTATTCCAACTCTGCCAGCCCCGCTTCGAGCCGCTGGCTCAGGCGCTCGCCGTTGCCGAGCAGGACCACTACCTCTATCTCCGCGGCCAGCGCCCGGCAGGCGGCGCGGCTGGTGCCGGACAGCGACAGGCTGATGCCCAGCGGGCATACGCACACCGTGCGCGCACTGCCCTCCATATCGACTGTGACGGCACCATGGCCTGCGCGCATCGACAAGCCGGAGGCGCGGCGCCAGCGCCATGCCGAAGGCGCGAGCGTGGCCGTGATGTCGGTGCCGTCGCCCTGCACCACCGTGGCGGTGGCGGTAAAGCGCGCAGTGGCGGGCGTGAGCGGCGTGTCGGCGCAGGTGAGTTGCAGGCGGTAGCCAGAGGCTGGCGCCGGGCCGGCATGGACGCCCTGCCTGGCGGCCCGGAGCTGCCTGGTGAGCGCTTCCTTACCTGGTACGCCACCCCCAATCCTGCGCAGCGTATCGCGGCTGGCCTGGAGCAAGCCCGTCAGCAGCCCCGTTATCGGGCCCCCCGGTGATTGTGCGGGCT
>NZ_JARJLM010000671.1 GCF_029335485.1 Cupriavidus basilensis
TGATACGGCCGCTCTTTTGGCCCGACGACGAGGGGTCTTTCGCCGCATCCGGGTCGCCTTCTTTGCCTACTTTCTTGGCGAGACAAGAAAGTAGGTCGCCTCCCCGTAGGGGAGGTGAAACTGCCTTTGACGTTGACGTTGATTTTGACGTTAAGCCGTTAAGCCGTTAAGCCTTTGCAGTTACCCCCTGCCCAAAAAAAACAGCCAACCTTCACGGCGCACCCTGATAAACCCACTGCAACAACGCATCATGCGCATCCCGCGCCTGTGCCGCGTTCGCATGGTTGATATAACTCACCACCACATACCGATCCCCGTTCAAGGCATCGACATATCCCGCCAGCGCCCGTACGTCGGCAAGCGTGCCGGTTTTCATATAGGCATTGCCGGCGGCCCCGGCACGCGTCAGCCGGTTGCGCAGCGTGCCATCCACGCCCAGGATCGGCAGCGAATCGATCAGCACCGGTCCCACTTCGCTGGCCAGCGCCTGCTGTAGCAGGCGCGACATATCGTATGCGCTGATCCGTTCTTCGCGCGACAGCCCCGAGCCGTTGTCCAGCACCAGGTCCGGCATGTCCAGCCCCTGGCGGTTCAGCCAGCGCTGTACCACCTTGGCCGAGCGCGCGGTGCTGGCCGGGCCGCTGCGGTCGATTTCGGCGCCGATGGTCAGGTATAGCTGGCGCGCCATTACGTTGTTGGAGAACTTGTTGATGTCGCGCACGATCTCCGACAGCGGCTGGCCGTAGTGGCGCGCCAGCACGAAGGCGCCGCGCGGGACGCGGCCTACGCGCAGTGCCGGCTGGTGGGTGAAGCGCCCGCCGGCCAGCTGCCATTCGGCAACGAAGCCGCCCCAGGCGAACTCGTTGTGCGACAGCGTGGCGATATTCACCACGTGTTCGCCGCAGTCCGCGGCGTAGCTGCCGTCGAAGGAGGCCAGCACGGTGCCGTCGGCCTGCGGCGTGACCGACGGCCGGGCGCGCGCGGACCAGTCGCCGCATTTGCCGTTGGCGAGCGCGAGGCGGTTGTCGAGCTTGAGCTGCGCCAGCGCGGGAGTGACGGATACCGCAACCGACTGGGTGGCCGGCTCGGGCGTGATGGTGAAGGACAGCGTCTTGAACGAATACAGCAACGCGTCCGGGCTGACGTTGTAGGCGCGCTGGGTTTCTCCGTCGATGGTGCCGCCGGTACCGATGGAAGGATCGAAGAAGCTGCGGTCCAGCACCAGGTCGCCATTGATGGTGGTGGCGCCCGTGGCGCGCGCGGTGGCTACCAGCTTGGCCATTTCTTCAGGCACCAGCTTGGGATCGCCATGCCCGCGCAGGTAGATGCTGCCGTTGATGGTGCCGTCGGGGCCGGGCTGGCTGTCGGCGTAGAGCGTGGTCTGCCAGCGGTAGGCGGGGCCGAGCAATTGCAGGCCGGCGAAGGTGGTGACCAGCTTCATGGTCGAAGCCGGGTTCATCGGCGCCTGCGCGTTCCAGCTGGCCCGCGGCGCGTGCGCGCCGACCTTGATCACATAGAAGCTGGTGGCGGAGGCGGGCACATGGGCGCGCCGCAGCGCGGTCAGCACGCTGGCCGGCAGGCCTGAGCGCGCGGTGCCGGGCTCGGCGGCCGCGGCGGCAGTGTGGGTGGCCTTGGCTTTGTGGGCGGCGGGTTTGGCGGCGGCCGGCAGGCCGTGGATGCAGAGCAGCCCGGCGGCGCAAAGCGGCAGCAGGCGGCGAAGGAATGGGGAGCGGCGTTTCAGCATGGTGCCCATGTTAACGCATGGACATGGGGCAACGGATGACGCCGCGCCGAGATTTACACCGTGCCTGCCGGGTCCGGCTTCGTGGCGGGCGCGGGCTGTGCGAGCCGGCCGAGCAAGTCGCGCAGCGTGTCCTGCTGTTGCGGCGTCAATGCGGCTGCCACGCGTGCATCGTGTTCGCATACCGCAGCGGTGGCCGCCGCCAGCGTGCGGCGGCCGGCGGGCGTCAGCACCAGGCTGTAGGCGCGGCGGTCGTGCGGCGCGGGGCGGCGCGCCACCAGCTTCATCTCTTCCAGCGCGTCCACCAGCAGCACCGCGCCGGAACGCGCGATGCCCAGGATGCGGGCCAGCTCGGTCAGCTTGAGATGCGGATTGCGCGAGACGATGACCAGCGCGGAGAAGCGCGGCGGCGTGATATGCCACTGCGCCAGCGATTGCACGAAGTCTTCGTAGATGCGGATCTGCGCGCGGCGGATCGCGTAGCCGACCAGGCTGTCGAGCACGCCATAGTCGATGTCGGCCACATGCGCATCGAAGCCGCCGCCGCTATCTGCCTGGCCGCCCGGTGATGCCGCATCGCGGGCGCCGGCGGGATTGGGGGCGAGGGCTTCGCGGCTGCGGCGCGGACGCGCCTTTGCTGTGGTCATGGGCCTTGGCGTTGGTGAGTGGAGAGCGTGCCGGCGCGCGCGCAGCGGCGGTCCGGTCTGCTGTGGTCCGGTGTCTAGTTTAGTTGACCTGAAAATACCGCATTTCCACCCGGTCGGGATGGCGTGCCCCGGTGGCCACGAACAGGTGCTGCATAAGCCAGCCATACTCCGGCGCCGCGGTTTCGAAACGCGGCGCGGTGCGGAAGTAGATCAGGCCCGGATCGATGGTCTCGCCGGCACCCAGGCGCGCGATCAGGTCGGCGGGACCGCTGCGCAAGCCGGCATTGACGATATAGATGCGGGCGCCGCCGGTGGTCTCCAGCACGTAGCGGGCTTCGATATCCGCCACGATGATGCCGTCGCCGGCGTCGCGCCGCACCAGCTGGAAGTCCGCGCCGCCGGGCAGGATGCGTCCCTGCAGGCGGGGCCCGCGCACCTCGCCGTCCAGGATGGGAATCACGCGGCGGTTGCCCAGTGCGCTGGGGCCGACCTCGGTGACCGGCGCCAGCCGGAAGCTGAAGTCGGCCACATGCTCCAGCGTCGGCGACGGCAATGCGGCAAAAGCGGCGCAGGCGGATGGCACGGTCATTTCAGCAACTTCCAGTTGCCGTTGTCGATGGTCAGCATCACGCGGCCGCGCGTGTCGAAGCCGAAGTGATCCTGCGCGGTGTAGTTCAGCACGCCGTGCGAAACCACGATATTGCGCTCGCTTTCCAGCGCGGTCTTGAGCGCCTTGCGAAACGCCGGCGTGCCTGGCCTGGCCTGCCTGAGCGCCACCGGCACGATACGCTGCAGCACCAGCCCCGCATCGTAGGGATGGGCGCCGAACTGGGTGCGGCTGTCGGGCCCGTATTGCTTCTCGTAGCGGCTCACATAGTCCATTCCCGGCTTCTTCACGGCATTGCCGTCTGCCAGTTGCTCGGCCACGATCACCGGGCCCGCCGGCAGGATGGCGCCGTTGACGGCCTTGCCGCCGATGCGGATCAGGTCCTTGGTGGCGGCGCCGTGCGTGTGATAGACCGGGCCCGCATAGCCGCGCTCGCGCAGCGCGGTGTG
>NZ_JARJLM010000672.1 GCF_029335485.1 Cupriavidus basilensis
TGATCGCGCGAGAAACCGGCGGGATCCTGCCGAAGGGCGAGCATGAGGTGCGAGAGGCGATCGTGCTGCTGCAGCGTGCTGCGGCTATGCCGCTGGAAGCCAACGGCCGGGTGCTGCCGAGCGCGCCGGGCCGGCTCAGCATTGCCCGTCAGCTACCGCTTGGCGTGGTCGGTGTGATTTCGCCGTTCAATTTCCCGCTGGTGCTGTCGCTGCGCTCCGTCGCGCCTGCGCTCGCGGTGGGCAACGCGGTGGTGATCAAGCCCGATCCGCGCACGCCATACGCAGGCGGATTCGTGATTGCGGAAGTACTGGCCGCCGCGGGCTTGCCGAAGGGCCTGCTTCACGTGCTGCCCGGCGGCGCGGATGTCGGGCAGGCGCTGGTCGAGGCGCCCGGCGTGCCGATGCTTGCGTTTACCGGTTCGACGGCCGCCGGCCGCAAGATCGGCGAATTGGCGGGCAAGCATCTCAAAAAAGTGTCACTGGAATTGGGCGGCAAGAACTCGCTGATCGTGCTCGACGACGCCGATCTCGACAAGACCGTGTCGGCAATCGCGTTCGGTGCCTGGTTCCACCAGGGGCAGATCTGCATGGCGACCGGCCGGGTGCTGGCCCACCGCAGTATCGCGGCGGAACTCACGCGGCGCCTGGCCGACAAGGCGCGCCACCTGCCGGTCGGCGATCCGGCCGTGGAGCACGTAGCGCTCGGTCCGATCATCGACCGCCGGCAGTTGCAGAACGTCGTTGACATCGTCGATGCCTCGGTGGCGGCCGGTGCCGTGGTCGAGGCGGGCGGAACCCACGAGGGACTGTTCTACCGGCCGACCGTGCTGTCCAACGTGAAGCCGGGCATGCGCGCGTTCGACGAAGAGATCTTCGGGCCCGTCGCGAGCGTGATCCCGTTCGATACCGACGACGAAGCCATCGAGCTTGCCAATCGTACCGACTACGGCTTGTCGGCGGGCGTGATTTCGGCCTCTGTGGGCCGCGCCATGGCCCTCGGCGAGCGGCTGCACACGGGCCTGCTGCATATCAACGACCAGACCGTCGCGGACGAGGTGATCAACCCGTTCGGCGGCACCGGCGCCTCGGGCAACGGCAGCAGCGTGGGCGGCCCCGCCGACTGGGAGCAGTACACGCACTGGCAATGGGTGACGGTCAAGGACGCCGTTCCGCAGTATCCGTTCTGAACCCGGGCGGGGCGTCCGCGCGGGCGCTCCGGCCGATCTCTTCATTCTTTTTCATCAAGGTGCAGGCAATGAGCAATCAAGCAGAGGAACAAACCGTCGTTTTCAGCATCGAGAACGGCGTGGCATGGGTCAAATTCAACCGCCCGGAAAAGCG
>NZ_JARJLM010000673.1 GCF_029335485.1 Cupriavidus basilensis
TGATTATGTCCGACTCCCCCTTGATCATCGGTTTCGATGTGCGCCCCGTCATTGTCCCGCTGCATCCTCCGCTCCGGACAGCGAGCGGCGTCATGGCGACCGCGCCCCTGGTTCTTCTCGACATCAGGACAAATGGCGGCGTGACCGGCAGTTCGTACATTTTTACCTATACGCCAGTCGTGCTGGAGGGAGTAGCCCAGGTGCTGCGGCATATTCTTCCACTCATCGAGTCCGCGCGACTTGAACCTCGGGCGAACATGGCCGCGCTGCGGCGCAAGTTCATCCTGATCGGCACGCCGGGTCTTCTTGATATGGCCCTGGCGGCAATCGACATGGCGCTGTGGGACGCACACGCGCGCTTCCTCGGCTCGCCCCTGGTCCGCCTGCTCGGTGGCACCCCCTCGAAGACGCTCGCCTATGCGAGCTTTGGCATGGAACCGCCGAACGAGGCCGCACCGCTTATCGAAGCAGCCATGCGCGCCGGATTCCGTGCCATCAAGATCAAGATCGGATACCCCACTCTGGAGGAAGACCTGCTGGCAATCCGCGCCGCCAAATCCCTGCTCGGGTCGAGCGGCAAGCTGATGGTGGACTACAACCAGTCGCTGACGGTTCCCGAAGCGATTCGAAGAGGCCGGGCACTCGACGAGGAGGGACTGGAGTGGATAGAGGAACCAACAAGGTACGACGATTTCGACGGCCACGCGAAAATATCCGCCGCGCTGCGAACGCCGATCCAGCTCGGCGAGAATCTCTACGGGCCGCGCGAGGTATCGCGCAGTATCCGGCAAGAATCCTCGGACCTGATGATGCTCGACCTGATGAAGATCGGCGGCGTATCGGGCTGGCTCGATGCGGCGGCGGTCTGCTCAGCGTCCGCCATCCCGGTGTCCACTCACTTCTTCCAGGAGGCGAGCGCCCATCTCCAGAGCCTGACCCCCACCGCCCACTACCTGGAGTACTTCGGACTCGCTGACGGCGTCCTGGCGGATCCGCTGTGCGTCACGGACGGTTACGTCGAACCTGCTGAACACCCGGGTCTGGGCATTCAGTGGAACGCGGACGCGATCCGACGGTTCGCGGCGTAGATTTCATCGAAACCCTGCGGCGCCCGTTTGGCGGGCGCCGCAGCTGCAATCATCCAGACATCCGGCCCATCGGACACCCCTCTGCCGGTAACGGCACATCTTTCGGAGACAACCTCAAATGAGAACCTACCCCAAGTTCAAGGCAGCCGCATGCCACGCTGCACCGATCTACTTCGACACGCCGGCGACCATCGATAAGGCTTGCGCCTGGATCGCGGAAGCGGCCGGCAACGGCGCGGAACTGATCGCATTCCCCGAAGCGTTCATCTCCGCTTTCCCGGTTTGGTCTGGTGTCTGGGCGCCTGTCGACGTCCATGAGTTCTTCGTGAAACTTGCCTCGTCGACGGTAGAGGTGAATGGCCCCGAGATCAAGCAGGTCCGCGACTGCGCCAAGCGCTTTGGCGTATTCGTGTCGCTGGGGATCAATGAGGGCACGCCCATCAGTCCCGCCTGTATCTGGGAC
The DNA here is from genome assembly GCF_029335485.1 of Cupriavidus basilensis. Classification (GTDB taxonomy): domain Bacteria; phylum Pseudomonadota; class Gammaproteobacteria; order Burkholderiales; family Burkholderiaceae; genus Cupriavidus; species Cupriavidus basilensis_E. The sequence continues at coordinate 1,552 of NZ_JARJLM010000673.1, forward strand.
ACCAACATCCTCATCGGCGATGATGGCTCCATCCTCAACGCACACCGGAAACTGGTCCCTACCTACTGGGAGAAACTGACCTGGACGCCCGGAGACGGCAACGGACTCCGCATTTCCGATACGCGGATTGGCCGCATCGGCGCGCTGGTCTGTGGCGAGAACACCAATGCGCTGGCTCGCTTCACGCTGCTCGCCCAGGGCGAGAATGTCCACATCTCTTCCTTCTCCCCCCGCTGGCCGACCAACCCTCCGGGCGAATCCGGCTATGACCTCGAAGCCGCCATCCGCCTTCGCGCCGGCGCACACGCATTCGAGGGCAAGCTCTTCAATATCGTCGCCTCCGGCTTCCTTCCTCCCGAGGCAATCGATCTGATCAGCCGGGACAATTCGCGCGCTCGCCAGTTGCTCGAGGAGTCTCCGAAAAGCGTCTCCATGATACTGGGCCCCGACGGCCAGCCCATCAGCGAGGTCGTTCGCGATGAGGAAGGCATTGTCTACGCCGATATCGACCTGGCGAAATGCGTAGTGCCGAAGCAATTCCAGGACGTGGTCGGCTATTACAACCGCTTCGACGTCTTCCAGTTGAAGGTGAATCGCCGCGCCCTGGCGCCCGTCGAGTTCTCGTCGCACGTCGAGGAACGCACCATAGGGGCGGACGAAGAAGACCTGAACGACCTTCCCGCCAGCGCCGCCGCCGGCAGTGCCATGCCGGTACGGCACAACGCCTGACCCTCCCTTTCATTTGTCCAAGGCTGGCCGGTGCCCCGCCATCGGCCAGCCAATACCTGCACGGGGTGGAAGAAAACCAGGCTTTTCCGCTCCGCCCCCCTTCCGGCGAAGAATCGAAGCATATCGATTCAGCCACATAATAATTATCCGCGAGGAGACAAACATGGCATGGAGTCAGATCTATGACCCATTGGGAAACCCGTTGCTATCGACCCTGGTTGCGGCAATTCCCATCGTCATCCTGTTGGCCGCACTGGCCTTCTTCCATATTCAAGCGCATCTGGCTGCAGGTCTGGCGCTTCTGGCAGGGGGCGCCATTGCCTGCACTGTGTTTGGCATGCCGGCCAGCATGGCGGGCAAGGCTGCCGCGTACGGCATTGCATCCGGCCTCTTCCCCATCGGCTGGATCGTCCTGAATATCATCTTCCTGCACCGGCTCACCACACAGAACGGATTCTTCAAGGCGCTACAGGACTCGATCTCCGGCGTCACCGAGGACAAGCGCATTCAGCTATTGCTTGTCGCCTTCTGCTTTGGCGCCTTCTTTGAAGGCGCGGCCGGCTTCGGTACCCCCGTCGCCGTCACCGGAGCCATCCTGATCGGCTTCGGCTTCTCGCCGCTGGCTGCATCCGGGCTGGCACTGATCGCCAATACCGCGCCGGTGGCATTCGGTGCGCTGGGTTCGCCCGTGATCGCCCTCTCCGCCGTGACCGGCCTGGATCTCCTGCAGCTTTCGGCAATGATCGGCCGGCAGTTGCCACTCTTCTCCCTTCTCGTGCCATTCTGGCTGATCTGGGCATTTGCCGGCTTCCGCGGCATGAAGGAAATCTGGCCAGCCATCCTGGTGGCCGGGATCAGCTTTGCGGTTCCCCAGTACCTCGTTTCCAACTTCCATGGTCCATGGCTTGTAGACGTGATCTCCTCGCTGGTTTCCATGAGTTGCCTGGCCCTGTTCATGAAGGTCTGGAAGCCCCGCAAGATCTGGACCTCCACGAAGCTGCTCAACCGTCACGACGATTCATCGGTCGATGACCAGGCGTCGCCGGACGCTTGCGCGCAGTCCTCCGGGCGGCGCATCTCCCCCGCGAAAGCCTGGATGCCATGGGTCATTCTCACGGTCTTTGTCTTCCTGTGGGGAATCCCGCAGTTCAAGAAGTATCTGGACGCCATCTGGACCTGGAAGTACAGCATTCCGGGCCTGGACAAGATGGTGCTCAAGGGTCCGCCGGTGGTCGCGGCGTCAGTCCCCGAGTCCGCTGTGTACGCCTTCAACGTGCTTTCGATGGCAGGCACCGGCATCCTGGTGGCGTCGGTGATCGGCGGGATCCTGATGGGATACTCGCTGCCAAGATTGTTCAAGGAGTACTGGCAGACCATCAAGCTGGTCCGGTATTCGCTGCTCACCATCTGCGCCATGTTCGGCGTGGGATACCTGACCAAGTACTCGGGCCTGGATGCAACGCTGGGGCTCGCTTTCGCGCATACCGGCGTGCTCTATCCCCTCTTCGGTACGATGCTCGGATGGCTTGGCGTCGCCCTGACCGGATCCGACACGGCAGCCAACGTGCTGTTTGGCGGGCTGCAGAAGACGACTGCCGAGCAACTCGGCCTGTCGCCGTACCTGATGGCGTCCGCCAACAGCTCCGGCGGCGTCATGGGCAAGATGATCGATGCGCAATCCATCGTGGTCGCATCGACCGCCACCAAGTGGTATGGGCATGAAGGAGACATCCTTCGCTATGTCTTCTTCCACTCCCTGGCCCTGGCGGGCCTTGTCGGGATCTTCATTACCCTGCAGGCATACATCGCCCCGTTCACGCACATGGTCATCCACTAGCCTCCCGGGCATTGCGCCCGAAGAAGACATGGGCCGATCCCCGATCGGCCTTTTCCCCCTGTCGCCCTACCTCCAAGGAGCAGCAACGCCATGCATGCACTCATCGATCTCTACAGCGACACGAAAACACGTCCTTCCAATGGCATGCGAACGGCAATGGCAAACGCCACGGTAGGTGACGAACAAGCCGGCGAAGACGAAACCACGCTGAAGCTGTGCGCACGGATAGCGAGTCTTCTGGGTAAGGAAGCCGGCCTGTTTCTCCCCTCCGGGACCATGGCCAACCTGATCTCGATCCTGGTACAAACGCGGCCAGGCGACGAGCTGATCGCCGACGCCCAGTCCCACATCGTGTCCACGGAAGCCGGCGGGGCCGCAGCCATCGCCGGCGTCTCCGCCTATGCCCTTGCATCGCCGCATGGCATTTTCGATGCTGCGCAGGTAGCCCGTGCGATCCGCCCTGCCAGCCGCACCTCGCCGCGAACCGCCATGCTGTGCGTTGAGCAAACAACGAACTTCTCGGGCGGCGCGGTATGGAGCATGGAGCAACTGAGGAGCGTGCTCGACGTGGCCAGAGGCGCCGGCCTGGCCTGCCACATGGACGGTGCGCGTCTGCTGAATGCGTGTGCGTCCACCGGTGTCGCCGCATCGGACTATGCCTTGGGGTGGGATAGCGTTTGGATCGACCTTTCCAAGGGACTGGGGTGCCCTGTCGGCGCCGTGCTTTGCGGCACCGAGCGCTTCGTCGGCGACGCATGGGGCTGGAAGTATCGGCTTGGCGGTGCCATGCGGCAGTCCGGCGTTCTCGCTGCCGCCGGTCTGTACGCGCTGGACAACAATGTAGCGCAGCTGGCCCGGGATCACGAGAATGCCGCCCGCATCTGGCGAGCACTATCCGCGCATACGCTGTTCCGCTTCGATCCGCCGGCACCGCAAACCAACATCCTGCGCTTCGCGTTCCCGGGCGCGGAGATCGACAACGTGGAATTCGTCGATCTGTGTGCCAGGCGCGGCGTGCGGATCCGCGCACTCGAGCGTGGCTTCGTCCGCGTTACCACGCATCTTGATATCTCGCCTGACATGGCCGACGCCGCCGCCGCCACAATGCTGTCGGCCGCGTGCGAACTGGTTCGCCGCAAAGCCTGATTCGGAGGCCGTCGCCCGAGGCACGGCCGGGACCAGGCTACTTCAATGGGTTGCGCAGTATTTCGGCCATCCAGCGTACGAACGTCGCGATATCGCTGCCCTCTTCGCAGCCAGGCGGGTAGGTAATGTAATACGCATAGATGGAGTGCACCTGGATGTCGAACAACGGAACGAGCACACCGGAACTGATCCAACTCCTCGCCATTCTATTGCGGGCGAGTGCGACGCCCTGACCGTTTACGGCAGCTTCGAGCATCAGCCCGAGGTCGACAAACTGCACACCGACACCAGGCTCCGGCCAATCGAGCCCTGCCGCCACCAGCCAGGGACGCCAGGGCTCGAGAGGACAACGCAGCAAACGAGCGACGGAGAGCCTGTCCGGCGAAGGGAAAGGCCCGACATCCCTGAGGTAGCTGGGGCTGCACACGGGAAAAACGGGCTCATCCAGGATCTTCAAGGTCTCGAGCCCGGGATAGTTGCCGGTGCCAAAGCGAATCTCGATGTCCGCGTTCTCCGATTTGAGGCCCACCAACGGCACCGACAGCTGAAGAATCAGCTCGATCTCCGGGTGCGCCTCCTGGAAGCCAGTGAGATGAGGCACAAGCACCTGCCGTGCAAAGGTCGGAGGCGCCGCCACGCGAAGTTGACGTATTTCTCCTGCGGACCGCGGTCGAACGCTGTAGTGACTCAATGCATTCAGGGCTTCCTTGACTACCTCCAGATACTCGGAGCCCCTCGCCGTCAAGGTGAACCCGCCCTGCGCCGAGTTGAAGACCTCGATCCCCATGATGTCTTCAAGCTGTCGGATGCGGTGACTGATCGCGCTCGGCGTGACGCACAGTTCCTGCGCCGCCACGGTTCCGCTTCGCAGGCGCGCAACGGCTTCGAAGGCAATCAGGCACTGCAACGGAGGAACCTTATACGTCATGGGAATTGCTCATGAGTCTGCCTGCCAATCCGGCCCGCGCCAAACGGTTCTCAAGCGATCGCCGTCACCCGGCATTCTGCCAATCGAAAAAGGAGGTCCGGCGCAGGTTCCACACCCGATGCTCCGGCGACATGAAGCAACGCAGCTAGCCTGCGAGTATAACCCTCACCGATGGATGCACAAGACCGCCAGCGTCGCCAGCCCTGCGGCCGGCGAACTCCCGGAACAGGGCGCCAGGCCCGCGCGGGCGCCGTCGGCGCGGTGCCCGCTCAACCGGCCCGTAGCAAGGCATCGACTTCATCGTCAAGCGCCGATGCCAGCAGACAAGCCACATGCACGGCCGACGTGCCCGCACCATCATGGATCTGGTGACGGCAGCTCGTCCCGTCCGCAACCACCACGGCGTCCCTGTCGGCGCTTCTGACCGCGGGCAGCAAGGATAGCTCCGCCATCGCCCGGGACGCCTCAAAGTGTTCTGCCTCATAGCCGAAGCTACCCGCCATCCCGCAGCATGACGATTCGACGGTCTCGACTTCCAGCCCTGGAATCCAGCTCAACACGGTCTGCACCGGGCGGAAGGCATCGAATGCCTTCTGGTGGCAATGGCCATGCACCAGCGCCTTGCTGCCTCGGACCGCGTTGAGCTTGAGTTGCAGCCGCCCGGCCTCTTTCTCCCGCACCAGGAACTCTTCAAACAGATAGGCAGACTGTGCAAGCCGGCGGGCTTCGTCCCCGAATCCGTAGTTCAGGAACTCGTCCCGGAGCGAAAGCAGGCAGGATGGCTCCAGCCCGACAATTGGCACGCCCGCATCCACATAGGGCTTCAGGAAATCCAGGGCGCGCCTTGCCTCGGCCTTGGCTTCGTCGACGAGACCGGCGGCCAGGAAGGTCCGCCCGCAGCACAGTGGCCGGCTGCCCGGCGCGGCACTGAAGTGGACGTCGTACCCGGCGGCGCCAAGGACGCGCTCCGCGGCGGCCGCGTTCCCGGGTTCCATGTAGTTGTTGAAGGTATCCACAAACAGCAAAACAGTCATCTTGTCGATTGGCGTTCGGCCCGATGCCGTTCGCTTTGCCAGAAAAGCGCGGTCAAAGCGGGGCAGCGACCGTTCGGGAGCGAAGCCGATCCAGCGCTTCACCATGGAAGACACGAGCGGGATGCGGTCTGCCAGATTGACAAGCGGCGCCATCTTGCTCGCCCATGGCGCATAGCGAGGCATGAACGCCACGAGGCGCTCCCGCAGCCCCAATCCGTGTCGCTGCGTCCAGGCCGATCTCGCCTCGATCTTGATCTTTGCCATGTCCACGCCGGTAGGACAGTCTCGCTTGCAACCCTTGCAAGATACGCAGAGGTCAAGCACGTCCTTCACTTCCCGGCTGGCCAGCCCTTCGGATCCCAGTTGACCGGACAAGGCCAGCCGCAGCGTGTTTGCGCGCCCGCGGGTGACGTGCTTTTCATCTTTCGTGATGCGATAGCTCGGGCACATCGTTCCGGCATCGAACTTTCGGCAATGGCCGTTGTTGTTGCACATCTCCACTGCCTTCGCCAGACCCTGGGCACGATCCCCGCCCAGGCCGGGCGCGGTCTCCTGCCCCGAGATCGGGTCTCGCATGACATTCCATGCGGACCAATCGAGCATAGGCTTTAACGGAATCGTCTGGTACGCCGGGGGAAACCGGAAATACCGGCTGTCATCCATCCTCGGGGGCTGGACGATCTTGTCGGGATTGAAGCGATTCTGCGGATCGAACAACAACTTGATATCCCGGAACGCCTGATGGAGCTTCGGGCCATACTGCCATGCCACCCATTCCCCCCGGCACAGTCCGTCTCCATGCTCGCCGGAAAATGCACCCTTGTACTCGCGGACAAGCTCGGCGGCCTCCGCGGCGATGGCCCGCATTTTCCCCGCGCCATCGCGCCGCATATCGAGAATGGGGCGGACGTGCAAGGTACCCACGCTGGCATGCGCATACCAGGTACCCTCCGTTCCATGCCGATGAAACACGCTGGTAAGACGCTCGGTGTACTCCGCCAGATGCTCCAGCGGGACAGCACAGTCTTCGATGAAGGACACGGGCTTGCCGTCCCCTTTCATGCTCATCATGATGTTCAGGCCGGCCTTCCTGACCTCCCACAATGCCTTCTGCTGCCCGGTATCGGCCATGCGGATGACCGCCCCGGGCAGGCCCAGATCCCCCATCAGCACGACCAGATCGTCCAGCCTCCCAAGCAGAGGGCCCAGTTCTTCCCCTGCGAACTCGACCAGCAGGATTGCCTGCGGGCTCCCTACCAGCGCCGATTCTATGACCGGGCGGAAAGCAGGATTGCCCATCGAAAGGTCGATCATCGTCCTGTCCACCAGTTCAACCGCGGTCGGACCCAGCTTCACGATATGCTGGGTCATCGCCATCGCCTGATAGAAGGTCGGAAAGCTGACGACCCCCAGTACCTTATGCACGGGCAGCGGCGACAGCTTGAGTGTGAGCTGCCGGCTTACCGCGAGCGTCCCTTCGGACCCGACAAGGATATGGGCCAGGTTGGCAAGGCCATCGTCCGTATAAGAGCGTGGATTCTGGCAGTCGAAGATGTCGATGTTGTAGCCACCGACACGACGCAGCACCTTCGGCACCCGTTCAACGATCTCGCGGCATTCGCGCTCGGCGATTTCCCGCAATCCCGCAAGGATTTCGCCCAGTCTTCCCGATTGCGGCTCCTGGCGCACCGAGCCAAAGTTCGCCTGGCTGCCATCGGCGAGAATCGCATCGATAGCATGCACGTTGTGCACCATGTTGCCGTACTCGATCGAGCGCGAGCCGCATGAGTTGTTGCCTGCCATGCCGCCGATCGTGCATTGCGCCCCCGTGGAGACATCCACCGGAAACCACAAACCGTGTGGCTTGAGCCATGCGTTCAGGTGGTCCAGGACAATCCCGGGTTCAACGGTAACAAGCCTGGCGACGGGGTCGAAGCTGACGACATTGTTAAGCCATTTGCTGTTGTCGATGACCAGCGCCTCGCCCACTGTCTGGCCGCATTGGCTCGTCCCGGCCCCTCGCGCCAGAATTGGCGCACCGCTGTCTCTGGCGATGTCCAGCGCCAGGACCAGGTCTGCCTGGTCGCGCGGCACCACGACGCCAATGGGCGTCATCTGATAGATCGACGCGTCGGTGGCATACCGGCCGCGGTTGGCGGCATCGAAGAGTACGTCCCCTCTGAGCTCCCTTTGGAGATGCCTTGCGAGCGGACTGGCAGAGCCGGCACGTGACGGTACGAGATGAACTGGTTTCACCAGCGGGGACGTGGATAGCATTGTCATGATAGTTGGCGATGTGCCCGGCTTCAGCCATACGCAATGGCGCCGGCCAGACACGCATGCACGGCCCGGAAGCGGCCATGCAAATATCTCAGGGGATCTCGATCAATCCACCGTTACGAGAAGCGAATGCAGTCCGGGCCGGACGGCTTTCCTCCAAACCCGGATTACCTCTTGAAACGTGGCGGCAGGCACCGCGGCAGCGCAACGCATGTACCGGATTACGCCGCGCGCCGGCCCGTTCTTTATGAGATCTTCTTCACTGCCGGCATCGACGATGCATGCCTGGCGGTCATCGTCGATCTTCGGTCTCTACCCCTTGGCCAGCGCCGGCACAGCCTGGTCGGCGAGATAGTCCATTGCCGCAGCAACACCGCTGGCATTGATCCTGACGCCCGAGATTTTCAAGCCCATCTCGCATCCCGCCAGCGCCGCGATCAAGGTCAGGTCATTGCAGTCGCCCAGATGGCCGATTCGGAACATGCGGCCACGCATCTTGCCCAGTCCGGCACCCAACGAGATATCGAAGCGCTCGTACGTGTTCTTGCGTATCGCGTCGGCGTCGACACCATCCGGCATCATGACGCCGGTCAGCACGGGGCTGTACACCGCGGGGTCGGCACACTGGATCTCGAGTCCCCAGGCCCCGACTGCCCGACGGCACGCCTCGCCGAGCCGCATATGGCGGGCAAAGACATTGTCGAGGCCCTCCGCCAGAATCATGTCCAGCGCTTCCGAAAGGCCGTACAGGAGATTCGTGTTCGGCGTGTACGGCCAGTATCCGGTCTTGTTCATCTCCAGTATCTCGGCCCAGCCAAAAAAACTCCGGGGGAGCCTGGCATTGCGGCTGGCTTCGATTGCCTTGGGGGACAGCGCATTGAAACTGATGCCGGGGGGCAACATCAATCCCTTCTGGGAGCCGGATACCGTCACATCCACGCCCCACTCGTCGTGGCGATAGTCCGCCGACGCGAGGCTGGAGATGGTGTCCACCATCAGCAAAGCCGGATGCCCGGCATGATCGATGGCATTCCTGACCGCGGCGATGTCCGAGGTAACGCCCGTCGAAGTCTCATTGTGAACGACACAGACAGCCTTGATCTCATGCCCCGCGTCAGCGCGCAGGCGCGCTTCGATCATCGACGCATCGACGCCCCGGCGCCACCCCTCGATGCCCGGCAGGCCGAGGAACTCCGGTTGCAGGCCAAGATTGCGCGCCATCTTGTCCCAGAGCGTTGCAAAATGCCCGGTTTCGAACATCAGGACTTTGTCACCGGCGCTGAGCGTATTTGCCAGCGCGGCTTCCCACGCACCCGTACCCGACGCGGGGTAGATAATGACGGGGTGCCGGGTCTGGAAGATCTGCTTGATACCTTCGAGAACCTTGAGGCCGAGCGCGCCGAACTCAGGGCCGCGATGATCGATGGTCGGATAGCTGATCGCGCGCAGGATCCTGTCGGGCACAGGACTGGGCCCCGGAATCTGAAGAAAATGACGACCGGAAGGATGAAAGTCCAGCTTAAGCATTGCGTTCTCCTCTGATAAATTTTGAATACAAAACAATTTAGCAGAACGATCTTAATAACGCCGGCAAGTGGACTTGAAGTTTTTTCAATCCATTTTGAGCATGGATTTCCCGACATTTTCGGTAATATTCCGGCACAACAAACTCACCGGAGTTTTGTATGCACGCGGCACCACCGCCCAGCTTCCCGCGATCCAGGCCCCCCCTTCCCAAAGTGAGCCGCCAGTGGCTCCACGACGCCGTCGTGGAGCATCTCAGAAGTCTGATTGTCGAAGGCGCCCTGGCAGCAGGCCAGAAACTGAATGAACGAGAACTCTGCGAGGTTTTCGGCATCTCCCGGACACCGCTGCGGGAAGCGATGAAGGTCCTTGCGGCCGAAGGACTCATTGTGCTTGCTCCCAACCGCGGCGCATCCGTGGCAAGCATGTCGGAACTCGAGATACGCGAGGCGTTCGAGGTTTTGGGGGGCCTGGAGGCGTTGGCGGGGCAACTTGCCTGCGAGCGTATTTCCGAAGCTGAGTTGCTGGAAATCAGGGGACTCCACCAGAGCATGCTGGCCTGCCGTACGCGCAACGACCTGGCCGGCTACTATTCCCGGAATCAGATGATCCACGACAAGATCAACGAGGCAGCACGGAACACATCGTTGCGCCAGATTTATCTAGGTGTCAACCGGCGCCTGCAGGCGCTGCGCTTCCGCTCCAACTTCCAGGCGCCAAAGTGGGACAGCGCGGTACACGACCACGCCCAGATGCTGCTGGCACTGGAAGCCCGGGATGGTATCCGGCTCGCCGCCATCCTGCAGCGGCACCTGCTGGACAAGCGCGAAGCGGTGCTCGGCACGGCAGCGGCCCCATGCGAGGCGGACAGCGCCGCTTGCAGCGAAATCCCGAGCGGATGAGCGCCTGCCTGCGCTCCAATGCTTCGCTCGGGCCATAGACAAAAGGGGTGGGCTACGCTTTACCCCTCCTCTCCATCTGGCGGTAAACGCCCGATGAATGGCCGCCTCGCCAGGAACCGGCCAGCCGCATGCGGCTGCGCGATCCCTCTGCGCTCAAGCCGCTGCCCGTCTGCCCCCCATGGCATTGGCCAGCCTGAACTGCCCCACGGCATCGGCAAGTCTGTTGGCTTGCTCGTGCAGGAATCCCGCGGCGGCCGATGCTTCCTCCACCAGCGCTGCGTTCTGCTGCGTGGCATTGTCCAGTTGCGCCACGGCTTGATTGACCTGCATGATGCCGACGCTTTGTTCGCTGCCCGCGCTGGAAATCTCCCGAAGGACTTGCTCCAGCTGCTTTACGCTATCCAGGATGTTGTGCATGGTTTCCCCTGCGTCCTGGACCAGCTCCGCCCCCGAATCCACCTTGGCGACCGACGTGCTGATCAGCGCCTTGATTTCCTTGGCAGCCTGGGCGCTGCGCTGCGCCAGCGTGCGGACCTCGCCTGCCACCACCGCAAACCCGCGCCCCTGTTCGCCGGCGCGTGCGGCCTCCACGGCGGCGTTCAGCGCCAGGATATTGGTCTGGAATGCAATGCTGTCGATCACCCCGATGATGTCGTGGATCTTGGCGGATGCCGTGGAGATTTCCTGCATCGTGGTCACCACCCTGGACACGGCATCGCCGCCACGGTTGGCTACGGCAGAGGCGGCAGCGGCCATTTCCCCGGCGCGGACAGCGGCTTCGCCCGAGTTTTGTATGGTGCCCGTGAGTTCGTCCATGGACGCCGCAGTCTGCTCCAGGTTGGCGGCCGCCTGTTCGGTCCGGGTCGATAAATCGACGTTCCCCTGGGAGATTTCAGCGGCGGCGGTCCTGACGGACTCGCTGCTGTCCCGGATATCGAGCAGGACGGCGGAGAGCTTGTCCACGAACTGATTGAACGCGCGAGCGATCTGGGCCACCTCGTCCTGGCCATCGGCAGGTAGCCGCTTGGTCAGGTCACCGTCTCCGGAGCCGATCTCGTCCATCGCTTCCCGCACCTGCGACAGCCGCCGGAAAGCCGAGGCCGTGAGCACGGAACCCACCACTGCCGCGAGAACCGCCACCACCGCCAGCGTGATGAACATGGCGCGCAGCACATTGCGCAAGCCCGCCAACGCTTCGTCCTCGTCCATGGCGACGACCAGTTCCCAGCTTGCGTCTTTCACGGGTTCCGCATGCAGCAGTTTGGTCGCGCCGGCGATGCGCACCTTCAGTGGGTTCTCCGGATCTCCCAGGTTGCCCAGTATATTGGCAGTCAGATCGGAGGCGAGGTCAGTGGCTGGCTTCAGGTTCAGTTTCGCGTCCGGGTGGGCAACGATGTGGCCGCTGTTGTCCGCCAGGAAGGCAAAGCTGGCGGGCGTGGGATGAATCCCCGCGATGGTGGCGGTGACGCCGTCCAGGTTCACGTCGGCGCCCACGACCGCCTTCAGCTGCCCGTCCACCAGCACAGGGAAAGCCAGCGTCACCACGAGTTTCTTTGTAGCGACATCCTCATACGGCGCGGTAATCACGAGCTTCCCGGCGTTGGCCGCAGCTTGGTACCAGGGGCGGCCGGTGGGGTCATAGCCGGCAGGAATGCCAAGATCGCGGGAGAACACGGCGCGCTTGTCCGGATAGCCGACATAAGCGACAACGAAGCCGCCGGATTGCTCCAGTTGCGTGAGTGCCGCCATGGGATCGCCCGCCAGGCTTTCCGGCGACACGGCTTTCACCATGGCCACCCTTGCCGCAAGCCACTCGGTAATGGCCTGGGCATTGCCCTTGGTGTTCGTAACGAGGTTTTGCCTCAGCGTGAGTTCGTCGCTGCTTTTTGTGACAACGTAGGTGATACCGGTAGAGAGGGATAAGGCAATGACAACGATGGCAACACAGGTCGCCGTGATGCGTGTACGAAGCGAGAGAAGCATGCGCAGTTGAAGTGGGGACTCGGGTGACGAAAAACCGCCATGGAAACCTACGCCAGGCGGCGCCATGCCCCGGCTTACGGAAGCCTTTCGCAAAACTGTAGGAACATTGTATGAACATTGGCGGAAGGACTGCCGCCTAGCGCTTTTGGTGCTGAAAACGCCGCTTTTAGTACCGTGTTCCAGCCTATTCCGATCGTGTTGCCGGTTCTTTGCGCATCGGGTCCGGCGCACGGTCAGAGCGTCTCATGCATCACTGGCAAGTGGAAATCCTGTGGCAAAGGCGCTTCAACGCGCATAGGCATAGGCGGGTGGATGGTGAGTGGACCGCGGCAAGGACTTGCATCCTGCGCTCGTCTGCCTGCAGCAGCGCCAGCAGGCGATCGGCATACGGCGATGCCGTCGCGCAGGCAGTAGGGACGAAGGGCTGAGAGGAGGACCAGATTCGGATTCCCGCTGGCGTCATCGGCATGGTCACTCCCCCGCAATCCGCGGTGCTCGCACGAGCTGGAGTCAATATGCCGGCCGGCAACAAAGCGGGACCGGCTCCTGAAACGGACCCCGAACAGCAGTTCGAAATCGCTGATCGAGGACGACAACCGAATGCGCCATGTGGCGTCTCCCGGCCGGCACTCCGCTGCACAAGAATACACAATTTACACACAAAAAAGCACAGCCCGCGCGCCCGATACGACATAGCCTCCCGACTTGCATTGATATCTTCAAATGGCGGCGCATCGCCATATTTTCAAGGAAATGGCAAGTCACGCTAAAAATCTTCCGGACCTTCGATTACTGCAGGGTGCGAGACGCAATGACCGGGCCGGCGCCCTGTGCCGGTTGAGTGAGAAGCCCGCCCGGGCAGCCCAAGCGGTGCTCAAGTGAGGCGCAAGCGGAACACCGGAATCCGGCCTGCTCTTCCAGCATATCGACCATACCGGCAGTTTGCGAAGTGGCTTCCCGGCAGTGGTTTGCGCCCGCTGGTGCTGGCCATGGCCAGTTGGTCGGCCGGCGTCCAGGCGCAGGCGGTGGGCTCGGCGCTGCCCGAACTGCCGCTGGCCGGGCCGACCGTGGAACAGGCCTCCGCGGCGCCGCCGGTATCCGGCAAACTCGTCCCCCGCCTGGCCGAGCCGGCCACCGCGCGGGACGACAGCCCGCCTGTGTTTGTCTCGGGCGAGCGCATGACAGGCTACGACCAGCGCCGCCTGGAACTCACGGGCAACGCCGAGATCCGCCGCGGCGGCGGCGTGGTCAAAGGCGACCGGCTTACCTATGAGCAAGACCGCGACGAGGCTTTTGCGCAAGGCAACTCCCGCCTCTCGCGCGGCGGCTTGCTGGCGGTGGGACCGGAAGCCCGGCTCAGAGTCGAGGCCAATGAAGGCTACATGCTGTCGCCGGACTACTATTTCCGGCCGAGCGGCGGCTCGGGCAAAGGCGAACGGATCGATTTCGTCGACAAGGACCGCAGCGCCATCAAGCGCGCCACCTACACCACTTGCTCGCCCGACAATGCGGACTGGTACTTCAGCGCGCGGCGGCTCGATATCGACAGCGACCGGCAGGTCGGCACGGCATATGACGGCGTGCTGCGGTTTTTCGATGTCCCGGTCATGGCCGCGCCGGTCTTTACGTTCCCGCTGTCAGATGCCCGCCGCAGCGGCTTCCTGACGCCGCTGCTCGGCTATCGCTCGGGCCTCGACCTGACCGTTCCCTACTATTTCAACATCGCGCCCAACCGGGATCTGACGCTGTTCCCGCGTTACCTGAATGCGCGCGGCCTACAGCTCGGCAGCGATTTCCGCTACCTCGGCGAAGGCTATGCCGGGCGCATCCGTGGCGAGTTCCTGCCCGACGACCGCAAGACCCGCACCGACCGCTGGTCCTATTCCGTCCAGCATACCCAGCACCTAGCCACGGGCCTGAACGCCTACGTGAACGTGAGCGAGGTGTCGGACGCACGCTATCCCGACGACCTGAGCTACGCCATGGCGTCGTCGGTCCAGCGCCAGTACACGAAGGAAGCCGGCATCACCTACAACTGGCGGGATCTCGCCGTGCTTGCGCGCGTGCAGAAATTCCAGACGCTCGCGCCCAGCCAGCCATCCTACGAACGCGTGCCGCAGCTCAATGCCAGATACGTGCGCTACGACCTGGGCGGCTTCGATGCGCAGGTAGAGGCGGACTACACGCGCTTCCGCATCCCGCTCACCACCGCAGGCGTGCAGCAGCCGCTTGGCGAACGCGTATTTGTCCAGCCATCGCTCAGCTATCCGATCGTGCGTCCCGGCTGGTTCGTCACGCCCAAGGCCATGTTCAATGCCACCCAGTATCGGATGGAACCAGCCAGCAACACCGCCGGCGCGGCCAACACGCTGAGCCGTGCACTGCCAACCGTCAGCCTGGATTCCGGCATGGCCTTCGAGCGCGACGCCCCGGCCATCAGCCGGTTGTTTGGCAGAGGCTTCATGCAGACGCTGGAGCCGCGCCTGTTTTATGCCTATACGCCGTTTCGCGACCAGAGCCAGTTCCCGCTGTTCGATACCGTGCAGTCCGACTTCGGCTATGGGCAGATCTTCAGCGAGACCCCGTTCACCGGCTATGACCGCATCGCCGACAACAACAAGCTGACGGCCGGCGTGACCACCCGCCTGATCGAGACCGACAGCGGCATCGAACGCTTTCGCGGCACGCTGGCGCAACGCTTCGACTTCACCGGCCAGCGCGTGCAGCTCAACGGCACCGCGCCGGAAGCCAGGTCCGGCTATTCCGACCTGCTGGCGGCAACCACCGTGCAGCTGTTCAAGGGCTACTATATCGACGCCGGCATGCAGTACAGCCCCGGCACCGAACGCATCGTCTATTCGAACATTGCATTCTCGTGGCGGCCCGAAGAGCGCAAGCTCCTGAACGCCGGCTACCGCTACCGGCGCCCGACCTCGGTAACCGACAACGCCGCCATCGACCAGTTCGAGGTATCGGGCCAGTGGCCCATCACCCAGCGCGCCTATGGCGTGGGCCGGGTCGCCTTCGATCTCGGCGCGAACCAGCTGGTCGACGCGCTGGCCGGCATCGAATACGTGGCGGATTGCTGGGTGGGGCGCTTCGTCTACCGGCGCTTCCGCAATACCTCGCAGGGCTACACAGGGCTCCCCTACCTGGAACTGGAGTTCCGCGGGCTATCCAGGATCGGTTCCAATCCGCTGGAAATCCTGCGCCTGAATGTGCCAGGCTATACGCCCGTACTGGCCTCGCCGGTGCCGCCGTCCAGGTTCGACCACTACGAATGAGACAGGAAGACAACGGCATGATCACGACATCCCAGAGCACGCCCGCCGATATCCCGCCCAGGATCCTGCTGGCCGAGGACGATATGAAACTGGCGAGATTGAAGGCCCAGTGGCACGGCGGCCAGGCGCAGGCGCACGCCAGTACCGGCTCCCGTGGCGGCGCCCTCTTCACGCTACGCTGGCGATAGCCCGCGGAGCGCGGATAAACCGCCTGGACACAATTCCCGGAAAATCCTGACCTTCACAATTCCGCACAATAACGCAACACATACACTCATATTCAGGCTCGACTCATTATGTAGAATTTTATTTTTTAAAAATACGATTCGACATCATGCAAGAAACCAGAAAAACCACAAAAAACAATAAACCCGGAGTTTCGAATAAAGGAAATCGATCCATCCCGGCATTCCGGGCAGTTTTCTGGATGGCATTGTGCATGCTCGGCACCGCGCATCCGGTGCAAGCCGAAGGGGCACAGCCCTCCACCATCCTGCCGGGCGCCGTCAGCATGCACATGGGCTTTGGCGATGGCTACAAGCGAGCCACCCTGAGCTGGGAAAGCACGCCGCTATGGAGCTACCAGTTCAGCGGGCGCGGTGGCCGACTGGACCTCACCGGCGAGCTTGGCGTCTCCTACTGGTGGGCCAACAAGGACAGGAACCCGCGCAATGCCTGGCAGTTGAGCGCAATCCCGATGCTGCGCTACTGGGCAACCGAGAAATTCTACCTGGAGGCCGGGATCGGCGCGACGGTATTCAGTGGCTCTGGCTTCGCCGGAAAGAATATCAGTACGGCATACCAGTTTGGCGATCACGTGGGCGCGGGGTACCAGATCACCCCTTCGGATCGCATTGGCGTCCGCTATTCGCATTTTTCGAATGCAGGCATCAAACGACCCAACCCCGGGCTGGATATCATTCAAGTTACCTACACGCGCAAATTCTGAATAGCGCGGCACGAATCCGGGCGGCAGGATGCTGCCGCCCGGAGCCCACGCACTGTCACAGGCCGCGCCGGATATCGCGCGCGTAGTCTTGCAGGGATTGCCGTTCGTTGATTGCCCTGGCTGCCCCCTCGACGAACCACGGCAATATCAGGACGGTGTCCCTATCCGCCAAACCAATCGTGAAGGTACGCGCGCCTGCCTCACCGCACGCCACGCCTGGCGAAGGCGCGCACGGCGTGGCGTGCGGCGCCGTGTCTTCCTTCTGGCCGGACGGCGGGGAGGAAGCATCCTGCTGCGCCTGCGTGACGGCCGGCAACAGCGACAGAACCAGAGCCCCTAGAAGATTCGTGAATTTGGTGATCCGCATTGTCTTATCCTTGAAATTCGTTTCAGAAAGAGAAATGGAAAAAAGCGCTCCCCGATCTCGGAAACAATCTGGTTCCGCAGTGTGCACGGCGTGGCCGATGACCCCGCCGTAGAGCATGTGCCCATGCCTTGCATCCATCACCTGGGTGCCCGCGCTTCCTCCACCTGGCGCTGATAGTTCTCAAAGGCGGCATCCGCCCGCGTCATGCATTGCTGCCGCTCCGCCGGATCGCTGACTCTATTGCATTCCGTTCGCTGCCATCCCTGTCCGGCGGAATAGGCTGCACGCTGCCACGAGCAGCCCAGCATGGTCGACGCTACGATCAATAGTGCTGCCAACAGAATGCAGCGAATCACGATAGCCCTCCTTGATCTTCCTGGACGTACCGGCGGGTAACCCGGTCAAGCCCGCCTGCGGCATCGCAGGTATTGCTCTGCCTAGAAGCTATAGTTGACCGTGGCCATGCCGCTGAAATTGGTCTTCTCCATGACGATGGGGCTGTTGGAGGCCTTCTGGAGATAGCGCGTCGCGCCGGCCGAGGTCACGACCGACCAATCCTTGTTGATCGCATGCGTATAGGTGAGGACCAGATCGACGGCATAGAGCCCCCCGTCCGGCCGGTACGCCGCGTAGCCGGAGTTTGCGCTCTGGGTCGAGGTGACGCCAAAGTATGTCTGGTTGTATTTCTGCGTGCCAAAGTGGGCCGTGCTGGTAAGCAGGACCTTGTCTTGCGGCCGGTCGAGCAAGTTGGCGCCGGCCCGCGCGTAGAACTCCCCGCCCCGCTCGCGGTTCGAGATCGGTTGAATGGTACCGAGCGCCAGGCTACCGTACTTGCCAATGTTGACGCCAAACTCGAGATTGGCGAGGACGGAGCCTTTGATATCGCCCATGCCCCTCAGTTTGTCCGAGCCGCTGACGAATCCTTCCTTCTTGCTCTTGCGTCCGGCGTCGTAGCCGATCGCCCCGGAGACGAAGAAATCCCCGAACTGGTGCCGATAGCCCAATCCGCCCACGCCAAGGTACAGGCCCCAGGGCGTGACGACACTCAGGTCCAGCGCGGGCCGGACGGCATACTCGTCGCTGCCGGCGTAGCGGGGCACATAGGCCGCCCCCAGGCCGACGGTGATCCGCGTCGACGACAGGGCCGAAGTTGCTGGCGAGGCAGGCCCGGCAGGGGTTTCCCCGGCGAAGGCGCTGACACATAAGGTGGAGGTGGCAAGTAGTGCGGCGAGAGACTTCACTGCGGTTTCCCCTGGAATTGAGAGCCGCATTCTCCAGCCGCAGTGCCATTAGTGTCTTCGGCGAATTTGTCCTAAATCTTATGGAAGTTTCGCAGATTGTCGGAATTTGTATTTGCCGCTGCCTCACTCCGCCGCAACCCTGTCCGGCACGCTCAGGCAACCCGCGTTGCATGCGCCAGAACCACGCACCAGCCCGCTGCATCCCGGGGCGCCGTCCACACCCGCGTGAAGCGAAAATCGCCATTGGCGGGGCTGCCGCCATAGATGCCCGATAGCCGCATCCGCACCGATACAAGCGCTACCTCGCCCAATAGCTGCCCAAAAGTGGATCGCCGATTATTCATCAAACCGTCATTCAATGGCAGCCTGGCACGCGCGCCGTACGGCTGCAGTTGGCCATGCCGCAACAAGGAAATGGCCGGCCGGCGCGAGAGATAATCCGGCGCCAGCCGCCTTGCCGTCCGCCAGGCAAGTACAATGCTCTGCCTCGTTCCATATTGTTTGCGCCCCTTTCGCTACATCCCCGATCCATGTCCAATCTCATCGTGCACGGCGGTACGCCGCTCCGTGGCCGCATCATCCCCTCGGCTAACAAGAATGCAGTGCTGCCGGTGCTCTGCGCCACGCTACTGACCGATGCGCCGCTGCGCCTCCATGGGGTGCCCGACATCACCGACGTGCGCAAGATCCTCGACATCTTCCGCACCCTGGGCAGCGAGGTGCACATGGACCACGCAAGCGGCACGCTGGACCTGCACCATCGCGAAACCGTCTTTGACGCTGCATGCCATCGCCTGCCGGAGGAGATGCGCTCCTCCATCATGCTGGTACCCCCGCTGCTGGCGCGCTTTGGCATCGCCCGGCTGGAGGACAACGTCAAGGGTTGCACGCTGGGTGTGCGCGAGATCGATCCGCACGTCGATATCTTCCGCAGCTTTGGCGGCAGGGTGGAGCGCGCGGACGGCTCCCTGCTGGTGCGCTGCGAGGGCCAGTTGATCCCCACCGACCACTGGCTCGACTACGCCTCGGTCACCACGACGGAGAACTTCGTGCTGTGCGCCGCCGTTGCCGGCGGCACCTCGACGCTGACCAATGCTGCGTCGGAGCCGCATGTGCAGGAGTTCTGCCATTTCATGACTATGCTCGGCGTGCGCATCGAGGGGATCGGCACCTCGCGCCTGACGGTGCACGGCGGCAATACGCTGAGCGGCGGGGAGTTCCGCTTCGAGGAGGACTTCCACGAGATCACGACCTTCCTGGCGCTGGGCGCCATCACCGGCGG
Source organism: Cupriavidus basilensis (assembly GCF_029335485.1). Lineage (GTDB taxonomy): Bacteria > Pseudomonadota > Gammaproteobacteria > Burkholderiales > Burkholderiaceae > Cupriavidus > Cupriavidus basilensis_E. The sequence continues at coordinate 21,038 of NZ_JARJLM010000673.1, forward strand.
GGATGTGGCGGTACGCAACAGCATGCCCGGCAATTTCCCCCTGATCGACCGGACCTTCGCAAAGTTCGGCGTGCAGATCACGCACGAGGACGGCTGGTCCCGCGCCACCCGCAGCGGCCCCCTGAAAGTGCAGACGCCCTTCACCAGCAACGTGCTGACCAAGGTCGAGGCCGCGCCGTGGCCTTATTTTCCGGTCGACCTGCTGCCCATCTTCATCGCGCTGGGCGTGCGCGCGCAGGGCAACGCCATGTTCTGGAACAAGGTGTACGACGGCGCGCTGGGCTGGACGGGCGAGCTGTCGAAGTTTGGCGCCCATGTGTTCTCGTCGGACCCGCACCGGCTCATCACCTTTGGCGGCAATCCGCTGACACCGGCGGTGGTGGAAAGCCCGTACATCATCCGGGTGGCGATTGCCCTGTTCATGGTGGCGGCCAGCATCGACGGCAGGTCGGAGATCCGCAACGCCACGCCGATTCGCCGGGCGCATCCCCGCTTTGTCGAGAACCTGCGCAGCCTTGGCGTGCAGGTGGAATGGACGAGCGAGGAATGACGGACTAGCCGTTCCGGTCGGGTGATCGAGCCGCCGGGCCCGAAGCCGCCCATTGTCCGCCGCGCCATGTCGGGGAAACCCGATGGACTGCGCCGGAACCGACCCGGTGAAAGCCGGGATCGCGGCCAAAACCTGTGCGCGCGTGGCCTCTATCGGCCGGCAACGCCACCACCGCCCGCCCCATCCCGGCTCGCCGGTCCTGAGCGGAGCCCAGGCACCGGCCGGCACGCCGGATACAAAGCCTAGACCACGCCTTGCGCCAGCATCGCGTCCGCCACCTTCACGAACCCGGCCACGTTGGCCCCTTCCACATAGTTGATATACCCGTCGGCCTTCTGCCCGTAATGGATGCAGTTGCCGTGGATGTCTTTCATGATGGCGTGCAGCTTCTCGTCGACCTCGGCATGGTGCCAGGCCAGGCGCATGGCGTTCTGCGACATTTCCAGCCCCGAGGTGGCGACACCGCCGGCATTGCTGGCCTTGCCCGGCGCGTAAAGGATGCGGGCGGCGAGGAAGCGGTCGACCGCATCCAGCGTGGAAGGCATGTTGGCGCCCTCGGCCACGCAGAACACGCCGTTGGCGAGCAGCCGCTCGGCGTCGTTGCCGTCCAGCTCGTTCTGGGTGGCGCAGGGCAGCGCCACGTCCGCAGGCACATGCCAGGGCGTACGGCCGGCCTCGAAATGCAGGTCCTGCTCGGCGGCGAAATCGGCCAGGCGCCCGCGCGCTTCGTTCTTGAAAGCCATCAAGGCGGCCAGCTGTTCGCTGTTCATGCCCTTGGGATAATGCAGCACGCCGCCGGAATCGGACACCGTCAGCACCTTGGCGCCGAGCTCGATGGCTTTCTCGGCCGCGTATTGCGCCACATTGCCCGAACCGGAGATCAGCACGCGCAGGCCGTTGAAGCCGCGTCCGCGCCGGTGCAGCATTTCCTGCGCGAAATACACCGTGCCGTAGCCGGTGGCTTCCGGGCGCATCAGGCTGCCGCCAAACGCCATGCCTTTGCCGGTAAAGACGCAGGCGGCGTGGTTGGACAGCTTCTTCATCATGCCGGCCATGAAGCCCACTTCGCGCGCGCCCACGCCGATATCGCCGGCAGGCACATCGGTATCGGGGCCGAGGTGGCGGTGGAGCTCGGTCATCAGGGCCTGGCAGAAGCGCATGACCTCGCCATCCGACTTGCCCTTGGGATCGAAGTCGGAGCCGCCCTTGCCGCCGCCCATCGGCAGGGTGGTCAGCGCATTCTTGAAGGTCTGCTCGAAGCCGAGGAACTTCAGCACCGAGAGATTCACCGTGGGATGGAAGCGCATGCCACCCTTGAAGGGGCCGATGGCGGAGCTGTGCTGCACGCGGAAGGCGCGGTTGACCTGCACCTGGCCGCGGTCGTCGGTCCATGCCACGCGGAACTGGATCACGCGCTCGGGTTCCACCAGCCGCTCCAGCAGGGCTTGTTCGCCATAGCGCGGATGCTGCTCGACAAAGGGCCACAGCGTCATCATGACCTCCTTCACGGCCTGGAGGAATTCGGGCTGGTCGGGGTCGCGCCGGGCAACGCCGGCCAGGAAAGTGTCAAGGGAGGCAGATGTCACGAGTGTCTCTTCGATTCGTTTGTGCTGGTGCTTGGCAGAAGACGGCCGCCGCGGATACTTGTCCGGCAGGCGTGCCGAGGGATGCCATTGCCCTGCCCGGCAACGCGGCCGGGTAGCGCAATGCGGCAAGCCCGATGGAGAGCCCATCAGGCCATGTAGATACATTCACAATTATCCTGAATGTATCGCCAGGGGCGAAGCTTAGCACCAGGTACGCCCTGGGTAATAGTCAGAACACCTGTGACGGCAGGACATATAAAAGGCGCCAAGGTGTATTTTTGTGCGATCAACGGACAAGCGCGGCATGGAACGACGGCGTGCCATACCCGGCAGCGGGGGGAACAGGCAGCGCGTACGCAAGCCGTACAATCTTCCGATTGCCCAGAAACAAGGCCCAAGCTCGTGGACATTCCCATTGAACAAGCCGTCAGCCTCCTGCACGAGGCAGCCTACGGCACCCTGGCAACGCACGCATCGGCCCTGCCAGGCTATCCCTATGCCACCGTCGTGCCGTTCGTGCCCGACCAGTCGGGCACTCCCGTGATTTGCGTCAGCGCGCTGGCCGAGCACACCCGGAACCTGCTGGCCGATGCGAGAGTCAGCCTGTCCGTGCTGCAGCCCGCGGCCACGGACGTGCAGAACGCCCGCCGGCTGACACTGGTCGGCGAGGCAACCCCCTTCGAACCGGACCCCGACGCGCTGGCACGTTTTCTGCGTTACGAACCGGCTACCCAGCATCTCCTGACCCTGGATTTCCAGTTCTTCCGCCTGACCCCTAAGACCATCCGCTTCATCGGCGGTGTTGGCCGGATGGGATGGCTCGGGGAGGAGGAATGGCGCGCCATGCCCCAGGTGCCGGCCGGCACCGAGGTCAATCTGTTGCGCGAGATGTCGCTTGCCGCCCCGAGCGGCGTACGCCTGCTTGGGGTCGATTGCTATGGCGTGGACTACGAAGTCGCGGGACGGCGCAACCGGCAGCGCTTTGCGCACGCCCCCGTCGCGCCGGCGGCAGTGCACAAGACGGCCTTGGGTCTCGTGGCCAGCCTTGGCTGAGCGAGCCCGAAGCGCCGGCCGGCACCAGCTCCGCCGCGCGCCCGTCACACCGGCGCCAGCCCGATCAGTCGGCTGACATCGGCGGCCGCCTGCTGCAGCGCCGGCACGATTTCCGCCGGGATGCGCTCCGGCGTAGCTTCACCGGCCGAGGTGGAGATCCCGATCGACAGCTGCCGGGAACCGGCCGCCGGCAGCGGCACGGCCACCGATACCTGATTGCTCTCCGGATAGGCCAGCACGCTCCACTCGCCAGGCTGCAAGGCGAGAGCCATGGCCAGCGCGCTGCCGGGCGGCAATACGCTGCCCACGCGCAGGTTCATCACCACCAGCCGGCGGCGCTCGGCCGGCGCCATCGCCCGGCCGACGATGATCACCCCTTCGGGATTGGCTTCGCCGAGGTTGGCCGTGCCGGAATAAGCGTCGGCCAGTTGCTGCAGCCCTTCCTGCACCGCCTCGGTCACGCCCAGGCTTTCCAGCGCGGCAAAGCCGATCTCGAAAACCCGGGTGGTCAGCCGCCAGCGATTGCCCTCCCGCGCCACATAGCCCTCCTCCTCCAGGGTCAGCAGAAACCGCAGCACCGTGGGATGCGGCAGGTCCACCGCGCGCGATAGCTCCGCCAGCGTTGGCCGGCCGTTGTGGCGGAACGCCTGCAGGATCGCTAGACACCGCTGGATCGATCTATTATTCTTCAATCGCTCACCGTTCACTATGAGAACTATACGTTCATCTAGTGAACATACTAGCGCAAGTCGAAGGAGGCGGCAAGTACCGCATCCTCATCCCTTCCAAGGAGACAAGATGAAACCCATCGCCCCCATCCTGACCGTGGCGCTGCTGGCATCGGCCACCGCCTCGCTGCCCGCGCGGGCAGCCGATGCCTGGCCGGCCAGGCCGATCAAATGGGTCGTGCCCTACCCGCCCGGCGGCTCGACCGACATGCTGGCGCGCATCGTCGGCCAGAAGCTGGGCGAGCGGCTCGGCCAGCCGGTGGTGGTGGAAAACAAGGCCGGCGCCGGCGGCAACGTGGGCACCGACTATGCAGCCAAGCAGCCGGCCGACGGCTACACCATCGTGATGGGCAATATCGGCCCGATCGCCATCAATCCCTCGCTCTATCCCGACCTGCCTTACAACCCGCTCAAGGACCTGGCGCCGGTGACCATGCTGATGGCGGTGCCGAACCTGCTGGTGGTCAATCCGGCGCTGCCCGTGCATTCGGTGCGGGACCTGATCGACTACGGCAAGCGGCAAGCGGCCCCGCTGGGCTACGCCACGCCGGGCGCCGGCACCTCGCTGCACCTCGCGGGCGAACTCTTCGCCGCCACCGCGGGCGTGAAGATGACCCACATCCCGTACAAAGGCAGCGCGCCCGGCCTGAACGACACCATGGCCGGACATGTCCCGGTGATGTTCGACAACATGCCCTCCGCGCTGCCGCTGGTGAAAGCCGGCAAGCTGCGCGTGCTGGCCATCACCAGCGCGCAACGCTCCGCGCAACTGCCCGACGTGCCCACCATGGCCGAGGCCGGCCTGCGCGGCTACGAGATCGCCGGCTGGTTCGGCGTGCTGGTGCCGGCGGCCACGCCCAAGCCCATCATCGCCAGGCTCGACACCGAACTGGAAGCCGTGCTGAAGATGCCCGACGTACGCAAGAAGCTGGACGAGATGGGCGGCATCGTGTCCGGCGCCGGGCCGCAGCCTTTCGGCCGCTATATCGAAGCGGAATCGCGCAAATGGGGCACGCTGGTGCGCAGCGCCAGTATCGCCGCCCAATGAACCCCGACCATCCCACCCACCAGAGGAGACCAGCCGTGTCGCAATACAAAGTCATCGATGTCCAGCCCATTGCCGGCGCGCTCGGCGCGCAGATCAGCGGGGTCGATCTTGCCGGACCGCTGCCCGACGAGACCTTCGCCGAGATACGCTCGGCACTGCACGACAACCTTGTGATCTTCTTCCGCGACCAGCAACTGACGCCCGCGCAGCACAAGGCGTTCAGCGCCCGCTTTGGCGAACTGCTGGAAGTGCCGTTCATCCGCGCGTTGCAGGGGCACCCGGAAATCCTGCCGGTCATGAAGGGCAAGGCCGAGCAGACCAAGCGCAATTTTGGCGGCCTGTGGCACACCGACATGAGCTACGCGGAGGTCCCGCCGCTGGGCTCCGCGTTGTATGCCCGCGTGATCCCGCCCTACGGCGGCGACACCATGTGGACCAATATGTACCGCGCCTACGACGCGCTGTCGGACGGCCTGAAGGCGGTGCTCGACACGCTGCGCGCCGTGCACAGCCCGGTGCGTTCGTACGGCGCCAAGGGCGCGGTCGTCAATAACGGCGATCCGGCGCACAAGATGGATGTGCGCACCGACGAGCGCGCCAGCGCCGAAGTCACGCATCCGGTGGTGCGCATCCACCCCGCCACCGGCAAGAAGGCGCTCTATGTCAACAGCACCTATACGCTGCGCTTCGAAGGCATGACCGAGGAAGAAAGCGCGCCACTGCTTCAATTCCTCTATGGCCATGCGGTGCGGCCGGAATTCACCTGCCGCTTCCGCTGGACGCCCGGCGCGCTGGCGGTATGGGACAACCGCTGCACCCAGCACCTGGCGATGAACGACTACGACGGCTTCGACCGCGAGTTGCACCGCACCACCATCGCGGGCGACCGGCCGATTGCGGTGGCTTGAAGGCGCTGAAGCCCGCATTAAGCGTTGGACGAAGCTGACCGGATGCGCCAGAACCGAGTGAAATGACGCCTGCTGTCACTCCCTCTTCCCTGATGGGGAGAGGGGTAGTTTGGCCAGGAGCCACAGGAACCGAAACCATTCGTTTTATCCAGCGTGCTACGCATTTGCAGCGCCCGCCCTCTCCCCCGGCCCCTCTCACAAGTGGGACCGGGGAGCAAACCTGCAGTGCACGCAGGTGCGTCGGCAATCCGGCAATCCCAACCTACCCACAAGTCCGTGAACCATAGTGCCGCATGCTGGGTAAATCACCCTGCTCGCCGCGCGGCAGTCGCCACCGCCGTGTGCGAAAATGGAGGCACCGGAGACGCGCACATGCGCGAAGGAGCTAACATGCGGCAGAGCGCAATCAAGCCGGGCAGCGAGGTCTTCCGCGCCTCGGCGGAGTTTGAGCAAGCCATCGTCACCCAAGGCGAGGCCGCTGCGCGCGAGCACCTCGACAACGGCCGGCCCGTCTACTACGCCGATCCCAAGTATCCCGGTTTCGTCGTCAAGAAAAACCCCGATGGCAGCGAACAGCTCGCAAGCGTCGATCTCGACGGGAAGATCACCGTAGTGCGGACCATCTGACCCGTGCCGCAGCTGTGGGTGATCGCCGGGCCCAACGGCTCTGGCAAGACGACCGTGGCAGATCGCTGGTTTGCCAGCCGTATTCCGGTGGTGTCGCCGGATTCAATCGCCGCCGAGCTTGCCAACTTCACCCCTGCTTTCGAGGTCGCGGACAGGTCCTTCGCGCTCGCCAACTCCGCACTGCGCCCACGCCTCATCCTCTCCTGGGAGAACGGTCGCATACGCCAGCGCTCTTCGAGGCTGCCGCAATGGGCCCTGGATGCATTTCCCAGCCAGCTCTTGACGCATATGGCGAATATGGCGCAACAATCGACGCCTTGAACTGGAATACAATCAATCTGTCTCGTTTTCCGGAACGGAGTTTGGATTGAAATCGGCAACAGCAACCGCATCGGCGAAAAAAGCGCCTCCTGAAGCACCCAAATCAAAAACAGGCAAGACCGTGCGTCAGGCAGCACCGGTTCGCGTCGAAGAACTGGCGGATGCGGCACCGGTGCTCCACGTCACGGCAGACGCCGCGGCGGACCGCGATACCCCCACGCTGCGTGCCTTCGCCTTGCTCGAATTCCTGGTGGCGGCCGACCGGCCCCTGTCGCTGGCGGAGATCATGCAAGGCTTCGAAGCGCCCAAGGCTTCGCTGCATCGCATGCTCGGCGCCCTGGAAGCAGGCGGACTGGTGATCCGCGAGCCCGGCGCGCGCAATGCCTACGCGGTCGGGCCGCGCCTCTCGCGGCTGGGCGTGGCCATCGTCACGCATTCGGGCTCGCGCCAGTTGCGCCATGCCATCCTGGCGCGGCTGGTGGCGGACATCGGCGAGACGGTCAACCTGACCATGCTGCACGAGACCTCGGTGCTGTACCTGGACCGCATGGAAGCGCCGTGGCCGCTGCGGCTCGATCTCAAGCCGGGATCGCGCGTGCCCCTGCATTGCTCGGCCAGCGGCAAGCTGCTGCTGTCGCTGCTGCCGCGCGAGCAGCGCGCGGCGCTGGTGCGGCAATTGCCGCTGGAGCGCTTCACCCCGAATACCGTCACCGATGTGGAACTGCTCGAAGCCGAGCTGGACCGCAGCGCGCACAAGCAGCTCGGCGTGGACAACGAGGAGTTCGTCGCGGGCATCTCGTGCGTGGCGGTGCCGGTGCGCGACGAGCGCGGGCACGTGGTGGCGGCGCTGGCGGTGCATGCGCCCACGGCCCGCTCGCCGCTGTCGCGCTCGCTGGAGTTCGTGCCGCGTTTGCAGGAGACGGCCAGGGAGCTGGCGGCTACGTTTTAAGGCATACGCAGGAACCGGGCGGCGGACACCGCCTCCCGGTTCTCCCCAAGCCTTACATCCTCCCCTTCCAGGGCACCAGCCACTTCTCCATCTTGCGCATCAGCAGGTCGAAGGTATAGGCGATCAGCCCGATCAGCCCGATGCCCATGATCACCACGTCGGTGCGCAGGAAGTTCGACGCGTTGAGCACCATCTGTCCAAGGCCTGCCGTGGCCGCCACCATCTCGGCGGCGACCAGCGTGGTCCAGCCGAAGCCGATGGCGATGCGCATGCCGGTCAGGATGTCCGGCAGCGCCGCCGGGATCACCACATGGCGGATCACCTGCCACGGGTTGGCGCCCATCGAATACGCCGCGTTGATCTGCTCGATGGTGACCGAGCGCACCCCGGCCTGCGCCGACATCGCCAGCGGCGCGAAGCATGCCAGGAAGATCAGCAGGATCTTCGACGTCTCATCGATGCCGAACCAGATCACGATCAGCGGCAGGTAGGCCAGCGGCGGCAGCGGACGATAGAACTCGATGGGCGGATCGAACACGCCGCGCGCGATGCGCGACACGCCCATCATCACGCCGATCGGCACCGCCGTCACCGTGGCCAGAGCGAAGGCGCCGAACACGCGCACCATGCTGGCGCGGAAGTGCTCGGTCAGCGGCAGCCCGCCCTGCACATTGCCGTTCCAGGCGTCGATAAACGCGCTGACGATGGCTTCCGGCGTGGGCAGGAACAACGGCGGCAGCCAGCGCAGGTGGCTGGCGATCCACCACAGCGCCAGCAGCGAGACCACGGTGATGGTGGAAATGCGCGAGCTGGAGCCTTCGCCCGGCAGGCGGTAGCCGGATACGGCCTTCATCCGGCGCGCGGGAGGCGCGCCCGGCACCGCACCGGCGCCCGGCGCGGTTTCGAGTCTTTGAGCGGAAACGGACATGTCGGGCTCCTCAGGGCGTGGCATGGATCAGGTTGACGATTTCTTCGCGATAGCGGATGAACTCCGGATCGGACTTCACTTCGCGGGCGTCGCCGCATTCGATATAGCGCCGCGCGAACGGCATTTCGTAGGTATGCGCGATGCGTCCCGGCGAAGGCGTCATCACGATCAGGCGGGTGGCCAGGAACAGCGCCTCCTCCACGCTGTGCGTGATGAAGAACACGATCTTCTGTTCCGCCGCCCACAGCTTCAGGATCAGCGCCTGGATCGATTCGCGCGTGAGCGCATCCAGCGCGCCCAGCGGTTCGTCCATCAGCATCACCGCTGGATCGTTGGCCAGCGTGCGGGCAATACCCACGCGCTGCTGCATGCCGCCGGAGAGCTGGTAGACCGGTTTGGCCGCCACCTTCTCCAGTCCGACCAGCGCCAGCTTCTCGTGCGCGAGACGCAGGCGCTCGGCGCGCGCCACGCCGCGCAGGCGCAGGCCCAGGGCAACGTTGTCCTCCACGTTGAGCCAGGGCATCAGCGCATGTTTCTGGAACACGACGCCGCGCTCGGCACCAGGACCATGCACGGCTTTGCCATCGAGGCGGATCTCGCCTTCCGAGGGCTGCATGAAGCCGGCGATGCACGACAGCAGGGTTGTCTTGCCGCACCCGGAGGCACCCAGCGCGACCACGAAATCGCCGCGCTCCATGGTGAGATTGACTTGCGACAGGGCCAGCGTCTCGGCGCCGCCGCGGCCGCCGTAGTTGACGCTGAGGTTGTCGATTTCGAGTTTGGCCATTGCTGCAAACTCCTGAAAAAAGGTCATTGAAGGCTGCGGCACGCAGCATCGCCCGCCCCGCAGCACACTGCTTTCTTCGCGCCCGATGGCGCCCAGGCAGGTCAGGCCGGCGACCTGGTGGCCAGGGCACGCCTGACCCACTCGGCGTTCACGCCCTGGCCATAGTCCGGCAGCACGGTCTGGATCGTGCCCTGCTCCTTCAGGAATTGCGCGGCCGATTGCAGCGCCTTGGCCGCGCCGCCGCCCAGCCAGCGCGGCGAGGCCTGTTCATCCAGGGTGGGGAAGCTGTACAGCGCCATGCTGGCAGGCACGGATTCGGCCTTGGCGCCCGAGACCTTGGCGACGGCCTTCACCATGGGAGAGTCCGCTGTCCAGCCGGCCTTGTCCTGCCGGTACTTGTCGTCCGCCGCCGCCAGGATCTTGACGAACCTGACCATGAACTCGGGGTTCTCGCGCGCAAACTTCTTGTTGGCGATCATGCCGTCGAAGGTGGCCTTGCCGGTCTCGGCGGCAATCTTGCCGGAGGTCACCAGCACCTTGCCCGACTGCTTGACCTTGGCCAGCACCGGGTCCCAGATGAAGGTGGCGTCGATATCGCCGCGCTCCCAGGCCGCAGCCACTTCGGGCGGCCGCATATTCATGATCTTGACGTCGCGCGGATTGATCCTGGCCTGCTCCAGCGCTACCAGGGTGTGGTAGTGGGTGGTGGAGACAAAGGGCACGCCAACACGCTTGCCCTTGAGATCGGCCACGCTGTTGATATTGCTGCCGTTGCGCGCAACCATGGCCTCGGCGGCGTTGATATCGTCAAGAATCCAGAACAGTTCCACGTCCAGCCCCTGCGAGAGGGCCGAAGCGATCGGCGAGGTACCGGCTTCGCCGATGGCGATCTGGCCCGACGCCATCGCGCGGATCACATCGCCTCCGCCGCCGAACTGGCGGAACGAGACCTTGTAGCCGGTCTGCTTCTCGACTTCCTTCATGTCCTGCGCATAGCGCCACGGCACCACCATGTCCTGGTAGGCGATGACGACTTCCCTGGTCTGCGCATACGCGCCCGGGGCGACCACGGCCGCCATGGCAACGCTTGCTGCGAGCTGCTTGATCCAACGCATGATGAACCTCCTCAACATTGACTGGGTTGTATGCCGCTGCGCAAAGCACCGGCACGGGTAGCCTGGCACCAGGGCGGTGCCTGCTCGAGGAGGAAGAGGTAATAAGCATGAGGCATGCCATGTCTCCGTCTGGTTGGGACGTCTTTGCGTCCTCTCGTTCTGGTGGCGTCCTGCTCTCGGGAAGAATCGCCTCGGTCCGCATTGGGGCGCGGTGTAGCCCTATGGTAGGAAGCCCGCCCCGTTGCGGTTAGAGCCAGTCAGAGGTAACTGTGGGTCCAAGCCCCGATTTGGTTCACTTTAAGATACAAATCGTCCCGTTTATCGAAATTTCCTGTTGACCGTCGCTCGCGCTCATCCTACATTCGACTCACAAACACTTTTCGGAACGTATGGTTCCGTTTTGAGACCGAAGACTGGAGACTGACCACCATGAGCGAACACCTCCCCGAATCCCTCGGCGCCAGCGCCCCCGCCGCCGCCGGCCCGCAGGCCATGACCCCCTCGGAAGCCTTCGTCGAAACCCTCGCCGCCAACGGCGTCACCGACATGTTCGGCATCATGGGCTCCGCCTTCATGGACGCCATGGACATCTTCGCCCCCGCCGGCATCCGCCTCATCCCCGTGGTCCACGAGCAGGGCGCCGGCCACATGGCCGACGGCTACGCCCGCGTCTCCGGCC
>NZ_JARJLM010000674.1 GCF_029335485.1 Cupriavidus basilensis
TGCACGCGGTGGCCGTCGATGCGTACATAGGTGTGCGTGTATTGGAAGTCGTCTTGCATGGATGCCTTCGGTGGATGCATTGGATGCGCTGTTGATGTCAGGCAATGCCGAGCATGCTGTCGATCTGCGCCTTGTCGACCGTGGCGCCAGCAAAATCGTCGAAGATGCGCGAGGTCACGCGGATGATATGGCTGTTGATGAAATCCACGCCTTCGCGCGCGCCGTCTTCCTGGTTCTTCAGGCAGCACTCCCACTCCAGCGTGGCCCAGCCCTGGTAGTCGTATTGCGACAGCTTGGAGAAGATCGACTTGAAGTCGACCTGGCCATCGCCCAGCGAGCGGAAGCGTCCGGCACGTTCGGTCCACGACGTATATCCGCCATAGATGCCCTGCCGCCCGCTCGGATTAAACTCGGCATCCTTGACGTGGAACATACGGATGCGGTCGCGGTACAAGTCGATGTAGTCCAGGTAGTTCAGCTGTTGCAGCACGAAGTGGCTGGGGTCGAACAGGATGTGGCAGCGCGGATGGTCGCCAACCAGATCGAGGAAGCGCTCGAAGGTGGCGCCGTCGTGCAGGTCTTCGCTGGGGTGGATCTCGTAGCAGAGGTTGACGCCTTCCGCATCGCAGGCATTCAGCACCGGCAACCAGCGTTTGGCGAGTTCTTCGAAGGCGGCTTCGATCAAGCCTTTCGGGCGCTGCGGGAACGGGAACAAGTACGGCCACGCGAACGAGCCGGAGAAGGTGCCCATCTCAGTCAGGCCGAGTCGGCGCGATGCCTTAGCGGCAAGTTGGAGGCGCGTCAGCACCCACACGGAGCGCGCCTGCGGATTGCCGCGCAGCGCGGGCGGCGCGAAGTTGTCGCACATCGAATCGTAGGCGGGATGCACCGCCACTAGCTGCCCGAAGATATGCGTGGTCAGTTCGCTGATGACCAGGCCGTGCTCGGCCAACGTGCCTTTGACTTCGTCGCAATATGTCTGGCTTTCCGCTGCGGTCTTTACGTCGAACAGGCGCTCGTCCCAGGCAGGAACCTGCAATGCCTTGAACCCTGTTTCGGCGGCCCATTTGGCGATCGCGGGCAACGTGTCGAACGGCGCTTGCGCGTCGCTGAACTGAGCGAGGTGGAGGCTTGGACCTTTTATAGTTTGCATTGATTTAACCGTCTATTGTTTGTCGATCGACAAAGAATAGACGGAGAAAACGAGGAAGTCAACCGTGTTCGGCGCCGCGACGGTAAAATGCACGTCGCAACAGCATTCACTCACGAGCAGAACATGGCCGGACGCCCCAGAGAATTTGATCGAGACCAAGCCCTGAATGCGGCCATGACCGTGTTCTGGGAGCGCGGCTATGAAGGCGCGTCGATGTCGACGCTGGTCGAGGCGTTGGGCCTGGCCTCGGCGCGCATCTACGCGGCGTTCGGTAGTAAGGAAGCGTTGTTCCGAGAAGCGGTGGCGCTATACGAAGCAGGCGAAGGCGGTTTCGCGGATCGCGCCATGCAGGAAGAAGAGTCGGCCAGACAGGCCATCGCCCGCTTGCTCGACGACGCGGCGCGGACCTACACCAAACGCGGTCGTCCGCATGGCTGTCTGGTGGTGTCCGCGGCCAGCAGCTGCGCACTCGAGAACGAACCGGTGGCCGACTGGCTGGCGGAACACCGCCGCCAGCGCACGCAATCCATTATTGACCGGCTGCATGCGGCGGTGGAAAGCGGTGAACTGCGGCAGGACACCGACATCGCCGCGCTTGGCGATCTCTACGGCGCGCTGCTGCACGGCATCTCCGTGCAGGCCCGCGACGGCATCAGCCGCGCCCGTTTGCAGGCGATGATCGGGCCTGCGATGCTGGCTCTGGATGCTGCCGCTGCCCCTGGCAAAACCGTCTCCCAAGGTTGATCCGTAAGAATATAGCGCGGCCTAGCGAATCTTTAGCTTGAAGCGCATGCGTGGACTGGCAAGCCAACAGTTTGTTTTCGATGGCCGCATGCGGCCAGGAAGCTCGAAGAGTCGCCGATCCGAGCCGTGTGAAAAGGCGTACCATCAGGAGGTGATCGAACGCTAGGTTTGTCCGTGCCTGAGCGTGTAATGTCTCCCCAGCCAAGTGGTCCTGCCATGATCCTGTATCACACTGACCCCGATTCCCCGGTCGTCGAGATTTTTGTCGAAGGCAAAATCACTGACCGCGATCTGCGCGAAGCCATCGAGCGCATGCGAGCGGATCTCGAACTGAACGGCAAGACCCGCGTGCTCGAACGCATCGAGCATGTCACCGGCATCGAGCCAAAGGCGCTGTGGACCGACCTGACGCTCGGCGTTTCCTTGGCCCGCAAAATCACGCGCGCGGCCGTGGTGGCCGACGCGGGATGGATCCACGCCTCGATGCATCTGGCGCGATTCTTTACGAAGGCCGAAGTCAAGGCGTTCCATGTCAATGAGTTGGATCAGGCGCGCGCCTGGATCAACGCCTGAGCGCCGCCCGGCGAATCTCGTACCGTCCTAGGCCATCGCCGAGTAGGGCCAGCCCGCACCCTTGAACGCGAAAGTGTAACGGGAGCGGAGGTCGTGGAGCTTTGCTCGAGACAGTGAGATAGTGTTAGCCAGGCAGGGGCATCGCGGATCGCGTTGCCCCTGCTGCTGCGAGATCGTCCAGCACTCGCGGGGCAACCCAGGTCGAGACAATGCAGTAAAGGACTGAAGAAAACCATGAGTGCCAGCCTGATCGACTTGCATATTGCCCAGATTTTTCCGGACGAATACGCCACACTGCGCGAGGCCAATGCGCGCTACCGCGCACTGGCCGTGCGCTTCTCGCGCGACGCCCCAATTTGCGCATCCACCGCGGGAAACAGGGCCCCGCCTACTTCGGTGTTGTAGTTTTCGCGGGCCTGCCGCAGGGCTGCCTGGGCGGCGGCCAGGTTGGGGCTGTTGGCCAGCGCCCTCGCGTATCAATGTGTCGAGTGGGGCACAGCGGAACAGCGACCACCATTCGCCGGGGATATCCTGCACCGTGACGAAACGCCGCGCTGCCCCGGCGCTCCCCGGCATGCCGGGCGTGGATGCGGTCTACCCGGGCAGTGGCTCTGCTGTGAAGTGGTCGCGGCCCGGCGGCTCGGGCGCATGGTAGTCCGGGCCCACGGCGCACGGAGGGGAACACACCAGTTCCTTAGCCATGCGCATACTCCCTGGCACAGCCAGGGCGACGTCTGACTGTGAAAGCCTGCGTGCCGTTAAGACTACCCCAGATTCATTGTTGCCGTTTAGCCCGCCGCATGCGGCACCCGGCTTCAAGGGGGCATGCCAAAATGCGGAATTGTGCTTCACAGAGCATAAAATGCGAATCCCGGCCGACCCTCCGTGAGGGCAAGGGGCGCGGGCGCCGTGCGGCAGCGTCGTCTCTTCGTACCGGGAGTTTCGCTCGCGATATGCGGCCGGACCGAGCGGTCGCGCGGTAGGCCCTCATCGACTACGCAGACCGAGCGCCGGGCGCGCGCGAGATGGTGGCAGCGGACAGCCTGGCGAAGCTGCCGCCGACAATATCGCCACGTGCACGCCAATCCGATCCCGACTCCCCACATCCATCGCCAGGATGATCGGCCGTAACCGGACAGATGGAAGTCACACGGGAAAAGAGGCGTTTGTCATGAAGTATTCACAAAATTCGACGACATTGCTGGCGAAGCATCCACCCCGCTATTCCCAAAAACTCCGGCGACTCATGCGTTTGAAATGACAGGCAACTCGGCATCGGTCAGCGTGCTTGCGCTGACAGGATTCTTGAGTGGCTTGGGCCTCCTGATTGCGACTGGGGTGGTGCGTGCGCAGTCGCCGGGTACGTCGGGCGGGCCATCACGGTCGGACATGCCTCTCCATGGACCGGCCACCGCTGCCACATTGCCGTTGACGGATGCGCCGGCCATCGGCCGCACGGCCGGGAGAAATGAAAGGCTTTTCGACTTCGACATACCCGCGCTACCCTTGGATTCCGCACTTGACCGCTATGCGGCGCAGTCCAGACGGCCGGTGCTTTTTCGAAGCGAACTCGTGACCGGGCGCATGTCGTCTGCTGTGCAGGGGCGCTTCTTGCCCGAAGTCGCGCTGAACCAACTACTCAAGGGGACTGGCCTCGCCGCAGAACGAGACAATGCAGGGGGAGGCGGCAGTGCCTTTGTCTTGATGGAAGCCGATGAACACGCCGCGCCGGCACCCTATGCCGGGATCGACGATCTGGTCAGCGATCGACGGTATCCTGGCCAGGTTCAATCCCGCATCTGGCAGGCGCTCTGTAGCGTCCCACGGACCGCCCCCGGGACTTACCGCGCGCTGATGCGCTTTCAATTGAGCGCCGATGGCCGCATCCAAGGGGTGCGCTTGCTTGGTTCGACGGGGGACCCCCAACGTGATGTGGCGCTGATGGAAATCTTGAGAACGATTCAGGTCCCTCCGCCACCGCCGGATATGGCGCAACAACCGTTAACCATGTTGATTGTCCCTGAGGATCACAATGGCAGGCTTCGCTGCGACAGGGGGGCGTCCTAGCTATGTCCGACGACGTGCAGCCGGCCTTGCTGGAGCATTTGGCCAATCGCTACGCCAACCTCAAGCGAAGTCTGGTACGGGTGCTGGGCAGCGATGACCTGGCTGGCGATGCCTTGCACGATACCTATCTGAGGTTGCAGCGCCAGGAGAACCACGGGCCGATCCTGAGCCCGAGTGCCTATCTGCTGCGCATGGCGGTCAATATCGCCGTCGATATTCAGCGCAGGCAGAACCGCAACTTGTCGACAGACGACGTTGAAGCTCTCATGGAGCTGTCCGATCCCGCACCCGGTCCGGCGCAGGTGGTTGAAGACCGTGCCGAGCTAGAGGCCTTGAGCAGAATCATGGCGCGCCTGCCAGAGCGCCGGCGGCAAATCTTGCTGCTGGTCCGCTGGGAAGGATTGCCGCAAAAGGAAGTGGCCGAGCGACTGGGGGTTTCGATACGCACGGTCGAAAACGAATTGAAGCGCGCGCACGATTTCTGTGCCCAAATGTCGAGCAGACAAAAATAGTTGAGGGATTTGAGCATTGTCATTCGTCTTTACTCGTGAAACGCAATCCGCGCCGAAGCTGCGCGCGGCTCGCCGACGCCATCCAGAGCGCGTTTTCGTGGTGGCTTGATTCGATATCGTGAAGAAACCCATCGACCAACATGCCGTCTCCAACGACGTGCTCCAGGAGGAAGCGCGGGCCTGGGTGCGCTTGCTCACCTCGCGTGAAGTCAATGCATGGGATGCGCAAGGATTTCAACGCTGGCTGCACAGCAGCCCGGCCAACAAGGAAGCGTTCAACGAAGCCAAGCGGCTCTGGGCTGCGATGAAGCCGGCGGCAGGGGAATTGCTGCGTGCCGATCCGGGGATCGCCGCCGCACACAGCCATGCATTACGCCCCGTGCAGTTGGGGCGTCGTGCATTCATGGGCGCAGCGGTGAGTGCTGCGGCCGTAGCGGCCGTTGCCGCGGTGTACCCACCCCTTGGGGTCTGGCCAGCGATCACGGAGTGGGGGGCGGACTACCGTACCGCCGCCGGCGAGCGGCAGGAAATCGGGCGAGCCGGCAGTGTTCTTGTTACGCTCAACACGCGGACCAGCGTTCGACGACAGATGGACCATGGCCAAATGGTCGGCCTGGAACTCATCAATGGACAGGCCGCCGTCGACCTGTCCCGGGACGGCCAGCGCTTCGTCGTGACGGCGGGAATCGGCCGAAGCGTAGCCGAATCGGGACGCCTCGACGTGAAGTCTCTCAACGGCAAGGTCTGTGTAACCTGTCTTGAAGGCGCCGCGCGCGTGGAGCATCCCGCGGGGATTCGCGCACTCCTGGCTCGGCAGCAAGCCATCTACGACGATCGTATCGTCAGCCCCGTCGCCGGCGCTGATCCGCAGGAAGTGTCGGCTTGGCGCACCGGAGAAATGGTGTTCCGCAATACGCCGCTTGCCGAGGTGATCGAAGAAATCAACCGCTATCGACCCGGCCGTATCGTGCTGGTGAACACCGCCGTTCGCGATCATCTGGTGAGCGGTCGATTCCTGATTACGTCTCTCGATGCAGCGTTATGGCAAATCGAGCATACCTACAAGCTTGAAGCCACGTCCTTGCCAGGGGGATTGCTGGTCCTGAGTTGAGCCGTCCGGCACCAGGGCTGGCCATTCCACTGCGCAGATACATAGGGTATGGACTGCCCACCTTCTTACGAAGTTCGCCCCTGTAGCCCGGCGACAAAGTGCGAAGCCAAAAAAATAGTTGAGGGATCTGGCGGTAGCCATTCGTCTTGTCTCAGCGAGTTTCTGTTGCCGCTTAATGCGAAGCGGAGCCGAACAAAACTCGATGGACGTGGCGGCCCGGCACCGGGCGGGCTGCCGTAGCGGAATCGACTCAACTATTGGGCAGGACTTCAGATGAGCACACGCGGGCGCAAGTGCGCAATAGCGAAATCACGACACCTGGCACCGGCGGCATGGCCATTGCGCATGGCGCCGCTGACCCGGGCCGTTGCCATGCTGCTTGCCGCTGGCGGGGTTTGGGGTACGGCGCAGGCGCAGCAGGCATTCAGCGGTGCATGGTTTGCGGCCAAGGGCGCGACGCAGAGCGCGGCGCAGCAGACCGGGCGCCTGCCCAACGGCATGCCGGTGTCGGCGCTGGCGAGCCCCTCGGCCCAGCAGCAACAGGCCAATGCCGAGCTGCAGCGCTCGCTGGCCAACCTGGGTGCGGCCGCGCAGGGCATCGCGGCGATGCAGGCCGCGCAAGCCAGCGCGCGCGCGGCCGCCGCGGCGGCGAACGCCACGGTGCCGGACGGGCTGGCCGAGGGCGGCCTGAAGATCGACACCAACAGCCTCACGCAGGGCTGGATCAACGCCAACGCGCCGGCGCAGACGGCGGCCGGTGGCAAGACGACGGTGGCGATCCAGCAGACCGCGGACCGCGCGGTGCTGAACTGGGAGACCTTCAACGTCGGGCGCAACACCACGGTGGATTTCAAGCAGCAGGCGGACTGGGCGGTGCTGAACCGCGTCAACGATCCGCAGGCGCGGCCGAGCCAGATCCAGGGGCAGATCCGGGGCGACGGCACGGTGATGATCGTCAACCGCAACGGGGTGATCTTCAGCGGCACCAGCCAGGTGGATACGCGCAACCTGGTGGCGGCGGCGGCCAGGATCAGCGACGGCCAGTTCAGCAGCAACGGCATCTACGGGCTGAACGGCACGGCGCCGAGCTTCACCGATGCGCTGGGCAAGGTGGAGGTGC
>NZ_JARJLM010000675.1 GCF_029335485.1 Cupriavidus basilensis
TGCCAGACCACGCCCGCCGGGAGCCCCACCGCCGCGCAGGTCGAGGTATTGAAGCAGCAGGGTTTCGAACTGACGGCGAACGGCTGGGAGTTGGGTCTCTCCGAGAGAGTCCTGTTCAATCACGACGAGGATGTCGTCAGCAGCGAACGGATGCAGGCCGTGCAGCGGCTCGGGCATGCCCTGGTCGCGGCAGGCATTGGGCGGCTCCGGCTGGACGGTCATACCGACAACGCCGGCGCGGCCGAGCACAACCAGCAGTTGTCCCTGCGCCGTGCGCAGGCCGTGGCGAAGGTGCTGGAATCAGCGGGCTTCCCGCGCCTCGACATGCAGGTGCGGGGACTGGGCGACAGCAGGCCCGTGGCCGACAATCGCAGCCCGGAGGGCCGTGCGCAGAACCGGCGGGTATCCATTATCGTCACGGTGGAGTAGTCCACCGCCGGGTGATCGTACGGCAAAGCCTGCACCGCCAGGCACGGCGCCGCAGATCTGAGCTGGCATCGCAGCCGCGCTATCGCCGGGGCACCTGTACCGCGCGCTCGGAACGCCCTGCGTTTCGCTTGCGCCCGCAAGATGCAGGTGCAAAATGCAGACGTTAACCGAGAACCCGACAGCAACCATGCCGCCCACCAATCGCCTGAACCAGCCGCAATGCATCGAAGACCTCCTGCTCTACCGTCTGGGGTGCGTGCTAGCGGATGCCGGTGGCATCGTGATCCGTTATTGCGAAGGCCAGTTTGGCATCACCCGCCGCGAATGGCGCTTGCTGGCCCTGCTGGGCGCGCACGGCGCGCAGGCATCGATCGGTTCTTCGGCACTTGCGCGGCTGGCCCATCTCGACCGGCCCCGCGCCTCGCGTGCGATCACGTCGCTGGTAGGCAAGAAGCTAGTCAGCCGGGTGGCGCGCGCCGGCGACGCGCGCCAGGTCACGCTGGCCCTCACCGCCGCGGGCGAGGCGCTGTACGCGGAAGTCTTCCCGCTGACCGCACGCGTCAACCTTGATTTGCTGGATACGCTGGACGAGGCGGAAGCCACGCAGCTCGACGGCATGCTGGCGCGCTTGCAGCAACGCGCCCAGCAGATGGCGGCACGCGGCGGCCTGCCACGGGCGGACCGGTGGCGTGGCGGCAGGCGAAGCCCGCCATTGCCGGAAGGCGGAGAAACGCTGGCTGGCAAGCCCGCCGAAGCGGCATCGCGCACCTGACAGCCGCGGCTCCCCGGAGCGGGCACATCGCCCGCGCTGCCGTCCGCAGCGCTCGCACGCACGGATCGAAAGACCATATTTTCAAAGCATTATCTTGCCTAATCCCTCGCGTCACCTTAATATCCAAGTCATTACTTGCATATTAAGGTGACAACGATGACAGATCTTGCGAGACACCCCGATGCCCCGTGAACCCTCATTCACCGCGAGCTGGGGCGATCTGCTGCGCGGCAGGAACGGCCTGCTGGCCCTGGCCCTGACGGGCGGCGTGGCGCTGCACGCGATCAACGTGCACATCGTCACCACCGTGTTGCCGTCGGTGGTGCGGGACATTGGCGGGCTGGACTGGTACGCCTGGAACACCACGCTCTTTGTCGTGGCCTCCATCGTCGGCGCGGCAGTGTCCGTACGGCTGCTGGCTTTGCTGGGGCCGCGCGGCGCCTGCATGGCGGCGCTCGCCGTGTTCGCGCTGGGTTCGGCCGGCTGCGCCCTGGCGATGTCCATGCCCTGGATGCTGGCCAGCCGGAGCGTGCAGGGCCTGGGCGGCGGCACGCTGGCGGCGCTGAGCTATGCGCTGATCCGGGTCGTGTTCGCCCCGCCGCTGTGGCCGCGCGCCGTGGCGCTGGTATCGGGCATGTGGGGCGTGGCCACGCTCTGCGGGCCGGCCGTGGGTGGCCTCTTCGCGCAGGCCGGGCATTGGCGCTGGGCCTTCTGGACCTTGCTGCCCATTGCTCTTCTGCAGGGTTTGCTGGTGGCGGCGCAACTGCGGCCCGCCTCGGCATCCGCATCACCTGCCGGCGCCGCGCCGCGCACGCCAGTCCCGCAGATTGCGCTGCTGGCGGCTTCCGTCCTGGCCGTTGCGGCAGGCAGCCTGTCGGCGGCGCTGGCCTGGCAGGGTGCCGGCGTGGCTGCCGGGATCGCCCTGGGCGCGGCAGCCATTGCCTACGACCGGCGTGCTTCGCTGCGCTTGCTGCCTGCCGGCGCAACCGCCCCGGGCACGCCGCTTGGCGCCGCTTATGCGAGCGTGGCCTTGCTCCTGGTCGGCACCACCACGGAGATCTTCGTCCCCTACTTCCTCCAGACGCTGCATGGCCATACCCCCCTGGCCGCAGGCTACCTCACGGCCGCGATGGCGGGTGGCTGGAGCCTGGGTTCTCTGCTGTCGTCCGGGCACGGCGGCGCCGGGGCGGCACGCCTGCTGCGCGCAGGTCCGATGCTCTGCGCCGCCAGCCTGCTCGTGCTGGCGGTACTGATGCCCGCTGGCGCCGGCCTGGCGCCGGACACGCGCACGCTGCTCTGCGGCCTGGCGCTGGCGGGCGCGGGGGCGGGCGTGGGCATCGGCTGGCCGCACCTGCTGACGCAGGTGCTGACGCTGGCGCCATCGGGCGAGGGCGGGACGGCTTCGGCTGCGATCACGACGGTTCAGCTCTACGGTATGGCGATCGGCGCGGCGGTGGCGGGACTGGTGGCGAACGCGGCGGGGATTACCAGCCCGGGCGGTACGGCGGGCGCGCAATCGGCCGCGGCCTGGCTGTTCGCCAGCTTTGCCATGGCCCCGGCGCTGGCGGCGGTAGTTGCGCGCAGGATCACCGGCGGAGCGCACTGACCCGCAGCCTGTGCGCAGGCCGTTATACTCTAGCCCCCTCAAGCCTCATTCACCTGGAAACCGCCATGTCCACCGTCCCAGCCTGCCCCCAATGCGCCATGGAGAACACCTACCCCGATGGCGACAACTTCGTCTGCGCCGACTGCGGCCACGAATGGGCGATGGCGGCCGCCGCGCCGGCGGACGACAATGCGGACGCGGTCGTGAAGGATGCCAACGGCAATGTGCTGAACGATGGCGACGCCGTGGTGCTGGTCAAGGACCTGAAGGTCAAGGGCTCGTCCATCACCTTGAAGATGGGCACCAAGGTCAAGAGCATCCGCCTGGTGGGCGGCGACCATGAGGTCGATTGCAAGATGGACGCCGGCAGCTTCATGCTCAAGGCCTGCTACCTGCGCAAGGCCTGACCGGCCGCGCGTGCCCGGCCCCGCCGCCATGCGACCTCAGCGTGTGGCCACGATGAAAAACCGCGGGAACGGCAGCAACACCGTTCCGTCCGCCATCGGCGGATAGGCGCGCGCCACAGCCGCCGTATAGCGCTCCAGGTAGGCCGCCCGCCCGGCCTCGTCCAGCGGATCCAGGAAGGGCCGCAGGCCGGTGCCCTGGAACCACTCCACGATCGCGGCAGGACCGCCGGCCAGCGCGTGGTGGTAGGTGGTGCGCCACACGTCGACCGTGGCGCAGTGGGCGCGCAGCAGCTCGTAATACCAGGCCGCGCCGGGCAGCGCGGTACGCGCCTGCGCGGCGTCGGCCAGCTTGCCGGCCCACGGCCCGTCGGCGGCGACTTCGCGCATCAGGCGATGGGCGGGCGTGTCGAGCGTGTCCGGCACCTGGATGGCAAGGCTGCCGCCCGGAGCCAGCTTGGCGGCCAGCGCGGGCAGCAGGCGGCCATGGTCCGGCAGCCATTGCAGCACGGCATTGGCCAGGATCAGATCGTATGGGCCCGGCTCGTACCAGCTTTCAATGCCGGTGACTTCGAACTTCAAACCCGGCAGCCGCTTGCGCGCGGCCTCGATCATGTCGGGCGAGCTGTCCAGGCCGCTCACGCTGGCGCCGGGAAAGGTCTGCGCCAGCACCTCGGTCGAATTGCCCGGACCGCAGCCGATGTCCACCGCAATACGCGGCTCGCGCCCCGGCACGGCGGCAAGCAGGTCACGCACCGGCCTGGTACGTTCGTTCTCGAATTTCACGTATTGCCTGGCTGACCAAGTCATTGCTGCTCCTTTGCGGGTTCGGTTCTGGTGCCGGGGCCGTTCGCGCTGCCGTCCCCGGAGATTCACGCCGTCAGGATAGGCCCGGGTTGCTATGATTTTCAATGCATATTTGGAACGATTTCAATACCCAGAGAGTATGGCAATGATCGAGCTACGCCGGTTGCGCGCGTTCGTCGCGCTGGCCGAGGAAGGCCACGTCACCCGTGCCGCCGAACGGCTCGGCATGCAGCAGCCGCCGCTCACGCGCCTGTTGCGCGGCCTGGAGGCCGAGCTGGGGGTATTGCTGATGCGGCGCCTGCCGCGCGGCGTGCGGCCCACCGAAGCCGGCCTGGCCTTGCTGGAAGAGGCGCGCGCGGTACTGGCGCGCGCCGATGGCGTGGCCGAGGTGGTGCGCCGCGCCGCGGCCGGGGAGCAAGGGCGGCTGATGGTCGGATTCACCAGTTCCGCCGCCCTGCATCCCTTCGTCCCCGCGGTGCTGCGCAGGTTTCGCGAAAGCGTGCCGGGCGTTGCCGTGACCCTGGAGGAAGCCGGCACCAGCGAACTGGTGGATGCGATCCTGCATGAGCGGCTCGACGCGGCCTTCGTGCGCTCGCCGGTCGGCAGCACCGCCGGCCTGCTGCTCGATGCCGTGCTGGAGGAACCGATGCTGGCCGCGCTGCCGGCCGGCCATGCGCTGGCGGCCGATGCCGACGCCCCATTGCCGCTGTCCGCACTGGCGCGCGAACCGTTCATCCTGTACCGCCGTCCGGCGAGCCCGGGGCTGTATGACGCCATCCTGACCGCCTGCCGCGCAGCGGGATTCAGTCCGCTGGTGGCGCAGGAAGCGCCACGCCTGCCCGCCACGCTCAGCCTGGTGGCGGCCGGACTCGGCGTCTCCGTGGTGCCTGCGTCCATGCGCCGGCTGGGTGGCGACGACATCGCCTATCGCGCGCTGGCGGACACCCCATCCCTGACCGCGCCCCTGCACCTGGCGATGCGCCAGGCGCACCTGCCAGCGGCCGTCGTGCGCTTGCGCACGCTGGTACGCGAGATGGTGCCAGCGAAGACCATGGCAAGCGTAAAGCCATGATCTCGGCATGATCGTCTGGGGGGGCAGGCTCAAGCGCGCGCGGGGCGCATGCCGGCCTCTATCGCCCTATCGTTGCGCAACGCGGCGATTGCCTCGAATTCATACTCCCGCTTCATCTTCATGCCATTTTGCCGTAAACGGGTATTGAGATTCCCCTCAATTTATGGATCGAAGATGCTTTCCAACCTGACCATCAAGACACGGCTCGCCATCGCCATGTGCGTGCTCTCCGTCCTGCTGCTTGTCGTAGGAATACTGGGCCTGCTCGGCATGACCCGCAGCAATGCGGCAAACCAGGCCACATACGCCAACCAGCTGCCAAGCGCCATCGCCATCGCCGAGGCCGATATCTGGCTAGGGCGCGTCAGAACGTCCCTGTTCAGCGCAGGCCTGGATCCGCAGTCCCCCCACGCGGCGGAGTTGCTGACGCGGATCGAAAAATTCATGGCCCAGTCCGACTCGGCATGGCAGCGCTACCTGTCGCTGCCGCGCGATGCCGAGGAAGAGCGGCTGGCCCAGGATGTCAGCGCCAAGCGCAAGGCGCTGTACGACGCACTCAATGCCTTTGCCGCGGCGGTCAGGTCGGGAGATCACCAGAAAATCATCGAAGCGGGCGTCGGGCAAACCCCGTTCTACGCTGCCTTGCAGGCCAGTGGCGAAACCCTGAGCAAATTCCAGACGTCGCTTGCCAAGGCCAATTACGAGTCGGCCCTATCGTCCTTTGAAAGCTTCAGGCTGATCACC
>NZ_JARJLM010000676.1 GCF_029335485.1 Cupriavidus basilensis
TGCCCATCTTGCGTCACATGATTTTGGGCGGCCCTTTCAGTTCCACGACATTGCCATCGGGGTCGTGCACATAGATCGACGGGCCCCTGCCCTCGGCGCCAAAGCGCATCTCCACCGGTCCCGGCTCCACCCCGTGCGCGCGCAGGTGGGCGCACAGGCGCCCGGCGTCGAAGGGGTCGAGGCGCAGGCAGAAGTGGTCGAGGTTGCGGCCCTCCGGCCCCGGGCCGGCGCCGCCGGCGCGCCCGAGCGGGCCGTCCAGCGCAACCAGGTCGATCAGGCTGCTGCCCGCGCGCAACTGGATCAGGCCGAAGGCCGGCTGCACGCGTTCGACGCTGCAGCCAAGCACGTCCACGTAGAAGCGCATGAGCGCCGTCACGTTGCCGGTACGCAGGACCAGGTGATCGATGCCGAGGATGTGGAACATGACCTATCTCCTGGCGCCCGCGCCGCGGCGCTACAGATCCGGAATCAGCCGCTTGCCCAGGCTGACCGCCTCGTCCTGCGCGTACCCGAGGCTGCGGTAGAAGTCGATCACCTTGCTGTTGCCGGTGCGCACCATCAGGTTGATCTTGGGGCAGCCGCGCTCGATCAGCAACTGCTCGGCGTGCGCCATCAGGCGGCGGCCATGGGCGCGGCGCTGGTGGTCGGGATGCACGGCCAGGTAATAGACCCAGCCGCGATGGCCGTCGAAGCCGACCATGGCCGACGCCATCGGGCGGCCGTCCACGTCTCCCACCAGGAACAGCTCGGGCTGTTCGGTGAGCTTGCGGGCGATGTCCTTCTTCGGGTCGTTCCAGGGCCGGGTCAGGCCGCAGGCTTGCCAGAGATCGATGATGGCGGCTTCGTCGGCGGCCAGGTAAGGGCGGATCTGCATGCGGGTCGATGCGCCGCGCAATGCGGCCGCATTGTTAATTCCTTGACAGTGTAGCCGCGAATCCTGTGCCAGAATCATTGCTCGTCACAATCAAAACAAGCAGGATCATCCTGCACGGAGACCCCCCAGATGAGCGAAACGACCACGCACGCCCGTGCCACCTTCAGTCACATGGAACAAGGCACGCGCGAAGACTGGGCCGCGATATCCGCCGACTTCATGCCCTACGCGCAGGCGCTGGCCGACCGCGTGCTCGATCACCTCAGGCTGCTCGACGGCGACTACGGCGGCTTTCCCATCGACCGCCTGACCCATAGCCTGCAGACCGCCACGCTCGCCCACCGCGACGGGCGCGACGAGGAGTACGTGGTGTGCGCTCTGCTGCACGATATCGGCGACACGCTCGGTACCTTCAACCATCCCGACATCGCGGCCGCTATCCTCAAGCCCTTCGTCAGCGCCGAGAACCTGTGGATGGTCGAGAAACACGGCGTGTTCCAGGGCTACTACTTCTTCCATCACCTGGGCCTCGACCGCAACCTGCGCGAGCAATTCCGCGACCAGCCGGAGCTGTTCGCGCGTACCGTGGAATTCTGCGCCAGGTACGACGGCGCGGCGTTCATGCAGGACTACGACACGCTGCCGCTGTCGTTCTTCGAGCCGATGGTGCGGCGCGTGTTCGCGCGTCCGCGCAACTCCATGTACGTGAAGGAAAACGAGAGCACGCTGTCGCAGCCTGCCTGAGCCTGCCTGCCGGAATCCTAATTTCTGTCTTGACGGAAATTTCAGAATGGATAAACTGTCAGGCATGGAACTACAACCGGTCGCACAGCGCTTCGTCCTGCACTGGGGCGAAATGGGCTCGAAGTGGGGCGTCAATCGCACCGTCGCGCAGATTCACGCCCTGCTATTCCTTGCCGAGCACCCGCTGCCGGCCGAGGAAATCGCCGACACGCTCAACGTCGCGCGCTCCAATGTCAGCAACAGCCTGAAGGAGCTGCAGAACTGGAAGCTGATCCGCACCGTGCACATGATGGGCGACCGGCGCGATCACTTCGAGACCGTCACCGATGTGTGGGAACTGTTCCGCACCGTGGTGCGCGAGCGCAAGCAGCGCGAGTTCGATCCCACCATCGATGCCCTGCACGAATGCGTGAACAATCCCGCCTTCGCCAGGGAAAGCAAGGAAGTGCAGAAGCGCATCGTCGCCACCCTGCAGCTGATGGAAACGCTTGGCAGCTGGGGCGACGAAATGCTGCGCCTGTCGCCCGACACCCTGGTCAAGGTGATGAAGCTGGGCGCGCGCATCCAGAAGCTGGTGCGCGGCGACCAGCGCGCGCGCGAAGCCGGCAAATAGCGCAGCCACGAAAAGCAGGCCGCCGAGGTGGCCGCTTTTTTTGACCTTGAGTTTCTCTCTTAACAGAAATGAATGTAAATAAGGATGCTTGAGATGGACCCAACCAGCGGCACGCTCCATACCGTCATCCTCAACCTGCTGATCGTGCAGGGATTGATGGGCGCCTTCGATACGGTCTGGCACCACGAACTGCGCTGCGCGCTGCCGCAGCAGCACAATGCCGCGCCGGAACTGCGCCTGCATGCCATCCGGGCACTGCTGTACGGCGTGCTGTTCGGTGGCCTGGCGTGGTTTGCCTGGGGTGGCGCGTGGCTGGTGCCGCTGTGGGCCATCGTCGGCGTCGAGATCCTGCTGACGCTGCGGGACTTCGTGGTGGAAGACCAGACCCGCAGCCTGCCGCCGAGCGAGCGCGTGACGCATACCGTGCTGGCCATCAACGGCGGCGTGATCTTCGGCTTGCTGGCCTGGCATTCGCAGGCATGGTGGCAATTGCCGGCCGGTCTGCATTTCAATCCGAAAGGCTGGCAGAGCTGGGTGCTGAGCGTGTTCGCGCTGGGCGTGGCGGCGTCCGGCGTGCGCGATGCACTGGCGAGCCGTGCGCTTGCCGCCCGTGCCGGCGCGGCGCCCTCGTTCGACTTTGCCGGCAGCGATCCGGCCCGGCGCGTGCAATCCTTCCTGCTGACCGGCGGCACCGGTTTCATCGGCCAGGCCCTGGTGCGCGCGCTGCTGGCCGACGGCCATCGCGTCACCATCTGGGCGCGCAACCCGCGCGTGGCCGCGCAGTTGTTCGATGGCCGTGCGGCATGCGTCGGCTCGCTGGCGGAGCTCGACCCGTCGAGCCGCTTCGATGTGGTGGTCAACCTGGCTGGCGCGCCCATCCTGGGCTCGCGCTGGAGCGCCGCGCGCAAGCGCGGCCTGGTGGAGAGCCGCGCCGGCACCACCCGCGCGCTGGCCGCCTGGCTCGCGGCGGCAGCGCACCGGCCGCGCCTGCTGATCAATGGATCTGCCGTGGGTTACTACGGCATCCAGGCCGACGACGACACGCGCCGGTGTACCGAGGCCAGCGCGCCGCAGGATATCTTCGTCTCGCAACTGTGCCAGCAGTGGGAGCAGGCGGCGCACGCCGTGGCCGCGCTCGGCATTCCGCTAGCCGTCCTGCGCCTGGGGGTGGTCTACGGCCACCAGGGCGCGCTGCCGGCCATGCTGATGCCGGTGCGGCTGGGTTTCGGCGGGCCGATGGGCAGCGGCCGCCAGGCGCAGAGCTGGATTCACCTCGACGATGTGCTCGGCGTGATCGCCTGGCTATGCCGCGGCGCGGCGCCGGCCACCGCGGGTGCCGTCGCCACCTACAACCTGGTGGCGCCGGAGATCCCTACCCAGGCCGGCCTTGTCCGCACCGCCGCGGCGCTGCTGCGCCGCCCGGCCTGGATGCCGACACCGGCCTGGCCCATGCGCCTGGCGCTGGGCGAGCAGGCCACGCTGCTGCTCGACGGGCTGCGCGTGGCGCCGGCGCGCCTGCAGCAGGAAGGCTATGACTTCCGCTTCCCGAGCCTGCAACTGGCGCTGGAGGATCTGCTCGGCAACGGGCGGGCGGGCTCATGAACACGTTCGCCGCGTCCGGCACGGCCGCCGGCCCGCCAAGCCTGTACGGGACCATGCTGGGTGCCGCCTTTGCCAGCCTGCCGCCGGTGCTGCGGCGCTTGCATCGTGCCGAGGGCGTGCATCTGCGCGGCGCGCTGCGCGTGCGCTGGAGTACGCGGCGCTGGCTGCGCGTGCTGATGCGGCTGTCGGCGCTGCCGCGGCCCGCGGCGGCGGCGGCGTGCCTTGTGACCATCGCGTCGGAGCCCGCCGGCGAGCGCTGGCACCGCAGCATCGGCGGGTGCATCGTGGCGAGCCGCATGCGGCAGGCGCGGCCCGGTCAGGTGACGGAGCGCATGGGGCCGCTGGCGATCGTACTGGCAACGCGCGTAGACGGCGCCGGCCGGCTGCGGCAGGCCAGCCGCAGCGTCAGCCTGTTCGGCCTCACCGTGCCGTGGCTGCACGTGCTGGCCAGCGAACGCGCCCTGGATCGAGACCGCTATCGCTGCGACGTGCGCATATGGGCGCCGCGCCTGGGTTACCTGCTGCGCTATGACGGCGTGCTGGCTATCCGCGAACCTGATACTTACCTGGAGAATGTCGAATGAAGTCCGATCTGGCCGGGCGCAATGCGTCCGTCAACCTGCCTCGCGTGCCGGCGTGGATGCCCGCCGCACTGCGGCTGGCCGCGCTATATAACCTGCTCTATGCGATGGCGCTGAGCCTGTGGCCGTCGCAGATCTTCGACTGGCTGGGCATGCCGGCCACGCCCGACGCCATGATCCGCTGCATCGGCATGATGGTGGGCGTCTACGCGCTAGGCTACTGGATCGCGGCGCAGGATATGCTGCGCTACTGGCCGCTGGTGCTGGTGGGACTGGTGGGCAAGACGCTGGGACCGCTGGGCTTCTTGCATGGCGCACTGACCGGCGTCTTCGCATGGCGCAGCGGCTTGTTCGTGCTGTGCAGCGATCTGGCCTGGTGGGTGCCGTTCTGGGGGATGACGTTGTTCGCGCTGAAGTACCGGGGGGCTTGGGACGCGGCCAGGGTGGCGCGGTAACGGTGGTGGGGGGCGTTTCGGATGCCGGCGTGTTGGACAAGACCGCTGGCTTCGGTTCTTGTGGCTTCTAGCCAAGCCACCCCTCTCCCTGAGGGGAGAGGGGTAAACACCGTCGTCATTCCAAATGGTTCCTGCGCATCCTGGCGGCTTCGTTTTGTGCCTCCAGGTTTGCTCCCCCGGTTTCACCCTCCGCCTCAAGCCACCTGCTGCGCCGTCTCCGGATGACGGAACTGCTGCAGCAGCGCCGCCCAGCGCGTGCGCACCTTTGCCAGGTTGCCTTCCTTGACGTGCCCGAAGCCGCGGATATCGTCGGGCAGGCTGGCCAGCGTAATCGCCGTTGCGTGATTGGCCGCGTTCAGCCCGCTTGCCAGCTCATCCAGCAAGGCACGATACTCGCCGATCAGCGCACGCTCGGTGCGGCGCTCGGCCGTCTTGCCGAACACATCGAGCACGCCGCCGCGCAGGCCCTTCAGCCTGGCCAGCACGCCGAACAGCTTCATGGTGGAAGGGCCGAAGCGGCGCTTCACCAGATGCCCTTTCTCGTCGCGTTTCGAGAACAGCGGCGGCGCCAGCCAGAAGTTGAGCTGGTAGTCGCGGCCGGGTTCGCCTTCGAACTGGTTGCGCAGCTTGTCGAGGAAGACCGGGTCGGTGTAGAGCCGCGCGACTTCGTACTCGTCCTTGTAGGCCATCAGCTTGGACAGGTTGCGCGCCGCCGCCTCGGTCAGCGGCAGCGGCTTGCCACTGCCGACCAGCGCGCCTTCCGCCGTGCGCACGCGGTTCACGGCGTCGCGGAAGGTCTGCGCGTAGGCGGCGTCCTGGTAGGCGGTCAGGTGTTCGGCCCGGCCGGCGATCAGCTTCTCCAGCAGGGCGCCCGAGGAGGTGGGCAGCTTGACCACTTCGGCGCCTTCGGCACTGCTCTTGAGCTTGCCGGTCAGCGACAGCACGTGTTCCGGGTCATGCGCCATATGGCGGCCCCAGTCGAATGCCGCCTTGTTCTTCTCCACCGCCACGCCGTTGAGTTCGATGGCGCGCACCAGCGCATCCAGCGTCAGTGGCAGCCAGCCCTTTTGCCAGGCGTAGCCCAGCACCAGCGGGTTGGTGTAGATGGTGTCGCCCAGCAGCGCCACGGCCAGGCCGCTGGCGTTGATGAAGTCGCAGGCTTCGCCCACCGCATTGCGTACGTCGTGCTCGGCCGACAGGCCCGGGAACTGCCACTTGGGATTCTTGATGAACTCCGCCGTGGGCGTTTGCGCGGTGTTGACGATGGCGCGCGTGCGGCCCACCTGGGTCTTGGAGATGACATCGTCGGTGGCGCTGACGATGGCGTCGCAGCCGATCACCAGGTCCGCCTCGCCCATGGCGATGCGGGTGGCGTGGAGCTGGTCGGGGCGTGCGGCGATCTGCACGTGCGATAGCACCGCGCCGCCTTTCTGCGCCAGGCCCGCCATGTCGAGCACGGTCACGCCCTTGTCCTCCAGGTGCGCGGCCATGCCGAGCAGGCCGCCGATGGTCACCACGCCGGTGCCGCCCACACCGGTGACGAGCACGCCATATGGATGGTCGAGCGATGGCAGCGCCGGCGCCGGCAGCGCGGGCAGGTCGTCCATCGATACGCCGTGGCGCTCGGGCTTCTTCACCTGCGCGCCTTCGGCCGTGATGAAGCTCGGGCAGAAGCCGTTGACGCAGGAAAAGTCCTTGTTGCACGACGACTGGTTGATCTGGCGCTTGGTGCCAAGCTCGGTTTCCAGCGGTTCCACCGACAGGCAGTTGGACTTCACCGAGCAATCGCCGCAGCCTTCGCACACGGCGTCGTTGATGAAGGCACGCTTGGCCGGATCGGGATAGGTGCCGCGCTTGCGGCGGCGGCGCTTCTCGGTGGCGCAGGTCTGGTCGTAGATCAGGATGGTGGCGCCGGGCACTTCGCGCAGCTCGCGCTGGATCCGGTCGAGCTGGTCGCGGTGATGCACGTCCACGCCCTGGGGCAGCTTGATCGCCGCGCTGTATTTTTCCGGCTCGTCGGTGACGATGACGATCTTCTTTGCGCCTTCGGCCGCTACCTGGAAAGCCACGTCCTGCACCGACAGCTTGCCGTCGATGGGCTGGCCGCCGGTCATGGCGACCGCGTCGTTGTAGAGGATCTTGTAGGTGATGTTGACGCCCGCCGCGATCGACGCGCGGATCGCCAGCAGGCCGGAGTGGAAGTAGGTGCCGTCGCCCAGGTTGGCGAACACATGCTTGTCGCCGGCGAAGGGCGCCTGCCCGATCCACGCCACGCCTTCGCCGCCCATCTGGCTGAAGGTGCTGGTGCTGCGGTCCATCCACACCGTCATGTAGTGGCAGCCGATGCCGGCCAGCGCGCGCGAGCCTTCGGGCACGTTGGTGGAGGTGTTGTGCGGGCAGCCCGAGCAGAACCAGGGCTTGCGCTCGGCCGCCACGCGCGGCACGGCCATGGCTTTTTCCTTGGCCTCGATCACCGCGATGCGCGCGGCAATGCGGGCACGCACGTCCGATGGCAGCTCGAACTTGTCGAGCCGCGTGGCGATGGCGCGGGCGATGATGGCGGGCGACAGTTCATAGTGCGCCGGCAGCAGCCAGTTGCTCTGCGGGATCGACCATTCGCCGCCCGCGTTGTCCTTTTCGTCGAACTTGCCGTAGACCCTGGGGCGCACGTCGTCGCGCCAGTTGTAGAGCTCTTCCTTGAGCGCGTACTCCATGATCTGGCGCTTTTCCTCGACCACCAGGATTTCCTGCAGGCCCTCGGCAAAGGCGCGCGCGCCGTGCGCTTCGAGCGGCCACACGCAGCCCACCTTGTACAGGCGGATGCCGATGCGCGCGCAGGTCTCGTCGTCCAGCCCCAGGTTGGCCAGCGCCTGGCGCGTGTCGAGATAGGCCTTGCCGCCGGTCATGATGCCGAAGCGCGCGTGCGGCGAATCGATCTCGATGCGGTCGATCTTGTTGGCGCGCACGTAGGCCAGGCCGGCGTACCACTTGTAGTCGAGCAGGCGCGCTTCCTGCTCCAGCGGCGGATCGGGCCAGCGGATATTGAGGCCGCCCGGCGGCAGCATGAAATCCTGCGGCAGCACGATTTCCACGCGATGCGGATCGAGCTCCACCGAGGCCGACGACTCCACCACGTCGGTCACGCACTTCATGGCCACCCACAATCCCGAGTAACGGCTCATGGCCCAGCCGTGCAGGCCGTAGTCGAGGTATTCCTGCACGTTGGAGGGATAAAGCACCGGCAGCCCGCAAGCCTTGAAGATATGTTCGGACTGGTGTGCCAGCGTGGAGGATTTGGCCGCGTGGTCGTCGCCCGCGAGCACCAGCACGCCGCCATGCCTGGACGAGCCGGCCGAGTTGGCGTGCTTGAAGACGTCGCCGGTGCGGTCCACGCCCGGGCCCTTGCCGTACCACATGCCGAACACGCCGTCGAACCTGGCGTCCGGATACATATTGACCTGCTGCGAGCCCCATACGGAGGTGGCGGCCAGGTCTTCATTCAACCCCGCCTGGAACACGATGTCGTGCGCGGCCAGGTGCTGCTTGGCTTTCCACAGCGACTGGTCCAGCGCACCCAGCGGCGAGCCGCGATAGCCCGAGATAAAGCCCGCGGTATTGAGGCCGGCGGCGCGGTCGCGCTCGCGCTGGAGCATCGGCAGGCGTACCAGCGCCTGCGTGCCGCTGATATAAATGCGGCCGCGTTCGAGCGTGTATTTGTCTTCCAGGGAAACGTTTGCGAGCGCGCGGCGGATGGCGTCGCTGACCGGAGGGGCCAGTGGGGCATTCATAGGTGCTCCTCGATGGGGCATGCAGTCGGGATCGCCGACTCACTTCAGTTGTGGGCGATCGTCCAGCACCTCTTGTGAAGGGGAAGACGACCGTGTCTCGTTGGCGCATGGTAGCACCGCCCCCGAAGGGGCGGCACCTTGCGATGCAGCAAAAAATGCGCCCGCCGCAGGCGTGCTTTCCCGTATGGACACGGCTACCCGTGTACACTGCGATGCAAACAGTTTGCACAACGACCGGGCAGATGCGGACCGTGCGCCATATCCCAAGGGATGCCGCCGCGGTGCAACCCGCCCCACCCGAGGTCAATCCGGCCTCCAGGACCCCAACATGACCATTTCTTCCCGCCAGGGCACAGCGACCCTGGCCGTGCTGATCGACGCCGACAACGCGGCGCCCGCCATCGTCGAAGGCCTGCTGGCCGAAGTCGCCAAATACGGCGTGGCCGCCGTCAAGCGCATCTACGGCGACTGGACCAAGCCCAACCTGGCCAGCTGGAAGGAGCGACTGCTCTCGCATTCCATCCAGCCGATCCAGCAGTTCCGCTACACGGTAGGCAAGAACGCCACCGACAGCGCGATGATCATCGACGCGATGGACCTGCTCTACACCGGGCGTTTCGACGGCTTCTGCATCGTCTCCAGCGACAGCGACTTCACCCGCCTGGCCTCGCGCATCCGCGAGCAGGGCCTGACCGTGTATGGCTTCGGCGAGCGCAAGACGCCCAAGCCCTTTGTCACCGCCTGCGACAAGTTCATCTTCGCCGACGTGCTGCGCGCGGACAGCGATGCCGACGCCGATGCGGAATCCGACGGCGCCGCCGCCCCGGCGCGCAAGCGCAACAGCGGCGAACTGCGCCAGGACTCGCGCCTGGTGCGCCTGCTGCAAAGTGCCTCGCAGGCCGTCTCGGACGAAGAGGGCTGGTCCACGCTCGGCGGCATGGGCAACCATATCGCCAAGCAGGCGCCGGAATTCGACTCGCGCAACTACGGCTACGGCAAGCTCTCCGAACTGGTGGCCGCGACCGGCCTGTTCGAAGTCGAGACCCGCAACGGCGGCAACAACAAGACGCTGTGGGTGCGCCTGAAGCGCCGCGCGAAGTCGGGCGAGGGCGAGAGCCGTCCGGTTGAGCATCGCCAGGGCGAAAGCCGCCAGGGCGAAAGCCGCCAGGGCGAAAGCCGCCAGGGCGAAAGCCGCCAGGGCGAGGGCCGCCAGGGCGAGAGCCGCCAGGGCGAGAGCCGCCAGGGCGAGAGCCGCCAGGGCGAGGGCCGCCAGGGCGAGGGCCGCCAGGGCGAAAGCCGTCAGGGCGAAAGCCGCCAGGGCGAAAGCCGCCAGGGCGAGGGCCGCCAGGGCGAAAGCCGTCAGGGCGAGAACCGCCAGGGCGAGAACCGCCAGGGCGAGAACCGCCAGGGCGAGAACCGCGAAGGCCGCGAGCGGCGCGAAAGCCGTCGTGGCGACAACCGGCGCGGCGACGGCCGTCAAGGCGGCGATCGCCATGCCTCCCAGCAGCCGCACGGATCGCGGCCGATGCCGGCGCAGCAGCCTGCGCTGCCCGTCCTGCCCGCACCGGTGCCTGAACACGTTTTCCAGGCTCCGGCAAGTGAAACCGTGCCTTCGTTCGTGGTCGATCCGCTGGATGCCCTCGAGCGGGTGCAGGAGCCTTTCGATGATGCAGAGCAGGTGGACGAGCAGCAGGTTGATGCCGATGCTGGCGCGACCAACGCAGCGCGCCGCCGCAGCAGGCCGCCCAAGCCCGAGGTCACGCTGAGCGAGACGCCGTGGCCGATCGACCGCTCGATCTTCGTGGCGCCATCCGCGACGGTGATCGCTCCGGTGGTGGAGGCAATTGAAGAGGTCGAAGAGGTCGAGCTGGTTGAAGTGGTCGTGGTCGCCGAGCCGGTCGAGGTGGCTGAGGTAGTCCCCACGACCGAGGTGGTCGAAGCTGTCGAGGTCGTCGAAGCGGTCGATGCGGTAGAGCCGGAAATCGAGGCGAAGCCGAAAGCCAAGGCCAAGGCCAAGGCTCCGGCCAAGAAGGCTGCCGCACCTGCTGCCAAGAAGGCTGCCGCGCCTGCCAAGAAGGCGGCGCCGGCGAAGAAGGCCGCGCCCGCCAAGAAAGCGGCCGCGCCCGCCAAGAAGGCGGCCGCCGCTGCACCTGGCAAGCGCGCGCCGAAGAAGACGGCCAAGGCTGCTGAATAGGCAGAGGGCACCTCGGCTGGTGCGTGGTAGACAGTAGAAAAAACGGCGCCTTCGGGCGCCGTTTCAGTTTGGTGCGGACAAGGTCATGCTGCCGCCGGCTTGCTCTCCTCCCCCGTTTGCGGGAGAGGGCGGGCGCTTCAAATGCGCCGCGCCGGACAATGCGGATTCTTTTTCCGCGCTACCGCACCAGTTGGTTGATCTCGATGATCGGCATCAGCACCGCCAGCACGATCAGCAGCACCACCACGCCCATGCTGAGGATCAGCAGGGGCTCCAGCAGGCTGGTCAGGAACATCGTGCGGCGCTCCAGTTCCTGGCCTTCGCCCGTTGCCGCCCGTTCCAGCATGACCGGCAGGTTGCCGGTGGCTTCGCCGGAGCGGATCAGGTGTACCAGCACCGGCGGGAACTGGTTCTGCGCCGCCAGCGCGCGCGCCAGCGAGGCGCCTTCGCGTACGCGCGTGGTGGCGTCGTCCACATTGGCCTTGAGCGCCTGGTTGGTCAGTGTCTCGCCGGCCGCCTGCAGGCTGCGCAGGATGGGTACGCCGGCCGACACCAGGATGGCGAGCGTGCTGGCGAAGCGGGCGGTGTTGTAGCCGCGGATCAGCTTGCCGACCAGTGGCGCGGTCAGCAGCCAGCGGTGCCATTCCAGCCGCACGCCGGGCTGCCGCAGCAGGCTGCGTATCCCCAGGCTCACAGCCACGATCACGCCCAGCGCCGCCCACCACCAGTTGCGCACGAAGTCCGACAGCGCCAGCATGATGATGGTCAGCGTCGGCAGCTTCTGCTTGGTGTTGGCGAACACGCTCACCACCTGCGGCACCACATAGGACAGCAGGAAGATCACGATGGCGAAGGCCACCACGGTGACGATGGCGGGGTAGGTGAAGGCCAGGCGGATCTTGGCGGTCAGCGTATTGCGCGTCTCGATATAGTCGGCCAGCTTTTCCAGCACCAGGCCGAGGTGGCCGGAGTGCTCGCCGGCGGACACCAGCGCGCGGTAGATATCGGGGAAATCGCGCGGGTGCTGCAACAGCGCCACCGACAGCGAGCTGCCGCCCACCACGTCGGCGCGGATGCCGGCCAGCAGTTCGTGCACATAGCTGCGCTCGGCCTGGTCGGCCAGCGCCGCCAGCGCTTCGTCGAGCGGCAGGCCGGCCACGATCAGGCTGGCGAGCTGGCGCGTGAACAGCGATTGCTCCTGGCTGGAGAGACGGCGCACGAAGGCGGCGGTGCTGCTTTTCTGCACGCCGCCGACACCGGCCAGCGGATCGACGTTGAGCGGCGTCAGGCCGCGCGAGCGCAACTGGCCGCGGGCCTGCTTGGGACTGTCGGCTTCGATGACCCCGCGGTCGGTCTTGCCGGCGGCGTCAACGGCTTCATAGCGATAGGCTGGCATGAGCGGCTCGCCTTCAGTCGCGCGTGACGCGCAGGACTTCTTCCAGCGCCGTGGCGCCGGAGTCGATCCAGCGCTGCGCATCGCCGCGCATGGTGTGCATGCCGCGCGCCAGCGCCACCTTCTTGATCTCCGATTCGGCCGACTGGCGGTGGATCATGGTGCGGATCTCGTCATCCACGGTCAGCAGCTCGTACACGCCCATGCGGCCCTGGTAGCCCGAGTGGCCGCATTTGTCGCAGCCTGCCGCATGCCACACGCGCTGCAGCGGCTTGCCTTGCGCCAGCAGCGCGCCGGCTTCCTCGGGCGTGACTTCGATCACTTCCTCGCGCTTGCAGTGCTGGCACAGCCGGCGCACCAGCCGCTGCGCCAGCACGCCGAGCAGCGACGACGACAGCAGGAAGGGCTCGATGCCCATGTCGACCAGCCGCGTCACGGCCGAGGCGGAATCGTTGGTGTGCAGCGTGGCCAGCACCAGGTGGCCGGTCAGCGAGGCCTGCACCGCGATCTGCGCGGTTTCGAGGTCGCGGATTTCGCCGATCATCACCACGTCCGGATCCTGGCGCAGGATGGCCCGCAGCGCCTTGCCGAAGGTCATGTCGATGCGCGGGTTGACCTGGGTCTGGCCGATGCCGTCCAGATCGTACTCGATCGGGTCCTCCACCGTCATGATGTTGGTGGTGCGCGAATCGAGCCGCGACAGCGCGGCGTACAGCGTGGTGGTCTTGCCCGAGCCGGTCGGCCCGGTCACCAGCACGATGCCGTGCGGCTGGCGGATCAGGTGATCGAAGCCGCCCAGCGTGCCCGGCGCCATGCCGAGCTTGGCCAGGTCGAGGCGGCCGGCTTCCTTGTCGAGCAGACGCAGCACCGCGCGCTCGCCGTGGCCGGTGGGCAGCGTGGAGACGCGCACGTCCACCGGGCGTCCGCCCACGCGCAGCGTGATGCGGCCGTCCTGCGGCAGGCGCTTTTCCGCGATGTCGAGCTGAGCCATGATCTTGATACGGGAGATCAGCGCGCCGTGCAGCGCCTTCTTCGGGCGCACCACGTCGCGCAGCGTGCCATCGACGCGGAAGCGCACCACCGAGGACGTCTCGAAGGGCTCGATGTGGATATCGGAAGCGCCCTCGCGCGCGGCCTGCGTGAGCAGCGCATTGATCATGCGGATGATGGGCGCGTCGTCCTCGGATTCCAGCAGGTCTTCCACCGCGGGGATATCCTGCATCAGCCGCGACAGGTCGACCTCGCCTTCCACTTCGCCGACCACCTGCGCTGCGCTGCCGCTGTCCTGGCGGTTGTAGGCCTCGGACATGGCGAGTTCGAGTGCCTCGGGTTCCAGCACGCGCAGCCGCAGCGGCCCATGCACGCGCGCCACTTCGGCCAGCGCCGCGGGCGAGGTGGCGCGGCTGACCCACACTTCCAGGCCATCGGGGCGCTGGTGCGCGATCAGCAGGCGGGCCTCGCGTGCGAAGCCGTA
The DNA here is from genome assembly GCF_029335485.1 of Cupriavidus basilensis. Classification (GTDB taxonomy): domain Bacteria; phylum Pseudomonadota; class Gammaproteobacteria; order Burkholderiales; family Burkholderiaceae; genus Cupriavidus; species Cupriavidus basilensis_E. The sequence continues at coordinate 13,719 of NZ_JARJLM010000676.1, forward strand.
GGTGACCAGTCGCGCGGCCATGGTCGAGGGCGGCTCCAGCGCGTCGTCGGACGCTGCGGCAGGGACGATGCTCGTTGCCATGGCCTGTCTCAGTTCACCGGGCGGACGGCGTCCACCGCTGCATTGCCGAGGCTGACGCCCGGCGGCAGCGGCGTGCCGTTGCCCGACCGTGCCTGGGGCTGCCTTTGCTGCTGCTGCTGCTGCTGCTGCGTTTGCGGCAGCGTCTGTTCCAGCGGTAACGGGCTCGGCACCGGGCCGCGCGAGCGCGGGTCGACGAAGGGCGACACCGGTGCTTCCGCCGGCGGCAGCACCGGCGTGTTGGTGTCGCGCACCATCATGTTGGGCGAGGTGAATCCTTGCTGCAGGGTGCGCATATAGTCGTAGCGGTCCTGCGTCAGGCGGTCGGTGGCGCCGGCGGTGCGCATGACATAGGGGCGCAGGAACACCAGCAGGTTGGTCTTGCCGCGGTTCTTGTTCTCGTAGCGGAACAGGCCGCCGATCAGCGGCAGGTCGCCCAGCCCCGGTACCTTCTGCACGCCGTCGCCGTAGGTGTCTTCGATCAGGCCGCCCAGCACAATGATCTGGCCGTCGTCCACCAGCACATTGGTCTCGATCGAGCGCACATTGGTGGTCGGGCCCTGGGTCAGGCTGGCGGTGCCTTGCACCACGGACGACGACTCCTGGTAGATCTGCATCTTGACCAGGCCACCGTCGGTGATCTGCGGCTTGACCCGCAGCGTGATACCGACGTCCTTGCGGTCGAAGGTCTGGAACGGCGTGACCGACGCGGCGCCGCCGGTTTGCGCGTAGGAGCCGGTGGTGACCGGGATGTTCTGGCCGATCAGGATCTTGGCTTCCTCGTTCTCCAGCGTGATCAGGTTCGGGGTGGACAGCAGGTTGACGCTGCCGTCGCTGCCAAGCGCGTGCAGCAGCGCGCCCAGGCCGACGGCCCGGTTGACGATGCCGAGGTTCAGGCCGGCCACATCCGGCACCAGCGAGGCGACCGAGGAAATGGCCCCGGTGCCATCTTTTGCGATGGCGGCGGCGGCGCCGGTCAGGTTGATGATGTTCTGGCCACCGGTGCCGAAATTGGTGCCCGCAAAGACGTTGGTGTTGCTGCTGGTCGATTTGAGCAGGCCTTGCCACTGGATGCCGAGCTGGCCGGTCTGGGTGGAAGACACTTCCACGATCATCGATTCGATATAGACCTGGGCACGGCGCGCGTCGAGGTCTTCGATCACCGCGCGCAGGTTGCGGTAGACGGGCTCGCTGGCCGTGATGATCAGCGAGTTGGTGGCGGGGTCCGCCTGGATGATGCCGCCCGTGGTCGGCAGCGTGTTGGCGGCGAACGAGTTCGAGAAGGCCGAGCCGCCGCCCGCGCCGAAGCCTGAGCCCGAGCCGCTGCGCGAGGTGCCGGTGGTGCCACCCGTGTACTGGCCGCTGGTCGGCGTCGATGTGTTGAGCAGCCCGGTGTTGCCGGTGGCGCCGGCGGCGCCCGGTGTGCCGGCCTGGCTGGTGTTGAAGGAGCTGTCGGCTGCCACGATGGCGCGCAGCGTCTGTGCCAGCTTGGTGGCTTCGGCGTTTTTCAGCGGCACCACCCAGATATTGCCCGGCCGCGCGTAGGGCTGGTCGAGCCGCTCGATCAGCTGGCGGGCCTGCTGCAGGCGCGCCCGGCTGGAGGCCCGGATCATCAGCGAATTGCTGCGCGGTTCTGCCACCACCGTGGTACGCAGGCTGGCATCGACGCCGGCCGCGCCGCCACCGGCGCCACCGGCAGCACCCGGGTCCAGCAGCTTTTGCAGCACCTGCGCGGTATCGCTGGCGATGGCGTTCTTGAGCGGCACCAGTTCGATCTCGCCGGTGGCGGGCGCATCGATGGCGGCGATGATGCGCGCCATGCGCTGCAGGTTCTCGGCGTAGTCGGTGATGACCAGCGTGTTGTTGCCGGGATAGGCGGTGATGGTGTTGTTGGGCGCGATCATCGGCCGCAGCACCGGCACCAGGTTGTTGGCCGACTCGTAGTTGAGACGGAACACCTGCGTCACCACCTGGTCGCCGCGCGACCGGCCCTCCCCGATCACGATCGGGGAGCCTTGCAGCTTGGCGTCGGCTTCCGGCACCACTTTGGTGAAGCCATTGCTCTCGACCATCGCGTAGCCCTGCATGCGCAGCACCGAGCCCAGTGTCTCCAGCGCCTGCGAGCGCGACACCGGCTGCTCGGTCACCAGGTTCACCGTGCCCTTGACGCGCGGATCGATCACGAAGTTCTTGCCGGTGGCCTGACCCACCGCCTTCACCACCGAATCGAGATCGGCATTGACGAAGTTGAGCACGACCTGGTCCCGGTTGCGCGGGGTCAGGTCGGGCGGCTGGCCGGGGCGAGCCGCAGGCTGGCTCGGTTGCTGGGCCCATAGCGGCGCCGGCGCCAGCAGGGAGAGGCCGCACAGCAGCGCGGTGGCGCGGGCGCAGCGGGTCTTGAGCGAAGGTCGAAGGGCTTGGGTTTTCATATTCGGTCCGGGGCTGCGGGCGGCGGCGCAAAGGGGTTGCACCGGCCGCCGGGGTCAGAAGCGCAGCCGTGTCACATTGTCCTCACGTCGTCCCAGCAGGCTCAACAGGCCTACCAATTGCGTGGCGGCGTCGGGGTCGGCGTTGGCCGTGCCCTCGAAGCGCGCCTGGCGGCCCAGGGTGCCGCTGCCTTGCAGATGCAGCGGCCCCGCGAGGGTGGTCAGTTCCAGCTTGCCCTCGGCTCCGGTCCAGTCGATCTCGGCACGGTAGCTGCCAAGCGGGCGCAGCCGGCTGACGGCCGATGAAATCTGGTCGAGGCGCAGCGTCAGGTGCCCGTTCGGGCCGGCAGCGCCCGGTTCCCCGGCCCGGCCGAAGAAGCGGCCTTGCAGCGCGGACCAGTCGATGCGCATCAGTCCGTCGGGCCGCAAGGTATTGAACGGCGCGCCGACGCCCTCGAGCAGGGACGCGGGCAGGCGGATGGCGCCAGCCTGCACGGTCCAGCCGAGCGGTGTCACCGCCAGGGCTACCGGGCCGCTCATGGCCTCCGAGTGCGTGACGACCACGCGCAGGGTGCCGGTCAGCAACGGCCAGAACGCCACCGACCATTGCAGCCGGCCGGGCAGCACGGTGGCCGTCTCGCTGCCCGCGCCGGCCGACAGGGCGAGGGTGGCGCTGCCGTTCCACAGGGAGCCATCGGCATCGGCCAGAAGCACGCGGCGCTGGCTCTGGCTGGCGATGCCGTCCGCGATCCATGCCGCGGGAAAGGCCGCCAGCATCGTCAATGCCACGGTGACGCCGCCGAGCGCAATCCAGCCCAGGCGCCGCCAGCCGCCACCAGGGCGGGCGCTGCGGCGGCGGACCAGCCGGAGGGCTTCCAGGCGTGCCATCAGCCGCGCCCGCCCGGGCTGTTGCCGGGACCTTGCAGGGTGGCTGTGACATTGACCATGGCGGTGGCGCCCACGTAGACGATGCGGGTCTCGATCACCTTGAGGCGCTGCTGCTGGCGCACGTCCTGCAGCCAGGCTGCCACCGCGCCGAACGGCACCTTGTCGAGCTGGAGCTGCACGCTGTTGTCGCCGGTGCCTGCCAGGCGCGTGGGCTTGAGGCCGTGCTGGGCGAGGCTTTCCTGCAGCGCCTGCGTCAGCGCCTCGCCGCGTAGCGACGGGGCCGGGCTGGCAGCCAGGCCACGCGCTTCCTGCGCCAGCGTTTCCATGGCGGCCAGGTCGGTGCGCAACTGCGGCAGGCTGCGTTGCAGCCTGGCGCGGCCGTCGGCGGCGGGTTCCCACAGGACGGTGTAGCCGATCACCAGCGCCAGCATGGCGCCGCCACCGGCCAGGATGGCCTGTTCGCGCGGGTTGCGCGCCGACCAGAACGCATCGAAGCGCTCCTGCCAGCGCCGCGGCACCCGCGGCCGCAGGCGCGCCAGCCGGTCGAAGGCGCGCGCGCGGCCACCCGGGCTGCGCTGGGAGGCGCCGGGGCCGGGCTTCGAGGCGGTGTTTTTCATCAGGTTCACTTGGCGGTCCGCGCTTACAGGCTGGGCTTGATCGACCAGCGCGTGCCGGCTGGTGCATTGCCGCGCGAGGCGTCGGGCGGGCTCTTGTCTTCTTCCATCGCCAGCCCCGATTGGCGCGCCGCGTTACGCAGCGCGTCGGTGTCGGTGCCGGGCTTGAGGGTGGCGAACAGGGTGCGGCCACGGTATTCGAGCGCGAGCAGCGCGTCCGGCGCGAGCTGGTGCGCGGCCTGGCCGAAGCGGTCCGCCAGCGGCAGGAAGTCGTCCGGCGTGCTGCGCCCGCTGGCCAGGCGAAGCTGGTCGACCTGGCGTTGCATCTGCAGTGGCGGGTCGATCACCACAGGGATCTGAGGAAAGGCGCTGCGCAGCGTCTGTTCCTGTCCGGCCACCAGGCGTTTTTCTTCCTGGCGCAGCATCAGCCAGTGGACGTTCATGCCGATCAGCTGCACCACGAGCAGGGCCGCCGCCAGCGCCAGCGGCAGGCGCCACGCCGCCAGGTTCCAGCGATCGGCCCGGCCCTGGGCGAATTCGAATTGCGCCAGGTCGAGCGAGGGGTCGCGCAGGGTGGCCTGCGCACCGTCGATCCACACCTGCCAGTCGAGCGGGCGCGCACCCTGGGGCGCCGCCTGCGTCATCGCCGCCGGCGAGGCGTACCAGTCGCCGGCGGGGGCGAGTCCTTGCCAGGCCTTGAGCGCATCGTCGCCGAGCAGCAGGCCATAACCGGCGTGCTCGCCGCTGCGCACGGTCAACTGCCAGTAGCCGGGCAGTCCGGCCGGCGCCGGTACGCCCTCCGCTTCAAACAGGGGGGACGCTGTCGGGGTGGCGGCTTCCAGTGCCAGGGCCGCCATGGCGGCCATGTCCGTGTCCGATGCGGCGGGCGCATCGGTGCCGGCGGCGGCGGTGCCCGCCAGCGCCGAGGGCGCCGCGGCTTGAGGCAGCGGCAGGCATAACTGCGCCGGCAGCACATGGCGGCGGCGGTGCCGATGTTCGGCGAAGGCGTCCAGCACGGCGCGCAGCCAGGCGCGGTCGGCCACCATCAGCAAGCGCCGGCGGGAAGCGGCGGCGGCTTTGCCCGGCAGCGCATCGAGGGCGGGACCCACGGCGATGTGACAGGGCTGGGCGTCGGTGGCGAGCACGTCCTCGACCAGGTTCGGCAGCGCGAGCTTGAGCCGTGCCGGCGCCAGCGGCGGCACCACGGCGCCGGTCAGCAGCACGTCGCTGGCTGCCATGATCAGGACCAGGCGCTCGGCGGCGGGCAGTTCGGCGATCGGGGCGTGGCCTTCGCGCAACAGCTGGGGGGCCGCCTGCGGGCCATGCCGGCGGTCGCGGTCGGCGACGGCCGTGCGCACCAGCGCAAACGGCAGGGCGCCGAAATGCCAGGGTTGAGGCTGGTCATGTGGCCGGTGCGGCAGGCGGACGTACAGGGTGGTGCTCAAGGTTTCCTTGCTACAGCGCCAACTACGGCGTCAATGAACGATAGCGGGAGGCGGGTGACCTGTGCAGCGGACCGCGCCGCATGCATGACAGACGCCGGCTGCAAAACGGCCGGTGGCCAGGACAGGCGGGCGCGCGGGTCCTTGGACTACCGCTTCCGCCGGGCCGGAGCATACCTTGCCTGTGTGACGAAATGGCGTCAATACGTATCTGTCTGAAGCTGAGTCTCAAACGCCCGCGATGCCCGCGGGGAGACGTTTGCGGGTCGTCGAGGGCTTCCGTTACCCGCCAGACTTTACCCGTATCCCCCGGGGCGATCCGGCAGCATCATCCCAAATCCCGCCAGCCGGCGCAGCCAGTCCGGCGAGGGGTTGCGGGCTAGCGCTGCTGGGGCATGCGGTCGATGTCGCGTACCCACACCACCCGGGTGGTGTTGGCGTTGCCCAGCACTTCGCCACGGTAGACCAGCGAGACCTGCATGCGGCTGGCGCGCTCGTGGCGGATCAGCCCGTAGATCAGGAAGTAATGGCTGCGTACGTCGAGCGTGCCGGTGGCGGTGTTGGGGTCGGCCTGCGGCGCCAGCGTGCGCAGTTGCGTCTGCACGTCGCCCACGTTGTTGAAATAGGCGCGGTCGCGCTGGCGCACCAGTTCGCGGGCGCGGTCCAGCGGCAGTTTGTCGATCACCGCCGCCAGCACTTCCGCGTCGGCGGTATTGGCATTGACCAGGGTGCGCTCGGGCAACACGTCGACAAAGGGGGTGAGGATCTCCACGATTTCCGGCGTGTAGCCCGGGATGGCGAGCAGATCGCGTGTGTCATCCGGCGCGCGCAGCCCGCGCTGGCTGTCGCTGCCGCCGCCGGCCGCGCTGACAAGGTAGCGCGCGGTCGGGTCGGCCAGCGCTGCGTTCAGGCCCAGCGTCTGCAGCAGGCGGCGATAGACCTCCAGGCTGGCGGTATCGACGGTGGCGATCCGGCCCTGCGATTCGCTGGCGGTCCACAGCACGAGGTTGGTGAGGTTGAAGCGGGCCTGCGCGTCGAGGATGCGGCCCGACAGGAAGGAGGTCTCGCCATCCTGGTCGGTACGCAGCGCGGCGCCGAGGAAGTCGGACAGGCGGGTCTCGGCGATCGGTACGGCCCAGGGCTCGCCCAGCTGGTCCACGCTGGTGCGGCGCTGGTCGTCACGCAGGATCAGGCGGGCCCAGTCCACCGCGGCGCGTTCGATCCAGGCCGCCTGGGCCAGCAGGCGCTGGTTCTCGATCGAGCGGATCTGTACCTGCTGGCGCCACAGCATGCCGGAGACCACGACCACGGCCAGCGTCACCACCAGGAGCGCGGTCACCACGGCGGCACCGCGCTGGCGGCGGCGCCTGGGTGCACGCAAGGCGTGGCGGGTGGCAGGGTGCTTGCTGCTCATAGGCCGGTCATGCAGATTTTCTGGAAGCGCCGCGGCGTATCGCCGTCGCCCATGCGCGCCGTCAGGGTCAGCTCGATCGCGCGCACGGCCGTGGTGGCCACGCCGAGGCTCGCGCTGGCCCCCGAGGCTGCCGCCGCGCTGGCGCTGGCATTGCCGCTGAGCAGGATGGCGGCGATGCGGCCGTTCTCGGTCTGCCAGCCGCCGGGCTCGATCCAGGTGCGCGCCGACAGGCTCTGGGCATCGCCGACCAGCGCCCGCGCCAGGTTGCCGCCGCTGTCGGGCTGGCGCAGCGTGATCAAGGCTGCCTGCACGGCGCTACGGTTGTCGGCCGGCGGGCTGGCCGCGCGTACCACGGTATTGCCGTCGAGACGGTAGGCGACCACTTGCCACTGCGTCGGGCGGCCCTCGTCGCGGCGGTCGCGCACCATCAGCAACTGGCCGTTGCCGAGCTCGACAGGGCTGCGCTGCAGCAGCGCCGGGCTGGAGAGATGTTCGCAGTCGGCCTGGAACTGGCCATATAGCAGCTTCAGTGTGTTGAGGCGGCTATCGTGGTCGGTCAGGCGCTCCCGGCCGCGTATCATCGCATCCAGCCCGCGCCACGCGATCACGGCGATCACCGCGAGCAAGGTGATGGCCACCAGCATTTCCAGCAACGTGAAGCCGCGCGTGGCGACGGCGTTGCAAGGCCGTTCAGAGCAGGTTGCGCGTTTCATTGGGAACGATGGTGACGAGCCAGGCCAGGCGCACGGATTTGTCGGCGCCGGACGGGTAGACCGCAATCTCGACGCGGCGGAAAGAGGGATTGGGCGTGCTCGACACGGATTCTTCGCAATACAGCTCGATGCCGCCTTGCGGACAGGCGTAGCCGCGCGTGCCCGGTTCGGGCCAGGTCTTGGACAGGCGCAGCGTGGAGAGATGGTTCTCGGCGCTCCACTCGGCCAGCATGCGGGTCTGCAGGGCGGATCCCGCCTCGATCATCGATCCCATCGCGCGCATGGCGGCGGTCAGCGCCACGGCCAGGATGGTCAGGGCGACCAGCACTTCGATCAGCGTGAAGCCGCGCGCGGCCTGGCGCGGCGATGGGGAGGGTGCGCGGGGGGAACGCCGGCGCAATGGCAGGTGCAACCTCATTGCATGCTGGCGAAGTAGCGGCCGGAGCCGTCGCCGGTCACGTCGACGCGGATGTCGCCGCGCACCAGCACCACGCGCTGGGGGCCGTCGATCGGTTCGCGCCCGAACACCAGGCGCGCGCCCTTGTTGCCGCTTCCGCCTTCGGTCACCGCCACGCTGTCGAGTTGCAGGCGCCAGCGGGTGGGGGCGAATACATCGCGGGTCAGGGCGGTCCAGCCGGCGGGCGTGCCTTCCAGGAAGCGCCAGCCGCCGGCGTCGGCCTCCCAGGCGATCGGCCGGGCCCGCAACTGGGCCTCCTCCTGCGCCAGCTCGAAGAGCCGCGCGATGCGTTGCCCGTCATCCAGTACGCGGCCACGCTCATTGGGGGAGGCATTGACGGCCACCAGCGAGATCACGATGCCGGCGATCACCATCACCACCAGCAGTTCCAGCAGGGTAAAGCCGCGGCTGCCGGGCGCGCGTGGCCGCGCCTGCGGCCAGGTGTCGATGGTTGCGCGCCCGGCCAGCATTGCCGATGGTTCCTTATTCCCAGTTGCCGATATCGGCGTCGTTGCCGGTGCCGCCGGCCTGGCCGTCTGCGCCAAAGCTGAACACGTCGATCTCGCCGCGCACGCCCGGGTTCAGGTACTGGTAGGGATGGCCCCAGGGATCCTTGGGCAGTTTTTCCAGGTAACCACCGCCCTTCCAGTTGTTGGGAATCGGCTCGGTGGTGGGCTTGGCCACCAGCGCGGCGAGGCCCTGCTCGGTGGTGGGATAGCGGCTGTTGTCGAGACGGTAGAGCTTGAGCGCCTGCATGATGGAGGAGATGTCCTGGCGTGCGGCGACGATGCGGGCTTCATCGGGTCGGCTCATGATCTTCGGGACCACCAGCGCGGCCAGCACGCCAAGGATCACGATCACGACCATGATTTCGATCAGGGTAAAGCCGCGGGCGCTGCGGCGGCCGAGGCGGCGGGAAGAGTCGGAGAAGTTGGCAACGATCCTACGCATCATGGTTAGCCTTATGGAATATCTGGCGGATCGCCCGCCGTTCCTGCTCGTCGTACACGGGGCGGCGATCCAGTCGGTCAAACAGTATAACCGCCACTTCATGACGGCTTCGTGAGCGGGTGCCTGCATGTTCACCCGCATCCGGCTGCCGGGGCGGCGGCGGGGTGCCGCCCTCTCGGGCACCGGCCCCGTGCCGCGTCGGCTTGCGAGGGGCAGACAGTTGTCATGTGGCTCTGGTAGGCTTGGCGTTTTGATGCCCAGCAGCTACCTTCGTGCAACTATCCTTGCGGCCTGCCCTTCGCTTCAATCTCTCTGGCCTCTGGCTGCCGCGACTGGCCGGACTCCTGCTGTTCGTCGCCCTGTGCGCGCTTGCGACCCGCTGGGTGCTGGCCTTCAGCGCGATGAAGACCATCCCCTTGCCCGGCACGGCGCGCGTGGCGCAGACCGAGGCCGTGGAGACCGGCGCCGCCGGCACGCTGTTTGGCGGTAACGTGCAGTCCGGCGTGCGCGACGTGCAACTGATCGGCGTGGTCGCCGACATCGGCAGCGGCGCCGGCGCAGCCATTGTCTCGCTGGACGGCGGTCCCCCCAAGGCGGTGCGCGCGGGGACCGCGCTGTCGCCCCAGATCCGTTTGACGGAGATCCGTGACCGCGGCGTGGTGATCGAACGCAACGGCGTGCGCCAGGAGATCGCGCTGCCGGTTCCGGCCATTGCCGTCGCCGGCGCGGCTGCGGCTGCGCCGGCGTTGCCTGCCGGCGCCGCTGCGCCGCTATCCACGCCGATGCCGGTGCCGGCCGTACCCGTACCGGCGCCGCCGCCGCAATCCCAGTCCGAACCGTTATCCCAGCCGGTCGGTGGCGCCTCCCATGAGCCTATGTCCGCCAAGGACTGACGCCGGCGTGTAGCGCGGCGTAGGGGGTCACTTACGGTTGCTTTCAGTGGTTTACGCCCGCCGTCCCTAACTGTGAGCCGCGTAACAACGTATTAGCCAGACCAACTTTCCAGCCAGGCCTGCGTTCTAATCCTTACCAGTCCACTGAGACGAAAAAGGAGCAAAGACATGCAAGCCACCCTCAAGACACGTGCGATCCGGAAGTTCCTGGCCGCTTCGGCGGTGTTCCTGGCAGTCGGCGGCACGGCTTTCGCCCAGGCCGCTGATCCGGCACCGGCGCCGCAGTCCGGCATGGATCAACATAAGTGGCATGGGCACGAGCACGGCGGTATGTGGTTCAAGATGATGGATACCAACCACGACGGTGTCATCACCAAGGCCGAGTATGACGCCTTGTTCAAGCGTATCGACACCAATCACGACGGCAAGCTCGACAAGGCGGAACTGGCCGCTTTCCGCAAGACGATGATGGAACAGCGCCGCGCCGAGATGCAGGCTCGCTTCGAAGCCCGCTTCAAGGCCGCCGACAAGAACGGCGACGGCGCGCTGACCAAGGAGGAAGTGCAGGCGGCCATGCCTCGCCTGGCCAAGCATTTCGACGAACTGGACACCAACCACGACGGCAAGCTGACCATGGACGAGATCCGTGCCGGCATGATGAAGATGCACGAGCAGCGGATGCACCGCGACGGCCAGGCCATGCCAGGGGCGCCTTCCAGCCGCGGCGGCTGAGGAGCACCGGGGCGCCGTTGCGCCATCGAGGTCAGGATGTAGAAAACGCGGCCCGTATGGCCGCGTTTTTTTGCGTTCCCGAACCGAAAGGCGCCTTGATCTCGAGGCAGTGTTAGCCGAAGCCCCGGCAGCCCTTGCGCCGGGCGAGCGCCTGGAAGACCAGGCCGGGATACCGGCATTGCTCATACCGGCGGACTTGGCACCATCCTTGCCTTCCTAACGGCGACCAGATGGGCCAGCGAATCGACAACACCCTTGATGGCCGGCATGCTCTGCACCATCCGGCCGCTGCTGTGGCCGGAGCCCGCGCGCCCGGTTCCAGGGCACGGCGGCGGGCAGCGGCGGCATCCTGCTTCCGGACGGCGCTCGTGGGCGATGGCGGAGGGTACCGTGTATTCGAGCCCGCCGCCCGTGGCGAAGGGGGCCGGAGGGAGGAGCGGGCAGGGTGGATGACCCGCACACCATAAAAAATTGCGTACTTGTGCACGGTTTGCTAAATTTGCGCAAAAAAATTGCCGACAAACATATTGCGGAGCAACAATATCGTGAGCAAGGTGGAGCTGGACAAGATCGACAGGAAGATCCTGGAGGTGCTGCAGACCAACGGGAGGTTGACCAACCTGGAGGTGGCCGAGCGCGTGAACCTGTCGCCCAGCCCCTGCCTGCGGCGCATTCGCCGGTTGGAGGAGATTGGCGTGATCCGCCAGTATGCGGCGCTGCTGGAGCCGGGAAAGATCGGGCTGGGTTTGCTGGCCTATATCAATGTGCGGCTGGAGAAACACGGCGGCGCGCCCAAGGGCAAGGCGCCGCTGGACCTGTTCCGCGCCTCCATTGCGATCTGGCCCGAGGTGGCGGCCTGCCACGCCATGACGGGCGAGATGGACCTGCTGCTCAAGGTGTACGTGGAAGACATGGAGCACTTCGCGCGCTTCATGAAGGACCATCTGCTGGCCCACCCGGCGGTGATCGACGTGCGCTCGAGCTTCGCCCTCGAAAGCATCAAGGACACCACCGCGCTGCCGGTGGCGGAAGGCTGAGGACTACAGCCCGCATATGAAAATGGCGCGCCGGGCGGGCGCGCCATGCTTGCGATGCCTGTCGGTGCCGCAGGGGCCGCGGGTCAGGCGGTACCCTTCTGCGGCAGCATCGAGCGCCAGAAGCGCAGGCCGAAACGGCGGGCGTCGCGCAGATTGCGGCGCAGCATATAGTCGAGGTCGGCTACCTGCTCGTCGAGTGCCTCGGTCAACCGGCTGACGGTATCCGCGGGCGGCAGTTCCAGGTAGGCATCGGCCTCGCCATAGGCGTACTGGACTTTCATGCCGGCCTTCTTGGCGATGTGCATCATGGCCGAATTGCGCGACAGGCAGTGCATGTACAGGGTGCGCACGTTGCTGTTGCGGCCATGCATGGCCGCACGCTCGAACAGCGCACTGCCGATGCCGCGGCCACGGGCGCTCTGCGACACGGAAACGCCGAATTCGGCCACGCGGCCCTGCGTGTTGTCGCGCAGGTTGGCGAAGTGGCCCACGCCGATCAGTACCAGGTGTTCGTCGTAGACGCCGAATACGGTGTCGTGGTCGAAATCAATGCTGTCGACGTAGGCTTCGATCACGTGATCGCCGACGGACTGGCCAAAACGGAGCAGGCGATCCTCCTCGCCCAGGGCGAGGAAATGCTTCAGCAGACGCGAGCGATGATGCGCTGCCAACTCGCGCACCAGGGTGGTGGGGCGATGCGAGGCTTGCGCGGCTGCGGCTGCACGGCGGAGATCTTCGTCGGATACGGCCCCGACGGCCTTGCTCAGTTCGAGCGGATTCACTTTGATTCCTTACGATGTATTCAAGTATAAAAATAGCACTCAACGGGTGTTCGCCCATGCACTTTCGGCGTTCCCTGAGAGGGGCAAGGGCAAACACTATCTTGCTGCATTGCAGAAAGTATTGTAGTGGAATTGTCAGTTCGGCGTAAGGTTGGGGCTGGCAGAACCTTGTGGCATTTTGTAAATTCCGTGTTAGCTTAGCAAAATCAATGGGTTAGCGCCGATTTGTCGCTGGCCGCGACGGCTTGGGGTGTGGGTTTGCTGCAACGCGGCAAAGCATGCGGCTGCCGTTGGTCTCGCTCTTGCCCATTTGCGTGGGCGTATGGGCGGGCAATTGCTCACATCAAAATGTGATTTTTGAAGTTCTTTTTGGCCTCGTGCCTTCTTCCCACAGGATTTTTTTCAGGATTTTTCGTGGACCCCAAGGCAGAGCCCCCGATTCTCGTCATCTATGCCCATCCCAGGCCGCACCTGTCCCGGGTCAACCGTCCACTGGCGTCGGCGCTGGAAGCGCTGCCCCATGTAACCGTCCGCGATCTGTACCGTAGCTATACCGACTACGACATCGATGTCGTCGCGGAGCAGCTCGCGCTGGCGCGGGCGGGCACACTGGTGCTGCAGTTTCCGGTGCAGTGGTACAGCATGCCGGCCCTGCTCAAGCTGTGGGTGGACGAAGTCCTTGAGAGCGGCTGGGCCTACGGCCCTGGCGGCACGGCGTTACGGGGCAAGTCCCTGCTGGTGGTGGCCAGCACCGGCGGCCACGCGGACTCCTACGGACCCGACGGTACGCATGGCCACACGATCGAGGAGTACATGCTGCCGCTGGCGCAGACTGCCGTGCTGTGCGGGATGAGCTGGCTGCCGCCCCTGGTGCTGCATGACGCCGACCAGGTCGATGCCCAGGCCCTGGCTGACCATATCGGCCGGGTTTCCGGTGTGCTGAGCGGCGCCGCGGGCGCTGCCGCAAGCTGAGGGGCCGGCCATGGAACAACACGATTTCCTGGTGGCCCTGGTGGTCTTCCTGGTCGCGGCCGTGGTGGCGGTGCCGGTGGCGCGCCGCTTCGGCCTGGGCGCGGTGCTCGGTTATTTGCTGGCCGGCGTGGCGATCGGGCCCTGGGCCCTGCGGCTGGTCACCAACGTCGAATCCATCCTGCACTTTTCCGAGTTCGGCGTGGTGCTGATGATGTTTGTGATCGGCCTGGAACTGGAGCCCAAGAAACTGTGGGAGCTGCGCCGCGTGATATTTGGCTACGGCGGCGCGCAGATGGCTGCCTGCGCCTTGCTGATCGGCGGTGCCGCTGTGCTGGTCGGGGCACCCTGGCAAGTGGCGCTGGTGGCAGGCCTCGGCCTGGCGCTCTCGTCTACCGCGATCGCGCTGGCCACGCTGTCCGAGCGCAACCTGTTCGGCACGCCCGCGGGTGCCGCCGGCTTCGGCATCCTGCTGTTCCAGGACGTCGCCGCGATTCCGATGATCGCGTTGCTGCCCTTGCTGGCGGCCGGAGGCGCGGAGGCAGGGCCGCATGGCGCGGCGGGCTGGCTTGGGGCGGCCAAGGCGGTCGGCGTGATCGGCGCCGTGGTGGTGGGCGGGCGCTACCTGGTCCGCCCCGCGTTGCGCTTTATCGCCCGCACCGATATGCGCGAGATGTTCACGGCCTTCGCGCTGTTGCTGGTGGTGGGCATCGCCTTGATGATGGATGCGGTTGGGCTGTCGATGGCGCTGGGTACCTTCCTGGCCGGCGTGCTGCTGGCCGACTCCGAGTATCGCCATGCGCTCGAGGCCGACCTGGAGCCATTCAAGGGCTTGCTGCTGGGTCTCTTCTTCATGGCGGTCGGGATGTCGATCGACTTCGGCGTGCTGATGCAGGCGCCGGTGCAGGTCGCCGCCCTGGTGGTGGGCTTCGTGCTGCTGAAGACCGTGACGCTGGCCGTGCTGGCGCCGCGCTTCGGCATTGCGCGGGGCCAATGGCTGCTGTTCGCGCTGCTGATTTCGCAGGGCGGCGAATTTGCCTTCGTGGTGTTCGGCGTGGCGGGCGGCGCGGGATTGCTGCCGGAGCGTACCCAGGCCCTGCTGGTGCTGGTGGTAGCGCTCTCGATGGTGGCCACGCCGCTGCTCCTGCTCGCCTATGACCGCCTGGTGGCGCCACGGCTGGCCCGGCTGGCGCGGCGGCCGGACGACGTGATCGCGTCACAGGACAACCCCGTGCTGATCGCTGGTTTTGGCCGCTTCGGCCAGATCATCGGCCGGCTGCTATATGCCCAGGGCATCGGCGTCACCGTGCTGGACCATGACCCTGACCAGATCGAGTTCCTGCGCAAGTACGACTTCAAGGTCTTCTACGGCGACGCCACGCGCATGGACCTGCTGGAGTCCGCCGGTGCCGAGCGCGCCCGCATCCTGGTGGTGGCTATCGATGGCATGGAAGACAGCCTGGCACTGATCGACTGCGTGCGCGCGCGCTTCCCGCACCTGGAGATCTACGCGCGGGCCCGCCATGTGTCGCACGTCTACCAGCTCAAGGACCGCGGCGTGCATCTGTTCGAGCGTGAAGTGTTCGAAGGTTCGCTGTTGCTGGGACGGCGCGTGCTGGAAGGGCTGGGCTACGACCCGGTCCAGGCGCGCTCGGTGGCGCTCAGGTTCCGCCGCCACAACATCGCGGCGATCGAGCGTTTCTACCCGCACTACACCGACCAGAAGAAGCTGGTCTCGCTGGCGCGCCAGGCGCGCGACGAGCTGGAGGAGATGTTCCGCCAGGACCGGGACCAGCGCCGCCGGCGGGAAGAGGAGGACTGGTCCTGATCCCCAGCGCCTCAGCGCCGATCGCCGGCGCTATGCGGCATCGCGCGGCGGTACCGCGACGCCGGCACGCGCCCCCGGCAGCCCGCCCGCGAGCAGGTCGATCACCATCTCGGCGAAGTCCGCGTAGGACAGCTTGCCGCCCGGCTTGAGCCAGGTGAAAGTCCAGTTGATCATGCCGAACACGGTCATGGTCAGCGCAGCCTGGTTGTCGTGGGTGACGCGTTCCGGATAGGCGCGGCGCAGCTGGCGCGAGAAGGCGGCCACCACGTCGCGCTCGCGCTTGAGGATCTGGTCGCGCTGCTCTTCGGCCAGGAACTTGACGTCGTTGATGAGGGCGACGTGCCGGGTTTGCGAGGTTTCGTACTCGGCCAGGAAGGCACGGATCAGGTTGGCGAAGCTGTCCACCTCGCTGTGGCCCTGGCGCTCGGCCTCGGCTTCGACCTCCGTCACGATCAGCATCAGCCGGCGCGTGTAGCGGTCGAGCAGGTCGAACAGGATCGCTTCCTTGCTCTCGTAGTAGTGATAGAGGCGGGCCTTGGAGGTGCCGCAGGCGGCGGCCAGGTCGGCCATCGAGGTACTTGGATAACTGCTCGCGGCGAAGGCGGCGGCGGCCAGTTCCAGGATCTGCTCGCGCTGTGCCTCGAAATCGGGTGCCTTGGTTCGGGCCATGTAGACGTTCGCCTATTCGCCGCCGGAGGCCAGGTTGCGGCGCAGCTCGCAGGTCTGCAGCGAATCGGCATTGCCGCGCAGCACGAGCTGGCCGGCGCCGATCAGTTCCCGACAGCGCCAGAACACGAACCAGTCGCTGGCCAGCAGGCCCTCGATCGCGCCCATCACAGCGCCCACCACCTGCGCGGCTGGCGCCCACTCCAGCGGGGCGCGTTCCAGGATCACTTCATCCACCGTGTGATAGGCCGCGGGCACCAGCGTATTGCCTTTCCACAAGCGCACGTCGGCGTTCTCCTTGACGTTCTGCTGCCACTCGTAGCCCAGGCGGCCCAGACGCAGTACCGAGACCGGTGCGATGGTGGAGAAGCGGCGCGCCAGGCGGGCCGCGGGGTACATGCCGATGGCAGCCAGATTGCCGCGCGCGGGGACTTCCAGCTCGCGCAGATCCATGGCGACTTCGTTGATGCGCTGGGGCGACTGGTAGAGGTGGAATACCACCCGGCGCAGCATCAGCTGGTCGGATGCGCTCTGGCCATGCCAGATGGCGACCTCCAGTTCGTCCTTGCGCAGCCCGTGCAGCTGGTCGAGCGCCTGGTGCATTTCGGCGGCGAAGTCGATATCGCTGTGGGGCGCCACGCGCTGCCAGAAGCCGGAGCGGATGAGTCCGCTGCTGTCGACGTCGGCAAGCGGCCCGACGGCGAGATCGTCGCGCAGCACGACGACCGGGTCGGGCCGGGCGGCCTGGGCGAGGGCTTGTCGCAGCGTGTTGCCCGCTACGTCACCGTTGACGACATGGATGTATTGCATGGGCGTGATTGTATATGGATGCGAAGGGCCTCAGGCCTCAAACGCAGGGGCCGTGGCGGAGCGGCTCATCCACCGGACTGCGTCGTGCGCGTTCCGTCCATGCTGCGAGCCCTTGGGAGCGCTTCCATTGTAATGTTCTCCCAAGGCCCCATGGCGCTTCGGCGAGCGGCAGCGCTTGCCGCAGACCCGGCGCCGCATGGCGAGAGGAAATTGTCGGCATATTCGCGGTCTTATATAGAAAGAGGCTCCCTGCCTGAACCGGGCAGGGTGGCCGGATAGCTCGCCCGCCCTGGTGCGGTTCGCGCGGGAATGGATCCCGATGGATCACTGCGCGACGCCCTTTCCATCGCTCGGAAAGGCAGTCGCCCAGTCGTGGGGCGTTATGAATGGAGGCAATCATGCCGCATGCTCGCCTTGGGCGTGCCGGCGCCCGGGGGGGGCGCCGGCTTGCCATCTTCGCGCTATTGGCGCTGTCCGCAATCCAGGTGCCGCTTGCCGCGGCCAATGAACTCAGCATGGTCCGGCAAGCCTTTGTGCGGCAGGTATCCCGCCATCTGAGCCTGCCGGCCGCCGTCGCCACGCGGTACGCCGATCTGCTGGCCTCGGCGCTGCAGGCCGGCGGCCAGGAAGCAGACGCCGGCGACTGGGCGGTGCTGGTTGACCGCAACCCGCGCGTCCAGGCGGCCATGCTGTTCGCGCGAACCGATGAGCGCGCACCCTGGCAATGGGTCGGCGCCACCCCCGTATCGACGGGCAAGCCAGGGGCATTCAACCACTTCATCACGCCTGTCGGCGTGTTCGCCCACAGCATGGAGAACCTCGATTTCCGTGCCGAAGGTACCTACAACGAGAACGGGATCCGCGGCTATGGCGTCAGCGGCATGCGCGTCTATGACTTCGGCTGGGTCGATGCCCGGCGTGGCTGGGGCAAGGGCGGGGAGAGCCAGATGCGCCTGCAGATGCACGCAACCGACCCCGCCCGGCTGGAGCCGCGCCTCGGCCGCCCGGCTTCCAAGGGGTGCGTGCGGATTCCAGCCACGCTCAACCGCCTGCTCGACCACTACGGTCTGATCGATGCGGATTATCTGGCCGCGGCCGGACGCGGCGACTCGCTCTGGATCCTTGCGCGTGATCGCACCCCCGTGGCCCGGCCGGGCCGCTACCTGGTAATCGTCGACTCGGGTGCGCGCGCTCCGGACTCCCCGCTGTCCCAGTGATCCGGCGTGCTGCTCCCGCAGCGCTGGGGGAAGTAGCGTAGCGGCAACTTTGCGCTGAGGCGAGTAGTATCGATGCTGGCGGATAGCAATGGCGCTTCCGTCACTATCCCTGTTTTCCCTGGAGCAAACAGCAATGACGGATGCGGCATACAAGAAGATCGTGGTGGCGGTGGATGGCAGCGCAACGTCCGACCTGGCGCTGACCGAGGCAATCCGGGTCGCCGGTCCCGGCGACGCGGAAGTGCTCGCCCTGTATGTTGTTGATAACGGCCAGATCCTGTTCGATGCCGGCTACTACGACCCGACACCGGTGCTGCAGGCCCTGGCCGACAGTGGTGAGCGGGCTCTGGCCAAGGCCGCGCAGCGGCTTGCCGCGCAAGGCGTGCGTCATCAGACGCGGCTGGTCAGGCAGCAGACCGTGGCGGGCGATATAGCCGGATCCGTCAATGAAGTCGTGAGCGATTGGGGCGCGGACCTGATCGTGATCGGCACCCATGGTCGGCGCGGCGTGCGCAGGCTGGTGCTGGGCAGCGTGGCCGAATCCGTGCTTCGCCAAGCCAGCGTACCGGTGCTGCTGGTACGCGGGAAGGCAATGGAAGCTTGATCCCGGTGGGCGGCGCAGGTTTGCGAGAGCACGGCTGCCGGGCTCCTGGCATCCAGTCCTGCGCGCACTTGGCGGCGTTCAGGCGGCGAAGCGGATATGGCCGCTGCGCAGCAGGATTTCACGCGCCTGGGTCAGCTCGAACAGGTCTTCGGCAATGCGCTCGATGCGCTGCCGGTGGCTGGTGAACGCTCGCACCAGGTCTTCCTTGCGCGTCGACATGGCACCGAAATGCGTTTCGAGCGCCTCTGCCGTAATCGAATACAGCGTTGGTTCGCCGTTGACGGTGGCAGGGCAGGACAGGGTCAGGCTGGCCGCGCAATAGGTGGGAACGCTGCGGGGAAAGGAGATTTCGGGCATGGCGTGCCTCACACCGGTCGCTGAGGGATGACACCATTCTAGGTGATCGCGCCGATCCGTGAAGCCGCTGGACGCCTTGCCATTGACGCCGCTCAACCGGGCTGCGGCAAGCGGCGGTGGCTGGCGGCCTTGCGCTGGCCGGCGGCCAGCCGGCGTATCGAGGCCACGGCGGCGTGGGCCGTGCCGGCCTGGGCGGTGGCAAAGGCAGCCTGTTCGGCCAGGAACCTGTCCAATGGCGAGGCGGCCTCGGCATACGGCTCGCCCGGGCTGGCCGCCACGGCGCTGGCGCCAGGGTGCGTGGCCAGCTCGGATAGCAGCGCCGCCAGGGCCTGCAGTACCGCCAACGTGGCAGGGGCCGGCAGGCCCGTGTCCGCCTCGGCCGCAAGTCCGGCGCGTACCAGGCCCGCCAGCGCGGCCATGCGCCGCACGGTCAGGTGCAGCTGGACATACTCCGCAGCCAGCTCCGGCGCCAGTTCTGCGGTGCCTTGTTGCAAAGTGTGCTCGGCACGGGTCGAGGTGCGTCCGGCCGCTACCCGCAGCGTCTCCATTCGCGCAGGCGTGGGAGCCGGTGAGCGGGTTGGCGAGGCCGTGAACGCACCGGCGCCGGCAAAAGCCGCCCGCAGATAGACCGCGTTCGCCGCGACCGCGTCCAGGCTATGGCGGTAGACGCGCGACAGTTCGGCGCGCGGTGCCAGCACATAATAGCTAGCCAGGGCGATCAGGCAGCCCAGTGCCGTATCGATGCCGCGCAGCGCGGCAAAGTGGCTGCTGTTCGCTGCCGGCGCGCCAACCCAGGAGAACAGGATCACGGCCGGCGTCAGGCACAGGGCAAAGGCGCCGGGGCTGCCGGCCAGGCGGCCGATATAGGCCGCGGCCAGGCAGGCCGCGCTGATCGCCAGCGCGAACGGTGCGGGCGGGTGGGCCAGGCCGATTGCGCACGCCAGCAGGGCGCCGGCCAGCGAGCCGGCGAAGCGCTGGAACGAAATGCTGCGCGTGGTCTGCAGTTGGGGGCTCAGCACCATGATGACGGTGACCGCGACCCAATAACCGTGGTCTACCTTCCATAGTTGCGCTGGCATCAGGCTCAGACTGCCCGCCAGTGCGAGCCGCACCGCATGGCGGGCCACGCGGGCGTCGCGTGCGGCGTGCTCGGACATGGCGGCACGCCAGCGCTGCCATGTCTGCCGGAAGGAGCGGCGTGGCCAGCGGTGTTCGCTGCGCCAGTCGCTGAAGCCCGGATACCGTGCCAGGGTGCCCAGGGCGGCCTGGTACAAAGCCGGTGCGTCTGCATTGGCCAGGGGTGCGTGCAGACGCCGCAACTCATGGGCCAGAGCCGCGCAAAGCGACGGCAGGTCCGGGGCATGATGCGCCAGTGCCTCGCCAACCTGGACCCGGATATCGGCAACGCAGCGTTGCAAGTGATGCAGCGGCAGCTTCCGAGCCGAGTGGTTGTCGTTCTCTTCCATGCCATCGCTCCGGCTGGCGGACATGCCGTCGGCGCGGCTGCGCAGCTCCGCGGTGACGATCAGCAATGCGAACATTGCATCGGCCAGGCTCACCACATAGGCATAGTGCATCAGGCCCAGCGGGTCGCGCAGGCTGTGCCTCGCATGGATTGCCTGGCGCGCAGCCTCGATACGCTCCCGGATCTCGCGCTTGCTGGCGGTGGCGTCGTCCACGGCGTCGGTGCCGGCCAATGCGGTGGCGAAGCGCAGCAATGCGTCGAACACCGACAGGATTTCAGCGCGTGGGCGCGCGTCGCGCTCGGAAGGAATCAGGGCCAGGCTCAGCAGGCAGGCAAAAACGCCGCCAAGCAGGAACTCCTGGCTGCTCGCAAGGATGCGCATGGCCAGCGTGGCGTCTCCAGCCGGTTGCAGGCACGCGGCGATCAGTACCACATAGAGCAGCTTGGCCGACAGGGCGGCGACATTCCCCCGCGTTTCCGCCAGGCCGGCGGCCATTCCAGCCACCAGCACGACCGCCAGCGCGGCCCATGGCGTGGTAGCCACGGCCGCACCCAGGGCGCAGGCCGCAGCGCCCCCGATACCCACCGAGCCCAGCGCGGCCAGGCGCTCGCCGGCAGTGCCGCGGCGGTCGGCCAGGCAAGTCCAGATCGATGCGGTTGCTGCCCACAGATACCCCGGCTGCCCGGTAAGCCATCCCATGCTGGCCAGGGCCAGGAACGAGAAAGCGTAGACCAGGCCTCGCTGTAGCATCAGTGCGTCGGGGCGGGGCAAGCGCAGCGCGGAAATCATGTCGAAAAAAGAGGGTGGGCGCCCGAAGCATGGATTTTTCGTACTAGGCGCCGGGATGGGCTGACTCTACGGGATCGGATGCTGCGATGCAACATAACGCGGAAAAATCCGCGTTTCACCCCGCCTCGGTGCAGTCGCGCGTTCCTCTGGTGCGTGAATGGAGCCCCTTTGGTGCGACCGCGACGAGTGCCCGTCAGCCAGGCCGGAGTCCAATCCAGCAATGGCAAACCGAGGTTAACGGCAAAAAACGGGCAAAAAAAACCCGCGCAGTTTCGTGCGCGGGTTGGAATCCACCGAGGTGGTGGAGGAGACAGACTCCACTATATATGATTTGTTGCGACGCACCAAGCCGCTTGTGGGCCAAGCGTGTCTGACTTCACAAACATGTTGCATGCGCGCAACACCTTAACGGTTCAATACACGGAAGGCGGGGTCTTCTGGCTTCTCTGGCTCGTTTTCATCGCGTGTGGCGCGCCCATTTCAGCGGAAGAACAGGTAGGCAATCGCTACTGCGCCACATAAGCCGGCCAGGTCCGCGAACAAGGCGCAGGCCAGTGCATGCCGCGTATTGCGGATATTGACGCTGCCGAAATACACCGCCAGCACGTAGAAGGTGGTTTCGGTCGATCCCTGGATGATGGCGGCCAGCTTGCCCTGGAAGGACTCGACGCCGTACGTGGTCATTACGTCGATCATCAGCCCGCGAGCGCCCGCGCCCGACAGGATCTTCATCAGCCCCACCGGCAGTGCGGGTACGAAGGCAGTGTCGAGTCCCAGCGAGGCGAAGCCAGCCGTGAGGCATTTCATCAGGACATCCATGCATCCGGTGACGCGGAACAACCCGATCGCCACCAGGATGGCGACCAGGTAAGGAATGATCTGCACCGCGACGCCGAAGCCCTCCTTGGCTCCGTCGACAAAGGCATCGTAGACGTTCACGCCCCGCACGGCGCCGCAAACCAGGAAGACTACGATCAAGGTCAGGATGAAGCCGCTGCCGGCCAGTGCCGTGGCAGTGCTTACCTGCTCAGGCGGCGCATGCCGCAGCCACAGGAAGAGGGCTGTGACGGTGGCCGACAGCAGGCCGAGTGTGCCCAGTACCGCCGGCTTGAGCAGATTGAGCCGCTGCGCCCACGCCACCGCCAGCAAGCCCGCCACGCAAGAGATGCAAGTAGCGAGCAGGGTGGGCAGGAAAATGTCGGCCGCATTGAATCCGACCAGCCCCTGCTTGACGGCGATGGCCTGCCGCATCGCGATCACCGAGGTCGGGATCAGGGTCAGGCCGGCCGTATTCAGCACAATGAACATGATCTGCGCGTTGCTAGCCGTGTCGGGGCTGGGATTCAGCGACTGCAGCTCCCGCATGGCGTTCAGCCCGAGCGGCGTGGCGGCATTGTCGAGCCCCAGCATATTTGCCGACACATTCATCATCATCGCCCCTTGCGCCGGATGCCCTTGCGGCACGCCCGGGAAAAAGTGGCGCAGCAGCGGATTGACCGCGCGTGCGAAGGTGTCGACCACGCCGGCGCGTTCGCCAATCCGCATGATGCCGAGCCACAGGCTCATCACGCCTGCCAGGCCCAGGGAAATCTCGAAGGCCGTGCGTGCGTTGTCGAACAGGCTTGCCAGCATCGCCGGAAACACAGTGGTATCTCCCATCGCCAGGCGGATGCAGGCGACGACGAAAGCGAGCAGGAAGAAAGAAAGCCAGACCAGGTTGAGTGCCATCGGCGAATAGCGGGAGGGGTTCGAGGCGGGGATGATGCGGGCCCTCGCATCATAGCGTGAGCCGTCGCTCGAACTGCCGCTGGCCTGGAGGCCAGGGCTGCTGGTACACGAAGCCGGCGCGGGTGATCGGTGTTACGCAAAAACGGCGGTTCGTCGGTATACAATGCGGACAATACCGCTGCGCCCGAGATCCTTACGGGATGGCGCGATGGTTCCCGATTCCTTGATGACCGTCCGCGAAGGCGCGTACGCGCACCTTGCCCGAAGACGGCGTTTTTGCCGACTGAAGCCAGAACCTATGTCCGACGCCACTGGTACCGAACACGCTCTTCCTGGTTCGGACTCTCCCGGCGCCAGCCTTGGCGCCCAGCACTCCCCCTTGTTCGCGCTGGTCACAGACACCCTGCGAGAGCGCATCCTGGGCGGGCAGTACAAGCAGGGCGACCGCCTGGTCGAGAACAAGTTGTCCACGGAACTGGGTGTGTCACGCATCCCGGTGCGGGAAGCACTGCGCGCGCTCGCTGCGGAGGGTCTGGTCCGCATCGAGCCGAGGCGAGGCGCTTCGGTGGCAACGCTATCGCCCAATATCGCGAAGGAAATGGTCGAAGTGCGGGCCACGCTGGAAGGTCTGAATGCCAAGCTGGCTGCCCAGCGCCGGGATCCAGCCTTGGTCGCGGAGCTGAATGAAGTGCTGCGCCAAGGCACCGAGGCCGCGGCAAGCGGTCGTTCGGACCGCTTTATCGAGCTGAATTCCCGCTTCCATGAAGTGCTGGGCAATATCGCCGCCAACAGCGTGCTGCAGGATATGGTGCGCACGCTACGGGAGCGCACGGGTTTGCTGTTCGCTCCGGCGAATGTGACGCGCGCCCGGCAGAACTGGGAAGAGCATGCGCAGATTCTGCAAGCAGTTATTGCAGGCGATGCCGATCTGGCCGCGCTGCTGGCTACCCGCCACGTCTATAGTGCGGCAAAGGCGGCAGAAGAGATGGCCGCGGGCGAGGCCAGCGCGGTGAAGGGCGACGGGCCGGGCGATGCGGCCAAGCGCGGCAATAGCGCCGTGAGCGCCGGCTAGTCGGTGCACATCGATCGCCGTGTTGCGGTATTTGGTATACGAACACCGCGCTTTTTCCCTTTGTACCGCGATCGATAGCCGGATTCGGTTTTGTGCCTTATTCCACAAGGCCCGAAGCGCAGGCGCGAGGCTCGTTTCTGCACCGCATTGGGGTGGATGCCGCCCCAGTATGACGCAGTGCACCAATATTCGGTATACTAACAGTCCTGTTGAACCACAATCGGGATTGACCATGGACTACCCGGCGCCTTCCTATTTCCGGCAGTCGGTTGGTGAGCAGTTGCTTACCCACTACGCCCAGCGCGACGCCGTGCGCCGCTCCACTCCGCTTCTTCCCGTTCAGTGGGCCGGCCTGCGCGCCTTGTTTCGCCGTTCCTGCGCGCGCGGGCACAAGGCTGTCTGACCTCTACGGAGTGATTGCCGCCCCGCGTGCCTCCAGCAAGGCGCGCAGGATAGAGCGGTGGCACCGCTCCTCCTGCTCGCAATAACAGCCCAGCGAGAAATTCGTCTGCCGGGACATTGCGGCCAGCAGGTCGAGCGTCCGGCTCGCATCCGGTCGGGCCATCTCTGCCCGAAAGTGCCGCTCGAACGCGCGCCAGGCTTTCTCGCTTCCTTCGCCTTGTATGGCAAGTGCCTCCGCGACCAGCTCGGCGGACGGCGATAGATTCGGAAACCACACATCGTAAAAGTCACGGGTGGCGAATTCTGCCTTTGGTACGCCGCGCGGCGGTCTGCGTACGGTGCCGATACGGATGCCTTCGTTTGGCGCCCTGGCTGAGCCCAGTCGG
Source organism: Cupriavidus basilensis (assembly GCF_029335485.1). Lineage (GTDB taxonomy): Bacteria > Pseudomonadota > Gammaproteobacteria > Burkholderiales > Burkholderiaceae > Cupriavidus > Cupriavidus basilensis_E. Next base: position 38,440 of record NZ_JARJLM010000676.1, read on the forward strand.
ACGATGCGGATGCTCATGCAAACTCCTCCTTTCCTTATATATAGATAGAACATGGACGTGTCCGGCTCGCCGGCGCGCGTGTCCGTATATATTGCAGCGACGGAGCCGTCGCTGGCGAGCGATCTCCTGCGGGGATGGTGTTCCTGCGTATGTGGAGAGGTCGTTGGCAGAAGCGAGGGTTGGGCGATGCAGGTGACCGGGATTGCCGAATGCACTGGATCTGCCGCTAATGCGTGATTTGTGTGGCTTATAGGTTACTTTTTGGCTGCATCAAAATCATTCCCGAAAAGCCTTGCCAGGACCGGC
>NZ_JARJLM010000677.1 GCF_029335485.1 Cupriavidus basilensis
TGCCCGCCATGCCTGCCCGCTCGGCGAGACATCAATCCACCTGGATATTCGCGGTCTTGACCACCCCGCCCCACAGCTTCAGCTCGCGCTGGATGCGGTCCGCCAGCGGCTTCGGGCCCGTGATTTCGAGATCGTAGCCGCCTTGCGTCATGCGCTGCCGGAAGGCGGGATCGTCGCCGACGGTCTTTTGCGCCTTGACCAGCTTGTCCGTCACCTCGGCGGGCAGCTTGGGCGGGCCCACCAGCGCGTACCAGCCGGTGATATCGTAGTTCTTCATGCCCGACTCGATCATGGTCGGCACATTCGGCAGCGCCGGGTTGCGCGTCTTCGACGTCACCGCCAGCGCGCGCACCTTGCCGCCCTGGATATGTCCGATCGCCGTACCCGTGATGTCGAACATGAACGTTACCTTGCCGCCGATCACGTCGGCCATCGCGGGCGAGTTGCCCTTGTATGGCACGTGCAGCATCTTGACCCCGCCCATCTGCGCCAGCAGTTCGGCCGACAAGTGATTGGACGCGCCCACGCCAGCCGAGCCGAAGCTGACGCCCTCGGGATGCTTGCGCGCGTAGTCCACCAGTTCGCCTACATCCTTGGCCGGGAAATCCTTGTTGATCAGCAGTACATTGGTGTAGTCCGAGATCAGGCCGATATAGCTGAAATCCTTGGTCGGATTGAAATTCACCGACCTCTGGATCAGGGGCGTCATGGTCATGGTGGGACTGGCCACGAAGTACAGCGTGTAGCCATCCGGCGGCGCCTTGGCGGTCAGGTCGGCGGCAATGGCGCCGCTGGCGCCGGCGCGGTTGTCCACCACCACCGGCTGCTTGAGCACGCGGCCCAGGTAGTCGGCATAGATGCGCGCGGCCGTATCGACCGGGCCGCCGGGGGCATAGCCCACGATCAGCTTCACCGGACGCGCCGGATAGGTGTCCGCCCATGCAGCGCCCTGCGCTACTGCCAGCAGCATGCCGGCCATCATCCATTGCTTCATCTGTCTCCTCCTTATATGAATTTCCGCCAGGCCGCGGCGGGCCGTGGCACTGGACGCGAGAACGCTTCGACCCGCGGCGAAGCGCTGCCGGCGGCGGCATGGGTCCGCTGGATCACGGAACCCGGCCGGTGCCGGCCATCGCCTTCGCCGCAGGTTTCAGTCATCAGCGGGCTTGCCATCGCCGGGTTCATGCCGCGACCGCGCCACCGGCCAGCATGGCGCGCAACGGCTGCTTCAGGAGCTTGCCGCTGGCGGTGGTGGGAATGGTCTCGATCACGCGGATCTGCGCGGGACGCTTGTACGGTGCCAGGCTTTCGCGCAGATAGGCCTCCAGCGCGCCAGCATCCAGCGCCGCGCCCGGCTGCGTTTCGATAAAGGCCACGACTTCTTCATTGCCATCGGCTGCCGTGCGCCCGACCACGGCGGACTGGCGCACGCCGGGAAAGGCATTGATGACCGACTCCACCTCGATCGGGTAGACATTGAAGCCCGAGCGGATGATCAGGTCCTTGGAACGGCCCACGATGAACAGCGCGCCGTCCTCGCCTAGCAGGCCGAGATCGCCGGTATTGAGCCAGCCGCCTGGCAGCAGCGCCTCGGCGGTCTGCTCCGCGTTGCGGAAGTAGCCGCGCATCACGCCGGGGCCGCGCACCCGGATCTGGCCGCGTTCGCCCGCGGGCATCGGTTCGCCCTGCTCGCCGGTGATGGCGATTTCCACGCCTTCGACGATGTAGCCCGCCGAGCAATCGCTGCGCGGCGCGTCCATCCGGGTGATAAACAGCGAGCCGGCATATTCGGTGATGCCGTAGCCGTGGTGCAGCGGCTGGCCGAACCAGGCCTCGGTGTCGCGCTTGAGGGTGGGATCGAGCGGCGCGCCGCCGGTGTAGAGATAGCGCAGGCGGGGAAACGCGGCGGCCCCGCCCGGCAGCGACGACTCGCGCGCCACCGCCATGATGCGCGTGAACATGGTCGGCACGCCTTGCAGCATGGTGACGCCGGGCGACGCCAGCGCCGCGAACACGTCGGCCGCATCGAAGCGGGGCCGCATCACCAGGCTGGCGCCGGCATACAGCGTGGCCATCAACACCGTGGCGATACCGAAGATGTGCGACAGCGGCAGCGCGCCGTAGGCGATGTCGTCGGGACCGAGGTCGCGCGAGGTGGCCGAGATCCGCGCGAAATGCGTCAGGCCGGCATGCGGCACCATCACGCCCTTGGGCGCACCCGTGGTGCCGGAGGTGTAGATCAGCGTAGCGATGTCGCGCGCCTGGGCCGCGTCCACGGGCGCCGGCGGCTGTGCGGCACGCACGGCGGCGAAGCGCGAATCCAGCGCGGCACAGTCGACCGGCTGCGCGCCGAGCCGCGCGGCGTGCGCGGCCGCCACGTCGGAGACATGACTGGTAAAGAAGGTCAGCAGCGGTTCGGCATGCGCGCGGATGCCGTCGATCTCGCGCGGCGAAAGCCGCGCGTTGACCTGGATCGGCCATGCGTGCAGCGTGCTGCAGGCAAACAGCATCACCACCATCTCGGCGCAGTTCTCGCCGACCACCATCACGCGGTCGCCCTGCCCTACGCCCTGCGCGGCAAGCCAGTCGCGGGTGGTGGTGATGCGCTGCCACAGCGCACCGTAGCTGACGATGCCGCCGGCCTCGTACAGGCAGGGCGCCTGGGGCGATTGCGCGGCCCAGTGCTGCGGGATGTCATGGATGAATTCAGGGCGAAAGGAAGACATGATGCTAGCGATGGTGAGAGGGGAACCGGACTGCCTGGTCCGCAAGCGGGCTCATGGGACGACTCGCGAGGGGACGCACTGATTACTGATCCAGACTGATATGAGCCGACTTGATCAGGCCGTCCCACTTCTGGTACTGGGTGCGCATATACGCGCCGAACTGCGCCGGCGTGGAAGGAAAGGGCACGGCGCCCTGGCCCGCCAGCCGCGCCGCCAGCTCCGGCTGCGCGAGCGCGGCCACGATCTCGGCGTTGAGGCGGTCGACCACGGCCGCCGGCGTATTGGCCGGCGCCACCACGCCGAACCACGCGGTCAGTTCGTAGCCGGGCACGCCCGCCGAGGCCAGCGTCGGTACGCCGGGCAACTGTTCGGACGGCTTCGCGGTGGTGACCGCCAGCGCCCGCACGCGGCCGTCGCGCACATTGGGCAAGGCGGTGGAAATGCTGTCGAACATCATGGTGAGGCGCCCGCCGATCAGGTCGGTCATGGCCGCGGCGCTGCCCTTGTACGGCACGTGCTCGATGCGCACATCGGCCAGATGGGTGAAGAGCTCGCCCGCGAGATGCGAGGACGAGCCATTGCCGAAGGAACCGTAGCTCAGCTTGCCGGGCTCGCGCCGCGCCAGTGCGAGCAGTTCGGCAATATTGCGCGCCGGCACGGAGGGATGCACCACCAGCACATTGGGCAGGTAGGCGACCGAGGCGACCGGCGCGAAGTCCTTGAGCGGATCGTAGCCGGGCTTGCCGTACAGGCTCTTGTTCACGGCCAGCGGGCCAAAGGTGCCGAACAACAGCGCATAGCCATCGGCCGGCGCGCGCGCCACCGCCACGGCGGCGATATTGCCGCCCGCGCCGGGCCGGTTCTCGATCACCACCGGCTGCCCGAGCCGCACCGCCAGCGCATGGCCGACCTCGCGCGCAAGCAGGTCGGTGGCGCCACCCGGCGGAAAGGGCACCACCAGCCGCACCGGCTTGTCGGGGTATGCCGCCAGCGCGCCAGCGGTGGCGAACAGCCACCCGCACAGCGCCATCCATCTGGTCCAACGTGACATCGCCTGTCTCCTCGGCGTTATATGTTCTTGCAGTGATGGAACTGCGCCAGTTTGGGCCAGGCGCAACAGGCGTGCCATTTGGATTTGGCTAAGGCCGTGTTCGGGATGGCCGCCGCGGACCGCTTCACCGCCCGGCCGCGAGACCACTGCCCCGTCCGGCAGGCCAGACCCGTTCAAGCATGCCGAAGGACGGCTTTGCCATTGTGGAAGCAGTGAATCCCGCCGCGCCCCATAGAATCGCTGCACTGCATCGAGGAGGCGGCCGGCAGCCCGTGGCGCATCGCCAGGGCGCGAAGGCCGGCCTTCCCAACCGAGGGGACAATCAGATGGATTTGCGTTTCAGCGCGGCGGAACAGGCGTTCCGCGAAGAGGTTCGCAGTTTCGTGCAGGCCAGCCTGCCGGCGGATATCCGCGACAAGGTACTGGCCCACCAGCGCGTCGAGAAGGATGACTACGTGCGCTGGCACCGCATTCTTCACGCGCAAGGCTGGGGTGCGCCGACCTGGCCGAAGGAATGGGGCGGCACCGGCTGGAACGCACTGCAGCGCCTGATCTTCGAGATCGAAGCCTTCCGCGCCGGCGCGCCGCGCCTGCTGCCTTTCGGCCTGACCATGATCGGCCCGGTGCTGATGAAGTACGCCAGCCCCGAGCACCAGCAGCGCTTCCTGCCGCGCATCCCCACCGTGGAGGACTTCTGGTGCCAGGGTTATTCCGAACCCGGCTCCGGCTCCGACCTGGCCTCGCTCAAGACCCGCGCCGTGCGCCAGGGCGACCGCTATATCGTCAACGGCCAGAAGACCTGGACCACCATGGCGCATTTCGCCGACTGGATCTTCTGCCTGGTGCGCACCGATAGCGAGGCCAAGCCGCAGGAAGGCATCTCGATGCTGCTGATCGACATGAAGACGCCGGGCGTCACGGTGCGCCCCATCGTCACGCTCGACGGCGGCCACGATGTCAACGAAGTCTGGTTCGAGGACGTGGAAGTGCCCGCGGCCAACCTGCTGGGCGAGGAGAACCGCGGCTGGACCTACGCCAAATACCTGCTCGGCCACGAGCGCACCGGCATTGCCGGCATCGGCCACTGCAACCGCGAACTGCGCCAGCTCAAGCACTACGCCGCGCAAGCCACCGACGGTGCCGGCCGGCCGCTGATCGACGACGTGCGCATGCGCGACAAGATCGCCCGCATCGAGATGGACATCATGGCGCTGGAAATGCTGCTGCTGCGCGTGGCCACGCAGGACGGCGGCCGCGGCCCTGGCCCGGAAGCCTCGATCGTCAAGATCCGCGGCTCCGAGATCCAGCAGGACCTGGCCATGCTGCAGATGGAAGTGGCCGGCCCCAACGCCTGGCCGTATTCGCCGCGCTGGCTCGAAGCCGGCGCGGCGCCGCCGGCCGATACGCCGCTGCACGCCCCGGCCTGGGCCGCGCCCGCCGCCTCGACCTACTTCGACATGCGCAAGACATCGATCTATGGCGGCACCACCGAAGTACAGAAGAGCATCATCTCCAAGATGATCCTGGGTTTCTGACGGCGCGTACCGGAAGGACGCACTGAAAGCACGCGCCAGGCGCGAGAGCCCCGAGACACGCAAGGACGGAAGGAATCAACACAGCCATGGACTTCAACTACAGCGAAGAACAGCAGATGCTGGCGGACAGCCTGCGCCGCTTCATCGATACCGAATACACCTTCGACAAGCGCCGCAAGACCGCCCGCGGCGGCGGCGGCATGGACCGCGCGGCCTGGGCGCAGCTTGCCGACATGGGCGTGCTGGGCCTGACCGTGCCGGCCGAATACGGCGGCTTTGGCGAAAGCGCCGCCAGCCAGCTCGTGGTGCAGCGCGAACTCGGGCGCGGCCTGGTGCTGGAACCGGTCACGCCGAGCGCCGTGATGGCCGCTGCCGTGCTGAACGCACATGGCAGCAATGCCCAGAAGGCGCACTGGCTGCCCGCCATCGCCACCGGCCAACGCGTCGTCACCCTCGCCTACCTGGAGCCGACCACCCGCTACCGCCTCGAGACCGCGCGCGCCAGCGCCGAACGCAAGGGCGACGGCTATATCATCAATGGCAACAAGAGCCTGGCCTGGCACGGTGAAGCCGCCGACGCCTTCCTGCTCACCGCGCGCATCGCCGGCACCAACGAACTGGCACTGTTCCTGGTGCCGCGCGATGCCGCCGGCCTGACTGTACGCGGCTATCCCACCATGGACGGCCTGCGCGCCGCCGACCTGGTACTGCAGAACGTCGCGGTAGACACCACCGCCGTGGTTGGCGACGCAGCCGACGGTCTGACCGCCCTGCTCCACGGCATCGACCACGGCATTGCCGCGCTATGCGCGGAAGCCGCCGGCGCGATGGAAAAGCTGATCGAGATCACAGCCGAATACCTGCGCACGCGGCAGCAGTTCGGCAAGCCGCTGGCGGCGTTCCAGGCGCTGCAGCACCGCATGGCGGACATGCTGGTGCAGAAGGAGCTGGCGCTATCGATGGCTTACGTTGCGGCGCAGGCGCTGGATGAAAGCGATCCGGCGCAGCGGCGGCGGATGCTGAGTGCGGCGAAGGTGACCGTGGCCAAGGCCGGGCGCCTGGTAGGCCAGCAGGCGGTGCAGCTGCATGGCGGGATGGGCATGACGGATGAGCTGGAGGTGGGGGATTACTTCAAGCGGCTGACGATGGTGGATGTGCTGCTTGGGGATAGTGATTACCATCTGCAGCGGTATGGGGAAGCCATGGCGGCATGAGGATCCGGGCCTGCGGCTTGGGACCAAAGGCGGAGTCTTGAACCCAAGACCGGCTGCGGCGCCACCGTCAACGGAAGGTGAAACCGCAGCCGGCTCATGAATCCGGCTCGGTTCCGGTCAAGTGCCGCATCCCTGCGGCTTGAAAACCCTGGCGTCCGAAGGCGGAAACTTCCCCAGCTTGCCAGCCGGCCGCCGCGGCCTTGCCACCAGTTCCCCGCCGCAGTTCGGGCAAACCCCGCCCAACCTCTCCCCTGCGCAGTCCGCACAGAAAGTGCATTCGAAAGAACAGATCCGCGCCTGGGCCGAATCCGGCGGCAGATCCCTGTCGCAACACTCGCATCCAGGCCTGAGTTGCAGCATGATGCCTCCTTCGGGGTAAATTCAGATCACCAGTTCGATCACGAACGGACCCGGGCGCGCGTTCGCCATGCTGAACAGCTCGGCAAAGCGCGCCATATCGTCCGCCCGCGCCGCTTCCACGCCCATGCCGTTGGCCAGCTGCACCCAGTTGAGGTCAGGGTTGCCGATGTCGAGCATATCCAGCGCGGTCTTGCCCGGGTTGGCGCCGACGCCGGCCAGTTCGCCCAGCAGGATGGCGTATTTGCGGTTGGCCAGCACCACCACGGTCACGTCCAGCTTTTCGCGTGCCATGGTCCAGAGCGATTGCAGCGTGTACATGCCGGAGCCGTCCGCCTGCAACGCGACCACCCTGCGCCCGGGCGCGGCCACGGCGGCGCCGGTGGCCAGCGGCAGGCCGTCGCCGATCGCGCCGCCGGTGAGCTGCAGCCAGTCGTGCGGCGCGGCATGCACGGTGCCGGGATAGAAGGCGCGCCCGAAGCTGACGCTCTCCTCCACCACGATGGCTTGTTCGGGCAGCAGCGCGGTGAGCGTTTGCGCCACGGCTTCGGAGGTCACCGCGCCCTTGGCGATGTCGTGCGAGGCGATCGAGCCGGGCAGCGACACGGCCGGCGCCCCCAGTTCGTCGGCAAGGCGCGCCAGTGCTTCGGCGAGATCCTGCTCGGGGCGAGCCAGCACAAAGACTTCGGCGTCTTCCGGATAGGGACGCGGCGACTTGCCCGGATAGGCGAAGAAGGTCACGGGCGGCGGCGCGCCGACCAGGATCACGTTGCGGATGCCGGCCAGCCTGGCGCGGGCGGCGTCGCCGGAGTACGGCACGCGATCCACGTTGAAGCGGCCCCGGCCGCGCGCCACGCGCGCGTTGGACATCGGCGTGATCAGGCGCGCATCGGTGGCAGCGGCGATGCGGTGGGCGTCGGCCAGCGGCGCTTCGCGCAGGGCGGTGCCGGCCAGCACGATCAGGGTGGGCTGGCCCGAGCGCAGCACGCGCGCGGCTTGCTGGACCGCATCGGGAGAGACCTTGGACACGGGAATCGGCGCCAGCGGCGCGGCCACGATGCCACCCGCATCCCAGCAAACGTCGGACGGCAGGATCAGGCTGGCGACGCCGCCGGGCGCGGCGCAGGCGGCCTGTACCGCGGTGGCGGCATCGGCGCCGACCGAGGCGGCATGCGTGGCGGTGCGGGTCCAGACCGAGACCGGGCGCGCCCAGCCCTCGGTATCGGCGGTCAGCGGCGCATCCAGCGGGCGGTGATAGGTCGCCTGGTCGCCGACGATATTGATCACCGGGGTCTGCGCGCGGCGCGCGTTGTGCAGGTTGGCCAGGCCGTTGGCCAGGCCCGGGCCGCAATGCAGCAGCGTGGCCGCGGGCTTGTCCGCCATGCGGGCGTAGCCGTCGGCGGCGCCGGTCACCACGCCTTCGAACAGGCCGAGCACGCAACGCATGCCGGGAATACGGTCAAGCGCCGCCACGAAATGCATCTCGCTGGTGCCGGGGTTGGCAAAACAGGTATCCACGCCGCACGCCAGCAGTGTCTTGACCAGGCTCTCGGCGCCGTTCAGCTCGCCCTGCCCGTTGTCTCCTTGGTTCCCTTGGTTGCGCTCGGTAGTCTGCATTTCGATGATTTCCAGTTGGCAGGTTGTTGATCAGGCATCGGGGCCGCGCGCTGGGCGCGGCGGGACATAAGCAGGGGCGGCGCCCGCGCCGGGCGCGAGCAGATCGAAATCCAGGCACACGAATTCGCTCGGGAATTCGATGCGCGCGTAGTAGACAATCACACCGTCGACACAGGCGTAGCGCCGCAACTCGGCCACCGGCGCGCCGACCGGCAAGGCCAGCCTGGCTGCCGATTCCGCGCCGGCCGCGATGATCGACAGCCGCTGGCGGGCGGCCGTGACTTGCAGCTGCGGAAAACGGTCGAGCACCGGCACCGACGGGCCGTGCCGGAATGCCTCCGGTTTTCGCGCGAACACACTGGCTTCGATAAAGACTTCGCCCAGGGCGAAGGGACGCTGCTCGATCCGGTGCAGCCGCCGCAGGAAGCGATAACCCGGCGCACGCGCAGCCGCGCACGGCATGCCCAGCTCATCGGGCAACGGCACCGCGCCGTCGGATTCACCCAGTGCCTCGGTGTCGAGTTGCTCGCCGACCGCCACCACCTGGTCCCAGCTCACGGGCAGCATCAGCGCACGGCGCTCGCGGCAGCCGGCCTTGACGAAGGTGCCGCGCCCGCGCTCGCGGGTCAGCAAGCCCTCCTCGTCCAGCACGGAGAGTGCGTGATGCATGGTCATGCGCGCCACGCCGAACTCGCGGCAAAGCTGTTCGAGCGACGGAATGCGCGCGCCCTGACGCCATTCGCCGCTTTCGATATGGCGGCGGAAGATGGTGGCGAGCTGGAGGTAAACAGGCTGGCGGCTGCGGGAAAGAAGGTCGCCTGAGGCGGCGGAAGCTGGGATTGGCATCTTCGGCTGAAAGCGGCGCGCGGGCGCCGGTGGGTAGGGATGGCCGCCAGAGACTGCCGTGGCTTGCCTGCCGCTGCAAGCGAAAGACTTTAATAAGGTCTATAAAACTAGACTACTGGGGTTTACTGCAATGCCGGCGAAAGAAAAAGCGCGGGACAGAGGCCGCGCTTTGGATCGCTGACAGGATCGGCACTGCGCAAATTGTCTCCCCCTACCCGGGAACCTCTTCCAAGTCGTTGAATTCATTGGGGACAAATTCAAGGCATTGTTGTAGAAATAGTGGCCCGAATGGCCCGTGC
>NZ_JARJLM010000678.1 GCF_029335485.1 Cupriavidus basilensis
TGCCCGCGGGGGAGGCCCGCCGCCGTGCCGGCTGGCGTGTGTTCGGCGCGCGTCCGGGCGGCTACAGCACGGGCCTGCAGGACCTGATCGACGGCCGCGGCTGGCAGGACGATCACGATCTGGCACAGGCCTACCTCCATGCCGGCGGCCATGCCTACGGCCAGGGCACGGATGGCGTCGAGGCGCGCGCCAGCTTTGCCGAGCGCCTGGCCAGCCTGGATGCCGTGGTGCAGAACCAGGACAACCGCGAGCACGACCTGCTCGACGCCAACGATTACTACCAGTTCCAGGGCGGCATGGCGGCCGCCGCGCGCGCGTTCGGCGGCGCGCAGCCAGCGGTCTACCATGGCGACCACAGCAATCCGGCGGCGCCGCGCATCCGCACGCTGCAGGAAGAAATCAGCCGCGTGATCCGCGCGCGGGTGGTCAATCCCAAGTGGATAGCCGGCGTCAAGCGGCATGGCTACAAGGGCGCCTTCGAGATGGCCGCCACCGTGGACTACCTGTTCGGCTTCGATGCCACTACCCGCGTGGTGGCCGATCACCAGTATGCGCTGGTCACCGATGCCTATGTGAACGACGCCGACACCCGCGCCTTCCTGCGCCAGCACAATCCGCGCGCGCTGCATGCCATCTGCGAGCGCCTGCTCGAAGCGGTGCAGCGCGGCTTGTGGCAGGAGCCCGGAGCGCACCGCGCCCAACTCGAACAACACCTGCTCGACAGCGAGCAGGCGCTTGAAGGAACTCCCACATGAACGTGAACGCCAGCGGCCGGCACTTGCGGGTGCCGTTTCCCTTCAGTGCCCTGGTGGGCCAGCAGCGCCTGCAGCAAGCCCTGCTGCTCGCCGCGGTGGACCCCGGCATTGGCGGCGTGCTGGTGAGCGGCCCGCGCGGTACCGCCAAGTCGACCGCCGCGCGCGCGGTGGCCGAACTGCTGCCCGAAGGGCAGTTCGTCACCCTGCCGCTGGGCGCCAGCGAAGAGCAGTTGATCGGCACCCTCGACCTTGGCCACGTGCTGCGGCAGAGCGAGGTACGCTTCGCTCCCGGCCTGCTGGCACGTGCGCACCAGGGGGTGCTCTACGTGGACGAGGTCAACCTGCTGCCGGATCATCTGGTCGACCAGTTGCTCGACGTTGCCGCCAGCGGCGTCAACCTGGTGGAACGCGATGGCGTATCGCACCAGCACGAGGCGCGCTTTGTGCTGGTGGGTACCATGAACCCGGAGGAGGGCGAACTGCGTCCACAGTTGCTGGACCGTTTCGGGCTGGCGCTGACGCTGGAGAATTGCATCGATCCCGCGCAGCGCCAGGCTATCGTCAAGGCGCGGCTGGCGTTCGACACCGATCCCGTAGCGCTGCGCACGCGCTTCGCCACCGAGCAGGAAACGCTGACGCGGCAGGTCAGGCTGGCGCGTGCCGCGCTGCCGTCGCTCTGGTTCAGCGATGCCGTGCATGAGCGGGTCAGCCACCTGTGCCTGGCCGCCGCCGTCGACGGCGTGCGCGCCGACCTGGTGATGCTGCGCGCCGCGCGCGCGCTGGCAGCGCTGCAATGCGATGCGGCGGTAGCGCCCGCGCATGTGGACGCCGTGGCGGAACTGGTACTGCATCACCGCCGCCAGGCGGCACCGGAAGGCGGCGGGCAGGGCGGCACGGGAACCGATGCCGGTGATGCCCGCGCGCCGGGCGAAGCCAGCGATGCCGGGGACGACACGGCGGGCAACGGCGCCTGCGGCGCCACCAATCCCTGGGGCGCGCTCCCGGCCCCGCCCGCGGGCGTTGCATCGGGCCTCGCCACAGTCAAATCCGTAAGGCCGCTGCCCGCAAAAAAAGCCTGAGCCACCGGCAGGCCGCCGCCGAATCCCGGCAAGGCGGCAACCGGTGGCAGGCCCCTCGTCTGGCTTCCCCGCACGGCCGCCCCGCTGGCCCGCGCATCCATTGGCCGCGCACGCTGGCAGCCAAGCGCGGCGAGACGCTGGCGGCCGGCCACCTGCGCATGCGCGCGCAGCAGGCGCATGCCGGCGTATTGCATTGCTTCGTGCTGGATTGTTCGGCATCGATGGTGCACGGCCGCCAGCTGGCGCTGGCCAAGGGCGTGCTGCTGCGCTTGCTGCAGCGCGCCTATCAGGCGCGCGCCGAAGTGTCGCTGGTGTGCTTCGCCGGTGGCCGCGCCGAGGTACGCCTGCAGCCGGCGCGAGCCCGCCCGTGGAGCGAAGCCTGGATCCGCCCGATCGCCGGCGGCGGCGGCACGCCGCTGGCGCTCGGCATGGAACGCGCCGGCCAGCTGCTGGCGCAGGCCGCGCGCCACCGCCCGGCGCAGCAGCGCTGGCTGTGGCTGCTCAGCGATGGCCGCAGCAGCGAGCAGCCCCCGCGCCCGCCTTGGGCGGATGTCGTGATGGTGGT
>NZ_JARJLM010000679.1 GCF_029335485.1 Cupriavidus basilensis
TGCCGCTGTGCGTGATGACCTTCGAGCCGCATCCGCGCGAATTCTTTACGCCGGACAAGGCGCCCACGCGCATTGCCCTGCTGCGCGACAAGCTCGAGAGCCTGCGCCGCAACGGTGTCGACCGGGTCGTGGTCGAGCATTTCAACGCGCACTTCGCCGCGCAGTCCCCGCAAGCCTTCGTCGAAAACGTGCTCTGGCATGGCCTGCACACGCGCTGGCTGCTGGTTGGCGACGATTTCCGCTTTGGCGCCAGACGTGCCGGCGACTTCGCTTACCTGCAGCAGGCCGGCGGCCGGTACGGCTTCGACGTGGAACAGATGGGCTCGGTCTCCGAAGGCGGCGTGCGCATCTCCAGTTCCGCGGTGCGCCAAGCGCTGACCGACGGCGACCTCGAACATGCGCGCCGCCTGCTCGGCCATGGCTATGCCATCAGCGGCCATGTGGTCCACGGCCGCAAGCTCGGGCGCGACCTGGGCTTTCCCACCATCAACCTGCGCATCTCGCACAAGCGGCCGGCCGTCAATGGCATCTTCGTGGTGCAGGTGCACGGCCTGGCCGAACACGCGCTGCCGGGCGTGGCCAGCATCGGCGTGCGGCCGACCATCGAGGATGCCGGCCGGGTATTGCTGGAAGTCCACCTGTTCGACTTCAATCAGAGCATCTACGGCAAGCTGGTGCGGGTCGAATTCATGAAGAAGCTGCGCGACGAAGCCCGTTTCGACAGCCTGGATGCGCTGACCGCGGCCATTGCCAAGGACAGCGCGGACGCCCGCGCCTTTTTCGGCCTGACCGTGCCGGGCACGCCCGAGGGCACGTCCCCGGCCGCGGGCGGCCGCGACTTCGCCACCTCCGCCACCGACCGAATTAGCTAGCGCCCCGTTCCCGCGCAGCGGGACCCGGGTCGCTACCCCAACCCGCGGCTCCCCCCGCAGCCAGTCCACGCCATAACGCGCGCCCGCATCCAGCCGAGCTAGTGCCGCGCGTCAACCGAATTGCCCCGAGAATCGACATGTCCAACGACAAACGCGCCAAGCCCGAAAAAAGCAAGTATCCGGTCAACCTGCTGGAGACTCCCTTCCCGATGCGCGGCGACCTGCCCAAGCGCGAGCCGCTGTGGGTCAAGCAGTGGCAGGACAAGCAGCTCTACAAGAAGATCCGGGCAGCACGCAAGGGCGCCAAGAAATTCGTCCTGCACGACGGCCCCCCGTACGCCAACGGCGACATCCACATCGGCCACGCGGTCAACAAGGTCCTCAAGGACATGATCGTCAAGGCCCGCGGCCTGACCGGCCTGGACGCGGTCTACGTGCCGGGCTGGGACTGCCATGGCATGCCGATCGAGATCCAGATCGAAAAGCAGTTCGGCAAGGGCCTGCCGGTGCAGGAAGTGCAATCGCGCGCGCGCGCCTACGCCACCGAGCAGATCGCCCGCCAGAAGCTGGATTTCGAGCGCCTGGGCGTGCTCGGCGACTGGGAGCACCCCTACCTGACCATGAACCACAGCAACGAAGCCGACGAGCTGCGCGCGCTGGGCAAGATCATGGAAAAGGGCTTTGTGTTCCGCGGCCTGAAACCGGTGAACTGGTGCTTCGACTGCGGCTCGGCACTGGCCGAGGCCGAGGTCGAGTACAAGGACAAGACCGATCTGTCCATCGACGTGGGCTTCCCCTTCGCCGAGACCGACAAGCTGGCCCATGCCTTCAAGCTGCCGGCGGAGCAGCTTGCCGCCAAACCCGGCTGGATCGTGATCTGGACCACCACGCCGTGGACCATCCCGTCCAACCAGGCGCTCAATGTGCATCCGGAAGTCGAATACGCGCTGGTCGACACCGCGCGCGGCTTCCTGCTGCTGGCGACCGAGCGCGTCGAGGAACAGCTCAAGATCTACGAACTGGAAGGCAAGGTGCTCGCCACCACCACCGGCGCGGCGCTCTCGGAAATCCGCTTCCGCCACCCGCTGTCGAAGATGGACGCCGGCTATGACCGCCTGTCGCCGGTCTACCTGGGCGACTACGTCACCACCGATACCGGCACCGGGATCGTGCACTCGGCGCCGGCCTACGGCGTGGAGGATTTCCAGTCGTGCAAGGCGCACGGCATGCGCGACCACGACATCATCAGCCCGGTGATGGGCGACGGCGTCTATGCCAGCACGCTGCCGCTGTTCGGCGGACAAAAGATCTGGGACGCCAACCCGAAGATCGTCGAAGTGCTGGAGGCATCGGGCAACCTGTTCAACCAGCACAGGTACACCCACAGCTACATGCACTGCTGGCGCCACAAGACGCCGATCATCTACCGCGCCACTTCGCAGTGGTTCGCGGGCATGGACGTGGACCCCGTCGACAACGGCCCGACCCTGCGCGAAACCGCGCTGGCCGGCATCGAGGCGACGGAGTTCTACCCGGCCTGGGGCAAGCAGCGCCTGCACAACATGATCGCCAACCGGCCCGACTGGACCCTGTCGCGCCAGCGCCAGTGGGGCGTGCCGATGGCTTTCTTCCTGCACAAGGAGACCGGTGCGCTGCACCCGCGCACGCCTGAGCTGCTGGAGGAGATCGCCAAACGCGTCGAGCAGCACGGCATCGAGGCCTGGCAGACGCTCGATCCCAGGGAACTGCTCGGCGAAGAAGCCGCGCAGTACGAAAAGAACCGCGACACGCTCGACGTCTGGTTCGACTCCGGCACCACGCACTGGAGCGTGATCCGCGGCTCCCACCGCGAAGACCTGTACGATCCGGCGGCCGACCTGCCCGATGGCCGCCTGGCGGACCTGTACCTGGAAGGCTCGGACCAGCACCGCGGCTGGTTCCATTCCTCGCTGCTGACCGCGTCCATGCTGTACGGCAAGCCGCCCTACAAGGCACTGCTGACGCACGGCTTCACGGTGGATGGCGAAGGCCGCAAGATGTCGAAATCGATCGGCAATACGGTGTCGCCGCAGGACGTATCCAACAAGATGGGCGCCGAGATCATCCGCCTGTGGGTGGCCTCGACCGACTACTCCGGCGAACTGTCGATCTCCGACGAGATCCTGAAGCGCGTGGTGGAAGGCTATCGCCGCATCCGCAATACGCTGCGCTTCCTGCTGGCCAACCTGTCCGACTACGACCACGCGCAGCATGCGTTGCCGGCATCGGAATGGCTGGAAATCGACCGCTACGCCGTCGCGCTGACCGGGCGCCTGCAACAGGAAATCCTGTCGCACTACGACGGCTATGAGTTCCATCCGGTGGTCGCCAAGCTGCAGACCTTCTGCTCGGAAGACCTGGGCGGCTTCTACCTCGACGTGCTGAAGGACCGCCTGTACACCACCGCGGCCAACTCGAAGGCGCGCCGCGCCGCGCAGAACGCGGTATACCACATCACCCAGGCCATGCTGCACTGGATGGCGCCATTCCTGTCGTTCACGGCGGAAGAGGCCTGGCAGATCTTCGGCCATGGCACCGAGCACACCGACACCATCTTCACCAGCACCTACTACGACGTGCCGGCGATCGACCAGGCCGACGACCTGCTGCAGAAGTGGCACGTGATTCGCGAAGCCCGCGCCGAAGTCACCAAGCAGCTCGAAGCGGTGCGCGTGGACGGCGAGATCGGTTCCTCGCTGCAGGCGGAAGTCACCATCCAGGCCGGCGGCCAGGTGCTGGCTGCCCTGCAGAGCCTGTCCGACGACCTGCGCTTCGTGCTGCTGACCTCCGCGGCCAAGGTTACCCCGGCGCCGGAGAGCGGCGACCTGCTGGTCACCGTGACGCCGTCGATGCATGCCAAGTGCGAACGCTGCTGGC
>NZ_JARJLM010000067.1 GCF_029335485.1 Cupriavidus basilensis
AGGCATCCCGCGCCCGTACCGGTGCAAACCCAGCTCGACGACAAGGCAGTGCTGGCGGCGTCGCTTTCCGACGAATTCGACGTCGAGAACCTGCTGGACACCGATGAGACGTTGTCGTTCCGCCGTCCCGGCATCGGCATGGACGTGGTCAAGAAGCTGCGCCGCGGCGAATGGGTGCCGCAGGACAAGATCGACCTGCACGGCCTGCGCAGCGAAGAAGCACGCGAGGCGCTGGCCGAGTTCGTACGGCGTTCGGTCAAGCGCGGCGTGCGCTGCGTGCGCGTGATCCACGGCAAGGGCAACGGCTCCCCGGACAAGACACCGGTGCTCAAGGGCAAGGTGCGCAGCTGGCTGGTACAGAAGGAGGAAGTGCTGGCCTTCGTGCAGGCGCGTGGCGCCGAGGGCGGCGCCGGGGCGCTGATGGTATTGCTGCGCCAGCCGCACGCCTGAACGCGCGCAACCATGCATTTGCCGCTCGATCTCCTGATGGGGCGGTTGCCCCTGATCCTGCACGTCATGGAAATCACGGGCGTGCTCGCCTTCGCCATCTCGGGCGTGGTCGATGCGCGCAAGCAGCGTTTCGATGCCGTGGGGACCTTCGTGGTGGCGTTTGCCACGGCCTTCGGCGGCGGCACGGTGCGCGATGTGCTGCTGGATCGCCGGCCCTTCTACTGGGTCGACCACGAGGGCTACGTGATCCTGATCTTCGCGATGTCGCTGGGGGCCTCGTTCGTGCTCCGCGTGGTCAGCCGGGTGGCGTCGGAGCGCGTCATGATCGGAGCCGATGCGATCGGCCTCGGCCTGTTCTCGGTCACCGGGACCTCGCTCGCGCTGGTGGCGCAGATGACGCCGACCGTGGCGGTCATGATGGGCATCATCTCGTCGGTGTTCGGCGGCGTGGTGCGCGACGTGCTGTGCAACGAGGTACCGATGATCCTGCGCGACCGCTCGCCTTATGCGACCTGCGCCTTCGTCGGCTGCTGGGTCTATGTTGGCCTGACCTGGCTGCAGGCCGAGCAGGAACTGGCCCTGCTCGCGGGCGCGGTCACCATCGTGGCGACGCGCCTGCTATCGGTGCGCTTCGACTGGAAGCTGCCCAGCTGAGCCAGGCAGGCGGCCACGGGCAATCCTGGCACCCCGTGCGCGGCAGCGCCGGGGTTGCCCGCCGGCGTCAGACTGCGGCTTCGTCCTGTTCGCCGGTACGGATGCGGATCACGCGCTCGATCTCGGTGACGAAGATCTTGCCGTCGCCGATCTTGCCGGTGTGCGCGGCCTTGACGATGGCGTCGAGCACGGTATCGAGCTGGTTCTCGGCCACGACGACCTCGATCTTGATCTTGGGCAGGAAATCGACCACATACTCGGCACCGCGATACAGCTCGGTATGCCCCTTCTGGCGGCCAAAGCCCTTCACCTCGGTCACCGTCAGCCCGGTCACGCCCACGTCAGCCAGCGCCTCGCGTACTTCGTCCAGCTTGAACGGTTTGATGATGGCGGTAATCTGCTTCATGTTGGCCCCTTGTATAGTCGTTGGTTAGTGAAGGATTTTAGCCTGCCCGTCCGCCCGCCGGGTTGGCTGCCGCGCCACGGCCGGCGGGCCGCGCAAAGGGCCCTGGTGACGCGGTGCAGCACCCGTCCGTTTCCGGTAGACTCGGCCGGCGGACAAACGATGAGTCAATCTAAGTCAATCTAGCTTGATGCAACCTGAATCTTGCAAGCCGGGACCGGAACACCCTGCCGCAACCACCCCGGCGGCGGCTTCGGCAAAAGGCGAACAGGAACCCTGGCGGATGGAGAATTATCGCACGCAGATCGTTTTCGATCTGGCCGAGTTGCCGGCGCCCGACTGGGATGCGCTGGTGGCTGCCCAGCCGGGCGCCACGCCGTTCCTGCGGCACGCCTTCCTGCATGCCCTGCACGCCAGCGGCAGCGCCTGCGACGAAACCGGCTGGAGCCCGCGCTACCTGACGCTGTGGACGGCGCGCGACGCCGGTGCCGCGGGCCAGGGCGAGCGCCTGGCGGCGGCCATGCCACTGTATGCGAAATCGCACTCCTATGGGGAATACGTCTTCGACTGGGCGTGGGCCGACGCCTATGCCCAGCACCATCTGCCCTATTACCCGAAGCTGCTGTCCGCGATTCCCTTCACGCCGGTCCAGGGCGCGCGGCTGCTGGCTGAGAACGAGCACGCACGCCGCCACCTGCTGCAATGCGCGCTGGCCCTGGCGGAGCAGAGCCAGTTGTCCTCGCTGCATGTGCTCTTTCCCGACCAGGGCGAAGCCGCGCAGATGGAAGACGCCGGCATGCTGATGCGCCATGGCGTGCAGTTCCACTGGACCAATCCCGGCTATGACAGCTTCGAGGCCTTCCTCGCCACGCTGTCGCAAAAGAAACGCAAGAACATCCGGGCGGAGCGGCGCCGCGTGGCGGAGGCCGGCATCGGCTTGCGCCAGCTCCGCGGCGCGGAGATCGGCGAGGCAGACTGGCGCTTCTTCCACCGCTGCTATCGCCAGACCTACCGCGAACACCATTCCACGCCCTACCTGAATCTGGACTTCTTCCAGCGCATCGGCGCCGCCATGCCCGAGAACCTGCTGCTGGTCGTGGCCGAGCGGGCCGGCCAGCCGATCGCGGCCTCGCTGGTGGTCTATGACGCCGATCCGGCACGCAGCACCCTGTTCGGGCGCTACTGGGGCGCGCTCGAGCACCACCCCTGCCTGCATTTCGAGACGGCCTATTACCAGCCGCTGGAATTCTGCATCGCCCAGGGCATCCGCACCTTCGAGGGCGGCGCCCAGGGCGAGCACAAGATGGCCCGTGGATTCCTGCCGGTGGCGACGCGCTCGGCCCACTGGCTGGCGCATCCCGCCTTCGCCGACGCCGTCGAGCGCTTCCTGGAGCGCGAGCGCCAGGGCATCGATGCCTACCTGGACGAACTCAACGACCGCACGCCGTTCGCCCGCGGCTAGGACCGGCCGGGCGCATCAGCGCCACATGCGCCGCAGCGTGTTGTCGCCCAGCATGTAGTGGTGGAACAGCGCGGCGACGGCATGCAGGCCGATCACCGTGTAAAAGGCCGTGCCCAGCGTGCCGTGGATGTCCTCGAGGGTTTCCTTCAGGTCCCGGCTGGCCGCCACCAGCGACGGCAGCTCGACGCCGAGCCCCGGCACCGTCACAAGGTGGCCGCCCGCGTTGAGGGCCAGCAGGCCCAGCACGGGCTGCACGAAGATGAACAGATAAAGCAAAAGATGCATGGCACTGCCGAGCCATTGCATCCAGCCCGGGCCGGGTTCTGGCGCCGGGGCGCCACGTACCAGGCGCCACAACAGCCGCGGCACCGCCAGCACCAGCACCAGCGCGCCGGCCCACGTGTGCACCGACATCGACAAGGTCCGCTCGGCGCTGCCCTTGGGAAGGAATCCCTTGAGTTCGATCGCGGCATACGCGATGGCGATCAGCAGCACTACCGCCCAGTGGAAAAACACCGCCGGACCGGCATAGCGAACCAGGGTGGATGGCTTGGAGGAAGTCGCGAACATGGGGAATTGGCAGTCATCCTGCCGAGTTGTTCTGTGCCGCAAGCTTAACCCAGCGGATTCACGGTGTCTTTGGCCTCCATCATATTCCGCGCAACAAAAAACCCCGCCTGGGCGGGGTTGGTTCAGCTTCGGTTCAGCAAGGCGCGGGAAACAGCCGTGGCTGACCTTCAGCTCGCCACCCGGGGGTGGCGAGCGGCGCTGTACGGGCTGACGCTTACTTCTTGTAGTTCGCCACGCCGTCGGTGATTTCCTTATGCGCTTCCTCGATGCCGGCCCAGCCTTCGACCTTGACCCACTTGCCTGCCTCGAGTGCCTTGTAGTTCTCAAAGAAGTGCTTGATCTGGTCCAGCAGGTTCTGCGGCACGTCGGACAGGCCCTTCATGAAGGCGGTGGCCGGCGACAGCTTGTCCAGCGGTACGGCGACCAGCTTGGCATCCACGCCCGACTCGTCGGTCATCTTCAGCATGCCCAGCGCGCGGCAGCGTACGACGGCGCCGGCCAGGATCGGGAACGGCGACAGCACCAGCACGTCGACCGGGTCGCCGTCACCGGACAGGGTCTGGGGAATGAAGCCGTAGTTGGCGGGATAACGCATGCCGGTGCCGATGAAGCGGTCGACGAAGAGCAGGCCGGTCTCCTTGTCGGCTTCGTACTTCACCGGATCACTCTGGGCGGAGATTTCGATGATGACGTTGAAATCGTTCGGAATGTCCTTGCCGGGGGAGACGAGGTTGAAGCTCATGCTTGTTCTCCAGATGCCTGTGTTTGTGGATGGCGGGCATTATAGCGGTTCGAAGCTGACCCGGGCCTGACGTTCGCGTGCCTTGCAGGTCTCGCGCGGTGAGTGATAATGGCGAATTGTCCGACAGACGCATCGACAGGCGCACTGCCCGCCACAACCGTGGCAGTCGCACCCCCGGAGCCATTCCAATGCACGCCCAGCACTTCGTTGCCAACCGCCTGATCGCGCCGGACTCCGGCATGCGCATCAAGGTATTCGACCCGTCCAGCGGCGAGCCTTTCGCCGAAATCGCCCGCGGCAACGCGGTCGATATCAATGTGGCAGTCTACGCCGCCCGCCAGGCGGCCGAAGGCGAATGGGGCGCGATGGCGCCCGCCGAGCGCGTGCGCCTGCTCAACCGCGTGGCGGTAACGCTGATCGAACACGAAGCCGAACTCGCCGCGCTGGAAGCGCGCGACACCGGCAAGCCCTTGCGCCAGGCCACCGCCGACGCGCGCGCCGTGGCGCGCTATTTCGAGTTCTATGCCGGCGCGGCCGACAAGCTGCACGGCCAGACCATTCCCTACCAGCCCGGCTACACCGTGCTGACGGTGCGCGAGCCGCATGGCGTGACCGGCCACATCATCCCGTGGAACTACCCGCTGCAGATCTTCGGGCGCAGCGTCGGCGCGGCGCTGGCCACCGGCAACGCCTGCGTGGTCAAGCCCGCCGAGGATGCCTGCCTGTCGCTGCTGCGCGTGGCCGAGCTGGCGGCCGAGGCCGGCCTGCCCGAAGGCGCGCTCAATATCGTCACCGGCTACGGCCATGAAGCCGGCGCCGCGCTGGCGCGCCACCCCGGCATCAACCACATCTCCTTTACCGGGTCTGCGCAGACCGGCAAACAGGTGGCGCAGATGGCGGCCGAGAACCACGTGCCGGTGACGCTGGAGCTGGGCGGCAAATCGCCCCAGATCGTGTTCGCCGATGCCGACCTCGAGGCGCTGGTGCCGGTGATCGTCAACGGCATCGTGCAGAACGCCGGCCAGACCTGCTCGGCAGGCAGCCGCGTGCTGGTGGAACGCCCGCTCTACGACGCCGTGCTCGACCGGCTTGCCACGGTGTTCGAGTCGTTGCGCGTGGGCCCGTCCGGGCTGGACCTGGAATGCGGTCCGCTGATCAGCCGCAAGCAGCAGCAGCGCGTATGGGATTTCGTCTCCGACGCGCAGCACGCCGGCATCGTCGCCATGGCGCAGGGCCAGATCGTGGCGGAGGCGCCCGAGGCCGGCTATTACCAGGTGCCGATGCTGTTCCGCGACGTGCCGCCGACACACCGGCTGGCGCAGGAAGAAGTGTTCGGCCCGCTGCTGGCGGCCACGCCCTTCGATACCGAAGCCGAAGCCGTCGCGCTGGCCAACGGCACGCCCTACGGCCTGGTTGCCGGGGTCTGGACTCGCGACGGCGCACGCCAGCTACGGATGGCGCACAAGCTGCGCGCGGGCCAGGTCTTCATCAACAACTACGGTGCCGGCGGCGGGGTGGAACTGCCCTTCGGCGGCACCGGGCAGTCAGGCTACGGCCGCGAGAAGGGCTTCGAGGCCCTGTACGGATTCACAACACTGAAAACCATCGCAATACAACATGGGTAACATCAACTTCCTGTCGGTCGCCTTCGCCATCTTCTTTTTCTGGATGGCGTGGCACGTCAGAAACAAACGCGCCACCAACCCCTCGGCCATGCCGCGCCTGCAGGTCTTCAAACGCAAATGGGGCGACTCGGTCGGCGACCGCGTGCACTGGTGCCTGTATGTGGCCCTGCCCTTCCTGCTGGCCGTGATGATGACCGCAAACGCCTTGCGCGGGCGTGGGCCCTTCGCCCACTGAGAGACACCTGCAAAATGATTCCGGCACCGCG
>NZ_JARJLM010000680.1 GCF_029335485.1 Cupriavidus basilensis
TGCCTACAGGCGGCAGCGCAACACCGCAAGTCCCAACACCCGCTTGAAACACCGCCGGAGGCAAATGGCCGGATGACGCCACATAGGGAAATGTGAGAAAAACGATCAAAGCGGGAAACGGCTCGGCATCAGACTTCGAATCAGGGTTCGAATCAGGCACGGAATGAAATAGGACCGCACCCTATCCCGCAGCCCATGACGCCGCACGGCTCCCGCATCATCCCAGCGCTCCCTTGCCTTCGGAGACCATCATGCACGACCTGCTGATCCTTATGGCTTCCTCGGTGATACTGGCGGTATTCATTTTCAAGGAATGAGGGCGGACACGAGAACGCCCCCGCGAGCATCGGGCCTGGCGATCAGGCCGCCGCCAGGATGGGCCCGGTGCCGCCCATCGTGCCCTCCTCGCGAAAGCGCGCATGCCAGGCCAGCGCTTCCTCGATCAGGTGCGGCGTATGCCCGCCGCGGCGCGTGGCGCGCGTCACGTAGTCGCCAAGCAGGTCGCGATAGAGCGGATCGGCGCAGTTGGCGATGATCTGCTGCGCGCGCTCGCGCGGCGCCAGCCCGCGCAGGTCGGCCAGCCCATGCTCGGTCACGATGACGTCGACGTCGTGCTCGGTGTGGTCCACGTGCGAAACCATCGGCACGATGCTGGATATGGCGCCGGCCTTGGCCACCGACTTCGTGACAAACACGGAGATGTGCGCATTGCGGGCGAAATCGCCGGAACCACCGATGCCGTTCATCATGTGCGTGCCGCCAACATGGGTGGAATTCACGTTGCCATAGATATCGCACTCGAGGGCCGTGTTGATGGTGATCAGGCCGAGCCGGCGCAAGATCTCCGGATGGTTGCTGATCTCCTGCGGGCGCAGGATCACACGGGATTTGTAGCGCTCGAGGTCCGCCAGGAAACGCGCATAGACGGCGCTGGTCAAGGTTACCGACGAAGCCGAGGCAAAGCTCAGCCGCCCGGCATCCAGCAGCTCGATGGTGCTGTCCTGCAGGACTTCCGAATACATCTTGAGGTCGCGGAACGGGGAATCGACCAGCCCGTGCAGCACGGCGTTGGCAATCGTGCCGATACCCGCCTGCAGCGGCTGCAGCGAGGGCGCCAGCCGGCCCGCGCGGACCTCATGCAAGAGAAAATCGTTCAAATGCCCGGCAATCTGGCGTGTCTCCTGGTCGGGCGGCAACGCATTGGACGGACTGTCATCCTTCTGCGTGATCACGATGGCGGCAATCTTCGCCGGGTCCAGCGGAATGTAGGGCAAACCGATGCGCTGTTCCGCCGCAATCAACGGAATCGGCTGGCGATAGGGGCGCGGCGTCGGCAGGTAGATATCGTGCAAGCCTTCCAGCCCGGCCGGCATATTGAGGTTGATCTCGACGATCACCTGCTTGGCCAGCATCGCGAAGCTGGCGGAATTGCCCACCGACGTGGTCGGCACGATGCCGCCCGTCTCCGTGATCGCCACGGCCTCCACCACCGCCACGTCCACGGGCGCGATCTGCTGCCCGCGCAGTTGCTCCACGGTCTCGGACAAGTGCTGGTCGATAAACATCACTTCGCCCGCATTGATCTTGCGCCGCAGGGTCGCATCGACCTGGAACGGCAGGCGCCGCGCCAGCACGTTGGCTTCGGCCAGGATCTTGTCGGTGTCGTTGCCCAGCGAGGCGCCGGTCATCAGCGTGATGCGCAGCGGCTCCTTGGCCGCGCGCCTGGCTAGCGCCTCCGGCACCGCCTTGCAATCGCCGGCGCGGGTGAAGCCGCTCATGCCAACCGTCATGCCATCGCGAATCAGTTCGGCCGCGGCCTCCGCCGGCATGACCTTGTCCAGCAGCCTGGCCAGCCGGATACGTTCCTTGTGCATCTTTTATGTCTCCATGATGCCTCCCCGGCCGATGGGCCGCGCCGCGCGCCATGGCAGGGCCCGGCGTTCGGCTCGGATTGCGCTTCCTACCGGCCGGTAAGGCGCAGACAAGCAGTGTAGCCACGGCAACGACATTCCTGCGGGGATATAAAATCATGGAATCAAGTCGCTTTTTTCATAGCACCGGGGCGTGCGAAGAGGCACACCGGGATGCCGCCGGCCGGCCGTGATCCCGGCGGCGCATACCCATCCGCGGGCGCGGGGTTTTCCCTCGGTGCAATGCATCGATGCCGCCGTTCTGATACTGTCGTGCTGCTTCAGGACGCGGACTCACGCGCCGCAGCGCCGCCCTGACGCAAAAGCGCCGCAGGCACCACCGACCGGAGACAAAAAGCAGATGGAGCATCGCGCATTCGCCACCAGCGAGCCCGTGGTTCAAGGGTTGATCGAAGCCGTCTGTGCCTGGCAGGCCGCACTCGAGCAGGCCCTCTCCGATTCCGGCATCAGCTACACCAAATGGCTCCTGCTGCGCGCGATCGCGTGTGGCGACTTCATTCGCCACCAGGCCTATCGCGGCCAGATCCTGATCGACGCCGACCTGTCCGAACGCTTGCTTGAGGAACTGCATGCCCACGGCTGGATCGAGCTTGCCGAAGCACCGCGCATCGCCGATTCGGCACACGGGCGCCTCGAACGCGTGTGGCAGGCGGTCAAGGCCCTGCACTCGGTATCGGTCGCCGCGTTCAACCCGCAGGAGCGCGCCGCCTTGAGCGCCCTGCTGCGGCGCATGAGCCAGACTCTCGGCGACCACACCGCGCGCCGCCGCAAGCACGGCACCCCCGCGCCGGTGCCAGCCTGAACGCCCCACGCCCGCCCTGCCCGCGCGCCGTACTTTGTGCGCAGTTGCTCCCTTTATGCTCTACAGTAGTTAGCACGGTCTCGCTGCCATGGCGACCGCGCCGCGCACCTTGCCGCCGGGCATGAGACCGCCAACACAAGCCGTCTGGGGGAGACACCATGCTGGCGGAAAGCGAAACGCGACTGGCCCAATTGCTGGCCGACCTGATGCAGTTCGCCCAGGGCCGCCTGCCCGGCGAGACATACGTCAGGATCGAGCCTTTCCTGCGCCATTACTATGACCTGACGGACACCGAGGATCTGATCAAGCGAGACGTGGCGGATCTCTATGGCGCGATCATGGCGCACTGGCAGACCGCGCAGCGCTTTGTCTCCGGCAAGGCCCGGCTGCGTGTCTACAACCCCAACCTGGAGCAGCACGGCTGGCACTCCGACCACTCGGTGGTGGAGATCGTCAACGACGACATGCCCTTCCTGGTCGACTCCGTCACCATGGAGATCAATCGGCTGGGGCTGGCCCTGCATTCCGCGATTCATCCGGTGTTCCGGGTCTGGCGCAACACGGATGGCACCATCGGGAAAGTCGGGCTAGGCAGCGAAGGCGGCTCGGCCGCCGGCAACGGCGCCAACGGCTCGAACGGCGGTGCGCGCCTGGAATCCTTCATTCACTTCGAAGTCGACCGCTGTGGCGACACCGCCACGCAGGAAGCCTTGCGCAACGGCATTGCCCGGGTACTCGGCGACGTGCGTGCCGCAGTGGAAGACTGGCCACAGATGACGGCCACCACGCGCGCCACCATCGAGACGCTGGCACAAGGCCCCAAAGCCGCCCGGGCCGACGTGCAGGAGGCCTGCGCCTTCCTGGAATGGATGCTGGACAATCACTTCTGCTTCCTGGGCCAGCGCGACTATGAACTGGTGACAAAGGACGGCCACTACTTCCTGCGCGGCGTTGCCGGCTCCGGTGCCGGCATCCTGCGCGAAAACCTGCGAACCCCCGATGCGGATACGCTCACCGAACTGCCGGCGGCAGCGGCCAGCGTCATCGAGGACAGCGCGCAGATCTTCGTGACCAAGGCCAATTCGCGGGCGACCGTGCACCGGCCGGGTTACCTCGACTATGTCGGCGTCAAGCTCACCGACGCCAACGGCAAGCTCTTCGGCGAGCGCCGTTTCGTGGGGCTCTACACCTCCACCACCTACATGACGTCCTGCGCGGACATTCCGCTGGTGCGCAGCAAATTCTCCAACATCCTGGCGCGCGCGGGTTTCCTGACCAAGGGCCACCTCTACAAGTCGCTGGTCACCATTCTCGAGCAATACCCGCGCGATGAACTGTTCCAGTCCGAAGAAGACGAGCTGTTCGACATCTCGCTGGGCATCCTGCGCCTGCAGGAGCATCAGCGCATCCGCTTGTTCGTGCGCCGCGACCGCTTCGACCGCTTTGTCTCCTGCCTGGTGTTCGTGCCGCGCGACAAATACAACACGGACCTGCGCCAACGCATCCAGAAGCTGCTGATGACCGCCTTCCGCGGCAACAGCTGTGAATTCACGCCGCAGTTGTCGGAATCGCCGTTGGCGCGCATCCAGCTGATCGTGCGCGGCGAGCCCGGCACCATGCCCGAGATCAGCCCGGCGGAACTGGAAGAGCGCATCGTGCAGGCCGCGCGCCGCTGGCAGGACGACGTCGCCGCCGCCCTGCTGGACAGTGCCGGCGAAGAGCAAGGCAACCGCCTGCTGCGCCGCTACGGCGACTCCTTCCCCGCCGGCTACCGCGAGGACTATCCCGCGCGCACTGCAGTACGCGACATCGAACTGATGGAGGCGGCGCAGTCGGGCGGCGGCATCGCCATGAACCTGTACCGTCCGATCGAAGCCGCGCCTGGCGCATTCCGCTTCAAGGTCTACCGCGCGCGCGAGCCGATCGCGCTATCGCTCAGCCTGCCGATGCTCGAGCACCTGGGCGTGCGCGTGGACGAAGAGCGTCCCTACCTGGTCGAGCCCAACGGCGCCGCGCCTGTCTGGATCCACGATTTCGGGCTGGAGATGGCCGATGGCGTCGCCGCCGGCATCGACCTGGGCGCGGATATCGCGCGCATCAAGGCGCTGTTCGAAGACGCCTTCGCGCGTGCCTGGAATGGCGAAATCGAGAACGACGACTTCAACCGCCTGGTGCTGCGGGCCGAACTGGCCGCGCGCGACGTGACCATCCTGCGCGCCTACGCCCGCTATCTTCGCCAGGTCGGGTCGACCTTCAGCGATGCCTATATCGAGCGGGCCCTGACCGGCAACCCGGCCATCGCTTCGCGGCTGGTCGAATTGTTCGTGGCACGCTTCGACCCCGCCACGGAAGCCGCCCGCGCGCCGCGCTGCGAGCAGCTGCAGCAGGCCATTGCCGCAGCGCTGGACCAGGTGCCCAACCTGGACGAGGACCGCATCCTGCGCCTGTTCCTGGGCGTGATCAACGCCACGGTACGCACCAACTATTTCCGCCATGGCGCCGACGGCGACCCGCGCCCCTATGTATCGTTCAAGTTCAACCCTGCGCTGGTGCCCGGCTTGCCGGAGCCGCGCCCGATGTTCGAGATCTGGGTCTACTCTCCACGCGTGGAAGGCGTACACCTGCGCGGCGGCCCGGTGGCGCGCGGCGGCCTGCGCTGGTCCGACCGGCGGGAGGACTTCCGCACCGAGGTGCTGGGCCTGATGAAGGCGCAGATGGTCAAGAATACGGTGATCGTGCCGGTGGGCAGCAAGGGCGGCTTCGTGGTCAAGCGCCCGCCGCCGGCAAACGATCGCGACGCGCTCCTGCAGGAAGGCATCGCCTGTTACCAGACCTTCCTGCGCGGCCTGCTCGACGTGACCGACAACCGGGTCGCCGGCACCCTGGAGCCGCCGCCCGAGGTGGTGCGCGAGGATGGCGACGACCCCTACCTGGTGGTCGCCGCCGACAAGGGCACGGCCAGCTTTTCCGACTACGCCAACGCGATCTCCGCCGAATACGGCTTCTGGCTCAGCGACGCCTTCGCCTCCGGCGGCTCGGTGGGCTACGACCACAAGAGAATGGCGATCACCGCCCGTGGCGCCTGGGAATCGGTCAAGCGCCACTTCCGCGAGATGGGCACCGACATCCAGTCCACCGACTTCACCGTCGCCGGCATCGGCGACATGTCCGGCGATGTGTTCGGCAATGGCATGCTGCTATCGCCTCACATCAGGCTCGTGGCGGCGTTCGACCATCGCCATATCTTTCTCGACCCCTCCCCCGACCCGGCCGTCAGCCTGCGCGAGCGCCAGCGCATGTTCGAACTGCCGCGTTCCAGCTGGGCCGACTACGATCCGAGCCTGGTCTCCGCCGGTGGTGGCGTGTTCCCGCGCACCGCCAAGACCATCGCGATCACGCCCGAGGTGCAGGCCTGCCTGGGCATCGGCGCCACGACGCTGTCGCCCGCCGAACTGGTCCACGCCATCCTGCTGGCGCCGGTCGACCTGCTCTATAACGGCGGCATCGGTACCTACGTCAAGTCCAGCCGCGAAAGCCACCTGCAAGTGGGCGACCGCAGCAACGACGCGGTGCGCGTCAACGGTGCCGAACTGCGCTGCAAGGTGGTGGGCGAAGGCGGCAACCTCGGCCTCACGCAGCTTGGCCGCATCGAGTTCGCGTTGCATGGCGGACGCATCAATACCGATGCCATCGACAATTCCGCCGGCGTGGACTGCTCGGATCACGAGGTCAATATCAAGATCCTGCTGGGCCTGGCCCTGGCGGATGGCGAGATGACCGAGAAGCAACGCAACAAACTGCTGGCGGAAATGACCGACGAGGTCGGTTTGCTGGTGCTGCAGGATAACTACTACCAGAGCCAGGCGCTGTCCGTGGCGATCCGCAGTGCCGCTGCGCTGCTCGATGCGGAAGGCCGGCTGATCCACTGGCTGGAGCGCGCCGGCCGCCTCAAGCGCGCGCTGGAGTTCCTGCCATCGGAAGAAGAGCTGGTCGAACGCAAGGCCGCCGGAGTGGGACTGACTTCCCCCGAACGCGCCGTGCTGCTCGCCTACAGCAAGATGTGGCTGTACGAGGAACTCCTCGCCTCCGGCTTGCCCGAGGACCCGCTGGTGGCTGGCCTGTTGCCCGCGTACTTCCCGCAGCCCTTGCGCGAGCGGCATGCCGATGCCATGCTGCGCCACCCGCTGCGCCGGGAAATCCTGGCCACGCACCTGACCAATACGCTGGTCAACCGTATCGGCGCCACCTTCATCCACCGCATGCTCGAAGAAACCGATGCGCGTCCCGCGGACATCGTGCGCGCCTGCCTGATCGCGCGCGACGTGTTCGGCCTGGACCCGCTCTGGATAGAGATAGACGCGCTGGACAACCGTATCGCCGACGAGGTACAGGCGCGCATGTTCACCGCCATGGGACGCCTGCTGGAACACGCCAGCCTCTGGTTCCTGCGTCATCCGCATGCGGGAGGCCCAAGCGCCGGCGATGGCCCGCGCTATGCCGAGGCGGCGGCCTGGCTCACCCCGCAACTCCCCGCGCTGCTGGCCGGCTCCGAAGCCGCGGCGCTGGCCGAGCGGAGGCAGGCGCTGCGCCAGTCCGGGGTGGACGATGCGCTGGCCTTGCGCGTGGCAGCGGGCGAAATCTCGGCCGCGGCGCTGGATATCGCGGAAGTGGCGGCCGCCACGCAGCGCAGCCTGGCGCTGGTCGCGGGCGTCTATTTCGCACTCGACACGGAGTTCAGCTTTGGCTGGCTGCGCGAACGCGCCCTTGCCCTGCCCGCCGACAGCCATTGGGACCTGCTCGCTCGCACCACCACGCTGGAAGACCTCGGCCGCCTCAAGCGCGCGCTCACGGTAAGCGTGCTGGCGCCGCCGCGGGAACTGGACACGCCGGCGCTGCTTATCGAAGCGTGGCGCGGCGGACGCCAGGCGCAGATCGAACGCTTCTCGCGCATGCTGGCGGACCAGCGCGCATCCGGTGCGGCCGGCTTGGCGATGCTATCGGTGGCGGTGCGGGAAATCGGCGTGCTGGAACGCAGTCAGCCCGGCGGGTAAACGCGGGAGATGGGGAGTGGAGACAATGCCGGCATGGCACACGCCCACCGAATCACGACGTGCGATGAACGGGCCCGTCAAAGCCATGATCGCGGCGGTGGCAATCGCCACCGCCAGCAGCCATGCCAGTCCAGGACCGATGGCAAACGCGTTGTCATCGGCCTGAAGCGCTACGGCTTGCGGAGCCGGAAGTGGAGCAGCATCATGCTGCCCGAACTGCCCGGCTCCCTGGCCACGGACCGCACCGACGGAGCCGGCAATAGCCTTACCGTCTCCACTTCGCTTCGAGCAACACTGCTGCCTTGATGGCGGCGACGGTCTCTTGCTCAGTCTTGAAATCACCCAGCAGACGCTTGGACTTGCCGCCGAGCACCGCAGCCTGCAGCGCCTTGCCGGACGCCGCCGAGGTACCGGGGTGCCAGCAATAGCGGGCGGTCCAGGTACCGTTCTGCAACCGCTCGGCAACCCAGATCACGCGAAAATCCTCGAACACAACCCCGAAGGGTTCGTCTTCGCTCATGACATACCTCCACTACACGCGATCGCTCCCCTCTAACACCACGACCGTGCGCGCGCGGGCCGTGTCAGCCTGATCGACCAGCCGGGATCGGCATCGGACCGGTCGATATGTCGCCGTCATTGCGGCGATCTGATAGGTCAGGATTGCAGGACGCGGTAAGCGGTACGCGACTGGTGGAGCTGCCCGCCGTCGTGGCCCGTTGCTGCGTCAACGCCCTGTATCCAGTGATGCTAGCACGCGGCGCACCGCTGCAACCAGCCAAGCCTGACAATCCAGACGCCCGCATGCCTGCATTGCGCCGCCGCCAGCCGCTAGGAGGCAGGAATCTCGTGGCTCCCGCGCCCCAGTAGATCGCCGTGGAGGTCGCCCAGCACGCGCGGCCTGCGGGGCTGCAGCTCCAGGCCCAGGCGGATCAGCAATTCAAAAGCATCGGCCAGCAGATGCTGCTGGCGTGGCAACAGGCTGGCGTAAGGCATGTCGTAGATGGATTGATGCGAGCCGCGCGGGCCTTTGAGTCCGCGATCGCGAGCCATATCGGACAGGAGCGCGGCAAAGCCGCCAAGGTCCTCTGCTGCCAGGGCGGTATTGAGTACCGCGGCCAGCACGTGCGGCGGCGACGAACCCCAGCCCATGGCATCGGCGTTGGCAGCGCTTTCTTCGGAAGAGTCGAATGAGTTCATACCCGAATTAACGACCGCGTTGCCGCACCATGTAGGCTATTCGGCAAAACTTCTGCCAGACACGCGGCACGGTCCCGCCAGCGCCCGGGTACTCGGCGTGCCGCCCCCGCTCACGCTGGCGGGGGCCCGTGCGGGCACGTCAATCAGCCTGCCGCGTAAGCAACGTGGTCCACCGTGGCGTCGATCAGGCGGCAGGCACGGGCCTGGGCCCGGTCGGCCACCTCCAGCAATTCGCCCTGCTCATGCCCGACCCACGATTGCAGCGGAGAAGGATTGCGCACCGCGCCCTTCGCCTCCTGGACGATCGAAGCGCTGACCAGGCAGCCGCGCTCATGCTGCTGCACCGTAATCAAAATCACATAGCCCCGGTAATGCTGTGTTCTGGATTCATTCATGGTGTCTCCCTTTGCCGGGCATCGTAGCATGCCGCGGCATGGCGCTTGCCGGCAACGGGGCATGGCCAGGAAAAGGTGCGCACGAGGGGGAGGCGGCCGGCTAAGGCCGGGCCTGGTGGCGATCCTCGGGACGCCGCCCCATGCGCCAGACATTGGGCGGCTGGCCGTGCGCGGCATTCTGGAACATCCAGGCGCCGCAGACGGTACAGCGCCAGGGACGATCCACCCATCGCGAATTGACATCCATGCCGAGCGCGCCCGCACCGGTGGCAGCCAGGTTCTCATGCGGCTCCACCGTGGTCGGCGCGCCCACGAGAAGGTGGCAGAGGTCGCAAGCCTGCATGTCTGACTCCAGCAAAGCCGGCACGTAGCCAGCGCATCCTTAGGGTTGCAAAGCTTCGGCCCCGCTTGTCCGGCGGGACAGCTTCACGCGCCGGTGCGGAAGGGATCGTCTCCAGGCTGGCCAGGCGCCTCGACCAGATCGAACTCGTCGCGCGCCTTGTCCACCACGGACCGAATACTCCTCTCGTAGCCGCCGGCATTGCCGAAGGCTTTCATATCCCAATTGCGGCCGCGCGCGTCGCGTGGATGCGCCTGCGGCGCCGGCACACGAATCCTGGCACCGTCCTCCACAATGTCGTCGATACGCTGGATACGCCGGCTCACCTCGTCCTGCAAGGCCCTGGCGGCGCGCTCGCGTTTGGCCATCGTAGACTCCCTGTCGTTGGCGAGAAGGCAAGCAGCATCTGGCGCCTGCATCCAGGCGGGCAGGCTGCAAACGTCCACCCGGAAAGACATGTAATCCGCGCCGCCTCACGATTCGATTGTAGAGTCCGCGCACCGCCACTACAAATCGTTTGACCGGCCACCCGGCCAAACGATCGGCAAAAATGCCGTTGGATCGAGCGGGCCACCGGACTGGCGCGACAAGCACTCGCCGGTTGCGGCCGGCATATTGCACCCCTGCTATCAGGCTGACTCCCGACATCGCAAGGATCATGCGCGCATTCGTCGTGCACTCGTCGTGCCTATTTGGCGCGCAAAAGAAAAAACCCGCACAGCTTTCACTGTGCGGGTTCTTGATACTGGTCGGGGCGAGAGGATTTGAACCTCCGACCACCTGCACCCCATGCAGGTACGCTACCAGGCTGCGCTACGCCCCGAAGAAAAAGATTATAGCAGAATGCTTTTGCGGCTGACTAGTGGCTAGCGCACTTTTTATTCGTGTTTCGCAATCTGCCGAAGCTGCGCGAGCAGGTGCTGTACTTCCACCAGTTCGCTGCGCAGGTTATTCAGGTCGAGTGGGAAGACCGGCGCTTCATCGGTCACCGATGCGGCAAGGGCCGCGGCCTGCTCGTCCTCGGCGGGCGCATGGCTGTGCTGCCGTCCTTCATCGAGGCGATTGCGCGCGCCGTTGATCGTAAAGCCCTGCTCGTACAGCAGTTCGCGGATGCGCCGGATCAGCAGGACTTCGTGATGCTGGTAGTAGCGGCGGTTGCCGCGCCGCTTGAGGGGCTTGAGCTGCGTGAACTCCTGTTCCCAGTAGCGCAGCACATGCGGCTTGACGGCGCAAAGCTCGCTGACCTCGCCGATGGTGAAGTAGCGTTTTGCGGGAATCGGTGGCAACGAAATGCGATCGCTGGATCTTTCCGACATACGGTGAATTGGCGGGCTTCAGGCCGTGCCGGCAGTGGTTGTAGTGACCGCGCAGCCAGGCGCGCGGACGATCGGAAACGAAGTCATCGAGAAGCGAGGCAACAGGATAGCGAGCGGCCGCGCTGCTGGCAAACGATCAGCCCGGCACCGCCAGGCCGGCTCGCTCTTCCACCAGGCCCTTGAGCTTCTGGCTGGCATGGAAGGTCACCACGCGCCGTGCCGTGATGGGGATGATCTCGCCAGTCTTGGGATTGCGGCCAGGACGTTGCGGCTTGTCGCGCAGCTGGAAATTGCCGAAACCGGAGAGCTTGACGCTGTCGCCCTGCTCCAACGCTTCGCGGATCACGTCGAAGAACGCTTCGACCATGTCCTTGGATTCGCGCTTGTTGAGACCGACCTGGTCGAACAGCATTTCGGCAAGCTCGGCCTTGGTGAGGGTCGGTACCTCGGCAACACGGGAGTCGGGTACCTCATCGTCGAGAGAGGCGGCCTGCCGGCCGCCTGCTTCACCTATTGCAGCGGCCATGAGATACGCGTGTCGATCGTTCATTGTCATTCAGTGTGGCGATCCGCCCGGATGCGGAGGTCCGGGCGCTCCATTGTCATGTCAGCTGGTGGATCAGCCGCGCAACCGCGCCTGGAATGCAGCGCCGGCGGCTTCGACCATGCAACGCACCGCACTGTCGACGGTTTCGTCCTGGAGGGTCGCCCCAGTATCTTGCAAGGTCAGGCGGAACGCAAGGCTTTTCTCGTCCGCCCCAATGGCCGCCGAAGCCGCCTTCGGACGGAACTCGTCGAACAATACCAGGCTCTGGCAGTAGCGGCCGGAGCCTTGTTTTTCCAGTGCCTCGCGCATGGCGTCGAGCAGGTCCTGCACGCGTACCGGCTGTTTCACCACCAGCGCCAGGTCGCGTACCGCGGCCGGGAACCTGGAGATTTCGGTGTAGGCCGGCAGACCCACTTCGCGCAGCGCCTGCAGGTCCAGCTCGAACACCACCGGCGCTTGCGTCAGCTCATACTCCTGCAGCCAGCGCGGATGCAGTTCGCCGATCACGCCGACCACCTTGCCGTCGATCACCACTTGCGCGGCGCGGCCCGGATGCAGCGCGGGATGCGCCACCGGCTCGAAGCGTGCAACCCGCGGATGCAGCAGGGCTTCGACATCGCCCTTGACGTCGAAGAAGTCCACCGGGCGCGTCGCAACACCCCACTGCTCTTCGAAGGCCGGGCCATAGGCGATGCCGCCGGCGACCATCGGCTGGCGATAGCCTGCCACGGTCAGGCCGCCATCCGCCACTGCGGCGTCGCGATGGAACACGCGGCCCACTTCAAACATCCGCACGCGCGAAGCCTTGCGGTTGAGGTTGTAGCGCACCTTGTCGAGCAGGCCGCCGACCAGCGTGGAGCGCATCACCGCCAGCTGGCTGGCGATCGGGTTGAGCAGGCGGATCGGATTGTCGTTGGCGGCGAAATCGCGTTCCCACTTCTCTTCGACGAAGGCGAAGTTGATCACCTCCTGGTAGTCGCGCGCGGCAATCGCGTGACGCACCGCATGGGTCGAGCGGCGCGCTTCGTCGGTCGGGCGCATTTCGCTCTCGGCGATCGGCGGGCGTGCCGGAATGCGCTCGAAGCCATAGATGCGGGCCACTTCCTCGATCAGGTCTTCCTCGATCTCGATGTCGAAGCGATAGCTCGGCGGCGTGACGACGAATACTTCGCCATCCGCGCCTTGTTCGCGGGAGAACGGCAGCTGCAGCCGCTGGAACACGTCGGCGATCACCGCCGGCGACAGTTCGATGCCAAGCACGCGCTCGGCGCGCGCCACACGCAGGCGCACCGGCTTGCGCTGCGGCAGGTTGGCGATCTGGTCGTCGACCGGACCGGCCTGTCCGCCACAGATATCGAGGATCAGCGCGCTGATGCGCTCGATATGCTCGACCGTGGTGGCATAGTCCACGCCGCGCTCGAAACGATGCCCGGCATCGGTCGAGAAGTTGAAGCGGCGCGAGCGGCCCTGGATCGCTTCCGGCCACCAGAAGGCGGCCTCCAGGTAGATATTGGTGGTGTCCAGCGTCACGGCGGTGCTGTCGCCGCCCATGATGCCGGCCAGGCTCTCGATTTCCTTGTCGTCGGCGATCACGCCGACCTGCTCGTCGAGCTCGACGGTATTGCCGTTGAGCAGCTTGAGCTGCTCGCCCTTGCGGCCCCAGCGCACGTCCAGCCCGCCGTGGATCTTGTCCAGGTCGAACACATGCGAGGGACGGCCCAGTTCGAGCATCACGTAGTTGGAGATGTCGACCAGCGCGGAGAGGCTGCGCTGCCCGGCCCGCTCCAGCCGCTGCACCATCCATGCCGGCGTGGCAGCGCGCGCGTTCACTCCGCGGATCACACGGCCGGAGAAGCGGCCGCACAGGTCGGGCGCCGAGATCTTGACCGGCAGCTTGTCGGCCAGCGTCACGGCAACCGGCTTCATCTCCGGCAGGCGCAGTTCGGCACCGGTCAGCGCGGCAACTTCGCGCGCCACGCCGTGAATCGACAGGCAGTCGGCCTTGTTCGGCGTCAGCTTGATGACGAAGACCTGGTCATCCAGGTCCAGGTATTCGCGGATGTCCTGGCCGATCTTTGCATCCTCGGGCAGGAGCATCAGGCCGCCATGGTCTTCCGACAGCTTGAGCTCGCGCGCCGAACACAGCATGCCGTAGCTGTCCACGCCGCGCAGCTTGCCCACCTTGATCTCGAACGGCTTGCCGCCCGCTTCCGACGGCGGCAGCACGGCGCCGACCAGCGCGCACGGCACCAGGATGCCGGGCGCCACGTTGGGTGCGCCGCATACGATCTGCAGGGTCTCGCCGGTGCCGGCATCGACCTGGCAGACATTGAGACGATCCGCGTTGGGATGGCGCTCGGTGGCGAGCACGCGCGCCACCACCACCTTGTTGAAGGGCGGCGCGACCGGGCCGACCTCTTCCACTTCCAGCCCGGCCATGGTCAGGCTGTGCGAAAGCGCATCGGTGGAAATCTTGTCGGGATTGACGAAACTGCGAAGCCAGGATTCCGAGAATTGCATGGCGCTTCTGATCCGGTAAGTATTCTGTTCTGTGGTGTCGGTGACGATATGCTC
This sequence comes from Cupriavidus basilensis, assembly GCF_029335485.1. Classification (GTDB taxonomy): domain Bacteria; phylum Pseudomonadota; class Gammaproteobacteria; order Burkholderiales; family Burkholderiaceae; genus Cupriavidus; species Cupriavidus basilensis_E. Next base: position 14,157 of record NZ_JARJLM010000680.1, read on the forward strand.
GGGCGCGGCGCTATCAGGCGAACTGGCGCAGGAATCGCGCGTCGCCTTCGAAGAACAGGCGCAGGTCGTTGATGCCGTAGCGGAGCATGGTCAGGCGTTCGAGGCCGGAACCAAAGGCGAAGCCGATATAGCGCTCCGGGTCCAGGCCCATATTGCGCAGCACATTGGGATGCACCTGGCCCGAGCCGGAAATCTCCAGCCACTTGCCGTTGCCGAAGGCCATGTCGATTTCCGCCGACGGCTCCGTGAACGGGAAATATGAGGGGCGGAACCGCACCTGTATGTCGTCTCGCTCGAAGAACTTGCGCAGGAAGTCGGTGTAGACGCCCTTCAGGTCGGCAAAGCTCACGTCCTCGCCGATCCACAGGCCCTCGACCTGGTTGAACATCGGCGAATGCGTGGCGTCACTGTCCACGCGGTAGGTGCGGCCCGGGCAGATCACCTTGATCGGCGGCATCTCGCGGCCCTTGTACTTTTCCACATGCATGCGCGCGTAGCGCACCTGCATCGGGCTGGTGTGGGTACGCAGCAGCAGCAACTTGTCGTCGCTATCGCGGCCATCCACGTAGAAGGTATCCTGCATCGAACGGGCCGGATGGTTGTCCGGGTTGTTCAACGCGGTGAAGTTCATCCAGTCCGTTTCGATCTCGGGACCATCGGCCACGTCAAAGCCCACCGAGCCGAAGATCTGCTCGACCCGCTCCCAGGTACGCATCACCGGATGCAGGCTGCCGCGGGCGACCGCCCGGCCCGGCAGCGTCACATCGATGGCTTCGGCGGCCAGCCGCGCGTTCATCAGCGCATCGGCCAGCGCCTGGCGGCGTGCCTGCAGCGCGGCCTCGACCTGCTGCTTGGCCTGGTTGATGCGCGCGCCTTCGCTCTTGCGCGTTTCCGGGTCGAGCTTGCCGAGGCTCTTGAGCAGCTCGGTGAGCGCGCCGGTCTTGCCGAGAAAGCGGGCTTTTTCGTTTTCCAGCGTGGCGTTGTCGTTGGCGGCGGCGAAGGCGGCCTGGGCGTCGGCGACGATTTGATCCGGATCCAGAGACATGGCGGCGGTCGGCGATAGATTTGGCGTCCGGGTCACGCTGGGCCCGGGCGTGGGTTGGCACTAGGTGCGATGTGGGTGCAGAGCCCGCGCTGCACCGGGGGGCGGCGCGGGCTTCGTTTCGGATGCCGTCTACGATGCGAAACGGCATTCGAAATGAAAACGGGGCTCGGTGAGGAGCCCCGTTTCTGCAGGTCCGGCCAGATCGCCATCGCAGCAATGAGCGCTGCTCAGGCAAATTCGGCGGAAATGCTGTCGACCTTGTGGTCGGTGCTTGCGCCCGGGACAGCACGCCAGAAACTAGCGCGCCACCCCGGAGCCGGCATCAGGCAACGGTGGCTTTCACCTGGTTGACGATGGCGGCAAAGGCAGGCTTGTCGTGAATAGCCATATCCGACAGCACCTTGCGGTCCAGCTCGATCGAGGCCCTCTTCAGACCGTTCATGAACACGCTGTAGGTCATGCCATGCTCACGCGAAGCAGCATTGATACGCGCAATCCAGAGAGCGCGGAACACGCGCTTCTTGTTGCGGCGATCGCGGTATGCGTACTGGCCAGCACGCATGACCGCCTGCTTGGCGATACGGTAGACATTATTGCGGCGGCCGCGGTAACCCTTGGCAGCGACGATGACTTTCTTATGACGGGCCCGTGCAGTGACCCCACGTTTTACTCGAGGCATGAAATGCTCCTTTCGTTTTCGTTAGGGTTATGCGTAAGGCATCATTGCGCGAACGGACTTCAGGTTCGTCTCATGGACGTCCTGGGTGCCGCGCAACTGGCGCTTGTTCTTGGTGGTCTTCTTGGTCAAGATGTGACGCTTGAAGGCCTGGCCACGCTTGAACGAACCATTCGGACGCGCAGTAAAGCGCTTGGAAGCGCTTTTCTTGGTCTTCATCTTCGGCATGAATAACTCCAGCTTCTATGACATGCATGCAGGTGGCCAGCTGGCGCCGGCACTTGCAAAACCCGCATCCACTTATTGTTGCGCGAAGCCGCGTACGGCTCCCGCGCTGCTTTCGCGCAACGCCGCGCCCGGAAGCATCTCCCCCGGACCGCAGCGCCGCGCAAAATCTTACTTCTTCTTCTTGGGAGACAGCACCATCACCATCTGGCGCCCTTCCATCTTCGGCATCTGCTCGACCTGGCCGACTTCCTCCAGATCCGCCTTCAGGCGTTCGAGCACACGCGCGCCGATTTCCTGGTGCGCCATCTCACGGCCGCGGAAGCGCAGCGTGATCTTGGTCTTGTCGCCGTCTTCAAGGAAACGCTTCAAGTTGCGCAGCTTGACGTTGTAGTCGCCATCATCCGTACCCGGCCGGAATTTGACTTCCTTGACCTGGATGATCTTCTGCTTCAGCTTGGCGTCGTGCGCGCGCTTGGCTTCCTCGTACTTGAACTTGCCGTAATCCATGATACGGGCAACCGGCGGCACCGCTGTCGGAGCGATTTCCACCAGGTCCAAGTCCTTATCCTCAGCCAGGCGGAGCGCGTCCATGAACTTGACGATGCCGAGCTGCTCATTATCAACCCCGACCAGGCGCAATTCGGGTGCGCTGATTTCGCGATTGATGCGATGACCTTTGTCTGTAGCGATGTTGCGTTACCTCAAGAAGACAAAAAACAAGCCGTGCTCATCCCATCAGGCTTTGCTGGCAACGTCCTGTTGCAGACGCTCCACAAACGCGGATACGGACATGACACCCAGATCCACGTTGCCACGGGCACGCACGGCCACTTGACTGGCATCCCGCTCCTTGTCGCCCACTACCAGCAGGTAGGGAATCTTCTGAAGGGAATGCTCGCGGATTTTATACGTAATTTTCTCGTTACGCAAATCCGCCTTAGCCCTAAATCCTTGTTTTTGCAGCAGTTGCACGACGTTTTCGGCATATTCCGCCTGCGAGTCGGCAATATTCAGCACCACGACCTGCTCCGGCGCCAGCCAGGCAGGCAGCGCGCCGGCATGGTTTTCCAGCAGGATACCCAGGAAGCGCTCGAAAGAGCCCAGGATAGCCCGGTGCAGCATCACCGGACGCTTGCGCGAATTGTCCTCGGAGACGTATTCGGCATCCAGGCGCTCCGGCAGCACCAGGTCCAGCTGCAGCGTGCCGCACTGCCAGGAACGGCCGATGGCGTCCTTGATATGGTATTCCACCTTCGGGCCGTAGAAGGCGCCCTCGCCCGGCAGCTCTTCCCACTCCACGCCGCAGGCGCGCAGCGCCAGCCGCAGGCCTTCCTCGGCATGATCCCAGATCTCGTCCGAACCGGCGCGCTGCTCGGGGCGCAGGGACAGCTTGACCGCAATGTCCTTGAAGCCGAAATCGTCGTACACGGAGAACGCCAGCTCGTTGAAGGCCTTGGCCTCGGCAACGATCTGCTCTTCCGTGCAGAAAATATGCGCATCATCCTGCACGAAACCGCGCACGCGCATCAACCCATGCAGCGCGCCCGAGGGCTCGTTGCGATGGCAGGCGCCGAACTCGGCCAGGCGCAGCGGCAGGTCGCGGTACGAACGCAGGCCATGGTTGAAGATCTGCACATGGCCGGGGCAGTTCATCGGCTTGATCGCGTAGTCGCGCTTTTCCGACTCCGTGACGAACATGTTCTCCTTGTAGTTCTGCCAGTGCCCTGACTTCTCCCACAGCGAGCGATCCATCACTTGCGGCGTGCGCACCTCTTCATAGCCAGCCTGCGTCAGGCGGCCGCGCATGTACTGCTCCACCGCCTGCCACACCTGCCAGCCCTTGGGATGCCAGAACACCATGCCAGGCGCCTCTTCCTGCAGGTGGAACAGGTCAAGCAGCTTGCCCAGCTTGCGGTGGTCGCGCTTCTCGGCTTCCTCCAGCATGTGCAGGTAGGCTTCCTGGTCTTCCTTCTTGGCCCAGGCCGTGCCGTAGATGCGCTGGAGCATCTCGTTCTTGGCATCGCCGCGCCAGTAGGCACCCGCCACCTTCATCAGCTTGAAGACCTTGAGCTTGCCCGTGGACGGCACGTGCGGACCGCGGCAGAGGTCGACGAACTTGCCCTCGCGGTAGAGACCGATTTCCTGGTCCTGCGGAATCGAGGCAATGATCTCGGCCTTGTACTTCTCGCCCATCGATTCGAACAGCTTCACGGCCTCGTCGCGGCTCCAGACTTCGCGCGCCACCTTCTCGTCCTTCTTGGCGAGTTCGGCCATCTTCTTCTCGATGGCAGCCAGATCCTCAGGCGTGAAAGGACGCTTGTAGGCGAAGTCGTAGTAGAAGCCGTTCTCGATCACCGGACCGATCGTCACCTGCGCCTCGGGGTACAGTTCCTTGACGGCGTAGGCCAGCAAGTGCGCCGTCGAATGGCGGATCACGTCGACGCCATCGGCGTCCTTGTCCGTGACGATGGCCAGGCCGGCGTCGCGGTCGATCAGGTAGCTGGTGTCGACCATCTGGCCATCCACCTTGCCGGCCAGGGCGGCCTTGGCCAGGCCCGAGCCAATGCTCTGCGCCACTTCGGCAACCGTCACCGGGCCGGGAAACTCGCGCCGGGAACCATCCGGCAGCGTGATTGCGATCATCTCAAACCTCTTTCAGAATTCCACCCGCCGGGCTGGCCGCGCCGGCAAGCGGATGAAACAGCATCTTTTGGCACCAGGCAACCATGCGCGCATGGGCCGGGCAGCGGGGAATTCGCTCGGACCGACTCACCGGCGACCGAGAAGCATATCAGGCAGCTGAAAAGCGACAGACGAAAAAAAACGCAGCCAAGGCTGCGTTTCTTTTCGATTTAACCCGGATTCGATCCCGGACGAAGGCGCACCCCGACTACTGTCGCTAATCAGCGGTAGTAGTTCGCGGTGTCATGACCATGGCGCTCTTCCGTCCTTGCTATCGGGTTGAACCGGACTGCTGCGGTACTGCTTGCGGGTACTGCCTGTTACTTCCTACTGCTATGCGTTGGTAGGCTCGATTGGACTCGAACCAACGACCCCCACCATGTCAAGGTGGTGCTCTAACCAGCTGAGCTACGAGCCTATTGTCTTGCTGCTTTACTGCGCTTTACCGCATGCCGCGCCATATTGCGATACTACCGATGCAACACGGCGCGACATTTACTACCGTTCGTTGGTAGGCTCGATTGGACTCGAACCAACGACCCCCACCATGTCAAGGTGGTGCTCTAACCAGCTGAGCTACGAGCCTAGCGAGAACGAAAGTATAGCATCACTTTCTTTTGGCCTGCAAGACCCCCACCACATCTTCTATCAAACCCAGCGCGCGCTGCAGTTGCGTGGCCTCCGAAACCTCGGCGGTGAACTGCATGCGGGCCACGCCTTTGCTCGACAGCGTCTTCACGCCGGTGACATTGATCTTCTCGCGCGACAGCACTTCCGAGATATCGCGCAGCAGCCCCTGCCTGTCGATGGCCTCCACATGGATGTCCACCGGATACACCGCGTCGCTCTTCTTGCCCCACTCGGTCTGGATCACGCGCTCCGGCGCGCGCGCGGCGAGCTGGCCGAAGGTGTGGCAGGTGCGGCGATGGATCGAGACGCCGCGCCCGCGCGTGACAAAGCCCACGATCTCGTCCGGCGGCGCCGGCTTGCAGCACTTCGACATCTGCGTCATCAGCGAATCCACGCCGACCACCAGCACGCCGCTCTTGGCGCCGCGCGCCACACTGGTGGCACGGCTCTTCTTGGTGACGGCCTCTTCCTCGCTCTGCACCACCGCGGCCTCGCCCTCGGGATGCCGCAGGGCCTGCTCCACATGCCGCAGGCTGAATTCATCCTTGGCGACCGCGGCGAACAGATCGTCCGGCGCCTTGAAGCCAAGGCGCGTGGCCAGGTCTTCCAGGTTGACCGCGGTCTTGCCCTCGCGCTGCAGGGTCTTGTCGATCAGCGCGCGGCCTTGCGAGATGGTCTCCTGCGAATCGAGCGCATTGAACCAGGCGCGCACTTTGGCGCGCGCTCGCGGGCTGGCCAGGTAGCCCAGCTCCACATTGAGCCAGTCGCGCGAAGGACCACCCTGCTTGACCGCGATGATGTCCACCGTCTGGCCGTTCTTGAGCGCCGTGTTCAGCGGCACCATGGTGCCGTCCACGCGCGCGCCCCGGCAGCGATGGCCGAGATCCGTATGCAGGTAGTAGGCAAAGTCCACCGGCGTGGCGCCTTGCGGCAAGGCCACCACGCGCGCCTGCGGCGTCAGCACATAGATATGGTCGTCGATGGCGGCATGCTTGAGCTGCTCCCAGGGCGACTCGTCGTGCGCGACCAGATGATCGGCATCGTCTTTCCAGGCCAGCAGCTGGCGCAGCCAGGCGATCTTCTCGTCGTAGCGCTCGCTGGCGGAGAACTGGCCGCTGTAGCCCTTGCTGCCGGCCTCCTTGTAGCGCCAGTGCGCCGCCACGCCGTACTCGGCGAAGTGATGCATCTCCTGGGTGCGGATCTGCACCTCGAAGGCGCGCCCATCGTCACCGATCACCACCGTATGCAGCGACTTGTAGCCGTTGGCCTTGGGCCGCGAGATATAGTCGTCGAACTCGCGCGGGATCGGCTGCCAGATATGGTGGACGATGCCGAGCACCGTGTAGCAATCCTTGATGTCATCCACGATCACGCGGAAGGCCCGCACATCGTAGAGATCGGCAAAGTCGAGTTCCTTGCCGCGCATCTTCTTCCAGATGCTGTAGATATGCTTGGGACGGCCAGTCACGTCGGCGCGGATGCCGGCCGACTCCAGCTCGGACTGCAAGCGCGCGATGGCGCTGGCGATATAGCCTTCGCGCTCGATACGCTTCTCGTCGAGCAGGCGCGCGATGCGCTTGTAGGTATCGGGTTGCTCGAAGCGAAAGGCGAGATCCTCCAGCTCCCACTTCACCTGCCAGATACCGAGGCGATTGGCCAGCGGCGCGTAGATCTCCAGCGTTTCGCGCGCCACGCCCGGCAGCGGCTGCGCCTTGACCTGCGCCAGCCAGCGCAGCGTCTGCAGGCGCGAGGCCAGCCGCACCAGCACCACGCGGATGTCCTGCGCGAAGGCGAGCAGCATCTTGCGCAGCGCTTCCACCTGCTCCTGCCGCGCGGCGATTTCGTCCTTGGTGGTTTCAGGCGCATCGCTATGGCCCACGGCGATGGCGCCGATGCGCAGCAACTGCCGCACCCCCTTGACCAGCTTCGCGACTTCCTCGCCAAAGCGCGGCTCGATCTCCTCCTCGCAGCCCGGCACGAAGGCCGCCATCGCAAACAGGCAGGTCGCGGCGCGCGCGGCATCGTCGACGCGCAGGCCGTCCAGAATGCGCAGCATGCCCTCGGCATGCGACAGCACGGTTTCGCCCGTGGGCAGCAGCGCTTCGCTGCCGCGCTCGCGCACATAGGCCAGGGCATCCTCCACCAGACCGGCATCGGGCGTGCCGGCAGTCTGCCCCGTCAGGTCAGTCGACGTCACCATCTCGCTGCACCACCCTCACTTGAGCGCAGCGGTCACCACCACTTCGATCAGGTATTGGGGGTTGGCCAGGCGCGCCTCGACCGTGGCGCGCGGGGGCGTATTGCCCTGCACCACCCATTCGTCCCAGACTTCGTTCATGATGCCGATCTGGTCGACATCCGTCAGGAATATCTGGCACGAAAGAATCCGGCTCTTGTCGCTGCCGGCTTCGTTCAGCAGGCGTTCGATATGGCCCAGCACCTCGCGGGTCTGGCCGCGCAGATCCGCGCCCGGATCGACCTCGGGCACCTGGCCGGCAAGGTAGACCACGCCGTTGTAGATGGCATATTCGGACAGGCGCTTGCCCACATGGGCGCGCTTCAGTTCATTGGTACTCATGGCAGGACTTCGATCATCAGGTAAAAAACATCGGATACGGGGCCGCGGCCGGCTTCGGAGCCTCAGGCCGCGCCCAGGAAGAACTGCTTGGCGATGGCCACCTGCGCGGGATCGATAAACGTAGGGGCATGCCCCACATCCGGCACCTCCACCGACGTCACGCTGCGCCCGCGCGCCACCATTTCCGCCACCGTCTCGCGCGTCAGCAAATCGGACTGGGCGCCGCGCACCACCAGCGTGGGCGCCTGGATGGCCTCGAACGACTGCCACAGCGCCACCTCGCCGGCGCTCACCTGCTCGGGCGTGGTCTCGCGGAACGGCACCGCCATGGCCGGATCGTAATGCAAGCCCCATTCCAGGCCTTCGGCGCCTTGCACCGGCTTGAGGATGGCGCCGTTGAGCTCGCGCCATTGCTCCGGCGTGTGACGGCCAAAGGATGCGCTGATGGTCTGCAGGTAGGCCAGGCCCTCCTCGAAGGTCTTGAACCGCACCGGCAGGCCCAGGTAGGCGCCGATCCGCTCCACCGCCGAGGCGGCAATGCGCGGCCCCACGTCATTGAGCAGCAGCTTGCGCACCGGCGTCCTGGGCAAGCCCGCCAGCCCCATGCCGATCAGGCCGCCCATCGACGTGCCGAACCAGTCGACCTGCTCGACATTGAGCCGCGCGACCAGGGTGACCATATCCGAGACGTACTGCGGCATCACGTAGCGGCGCGGATCGGCGAGCCAGTCCGAGCGGCCACGCCCCACCACATCGGGACACACCACGCGATACTCCCCGCACAGCGCAGCGGCAACGGTATCGAAGTCGCGGCCGGTTCGGGTCAGGCCATGCACGCACATCAGCACGCGGGGATTGGTGGGGTCGCCCCACTCGTGATACGCCATGCGGTGAAGACCCGCCGGACTGATGCACTGGACGAAGCCGAGGCGCGGACTGGCTGACATCTGAACTCCCTGGCAATACGGTAGCGATACGGTGGCAAATATGGCGCCGCCGGCAAGCAGCGCCCGCAGTGGGCAAAGCTCGATTGTACGCTGCGGCAGTTACAATGCCACAGCATCCGGATTCGCGCCGCCATGCGCATGGCGCAGGCTGCCGGCCGCGATCTTCAGACAGTCCCATTCCAAAGTCCAAACTCCCAGACGGAGGCATCCATGCTCACAGGCAAGACAGCACTGGTCACGGGTTCAACCAGCGGTATCGGTCTCGGCATCGCACAGGCGCTCGCCGCCCAAGGCGTCAACATCATCGTCAACGGCTTCGGCGACGCCGAGGGCGCCAAGCGCGAGATCGCGCAGGCCGGCCCCGGCATCCGCGTGGGCTACCACGGCGCCGACATGAGCAAGTCTTCGGAGATCGAGGACATGATGCGCTATGCCGAGACCGAGTTCGGCGGCGCCGACATCCTGGTCAACAACGCCGGCATCCAGTACGTGGCCAATATCGAGGACTTCCCGACCGAGCGCTGGGACGCCATCATCGCCATCAACCTGACCTCGGCCTTCCACACTACCCGCCTGGCCCTGCCCGGCATGAAGCGCAAGAACTGGGGCCGCGTCATCAATATCGCCTCCGCCCACGGGCTGGTTGCGTCGGCGCAGAAATCCGCCTACGTGGCCGCCAAGCACGGCATCGTCGGCTTGACCAAGGTGACGGCCCTGGAGACGGCGCAGACCGGCGTGACCGCCAATGCGATCTGCCCGGGCTGGGTGCTGACCCCGCTGGTGCAGAAACAGGTGGAAGCGCGCGCCCAGAAAGAAGGCATCCCGGTGGAACAGGCCAAACATGAGCTGGTGATCGAGAAGCAGCCGTCCGGCCAGTTCGTCACGCCGGAGGAACTCGGCGCCCTGGCGGTCTTCCTGTCCAGCGACGCCGCCCGGCAGGTGCGGGGCGTGGCCTGGAACATGGACGGCGGCTGGGTGGCGCAATGAGCGTAGCCGGCACCAAGGCGCGCCGGGCCAGCGCCCCATCCCCGCAACCTGTCATTCAAACCGTGCAAAGACGTCGCTTTCTACGCGCCCTGGCCCTGGGCGCCACCGCCGCCGCGAGCCTGCGCGCCGCCACCAGCGTGGCTGCCGCCCCGCTCGCCATCACGGTGTACAAGAGCCCGCAGTGCGGCTGTTGCGAGGGCTGGGTCGAGCACCTGCGCACGAACGGTTTCGCCGTCACCGTACGCAACGTGGACGACACCGGCGTCTATCGCGCGCGCTTCGGCATTCCCGAACGGTTTGGCTCCTGCCATACCGGCCACATCGCCGGCTACGCGATCGAGGGGCATGTGCCGGCCGCCGACGTCAAGCGGCTGGTGGCCGCCAGGCCGAAAGCCGTGGGCCTGGCAGTACCGGCCATGCCGGTAGGCTCGCCAGGCATGGAACAGGGCTCGCGCAAGGACCCCTTCGACGTCCTGCTGATCCGTGCGGACGGTGGCGCGTCGGTCTTCGCCAGCTACAACCGGCGCAGCGCCTGACAGAAAAGCAAAACGCCGGCCCAAACGAAAAGCCCCGCGAACACAAGCTCGCGGGGCTTTTTCAGTTCAGCCGGGGCGCCGCGCCCGCCACGAGGGCGCGCGCGGCGGCGGCATGCATCACAGCAGCGGCGCGCCCGTCTTGCTCTGGATCTCTTCCCGGCTCACGCCCGGCGCCGTTTCCACCAGCTTGAGGCCGGCTTCGGTGACGTCGATCACGCCGAGGTCCGTGATGATGCGGTTGACCACGCCCACGCCGGTCAGCGGCAGCGCGCACGATGCCAGGATCTTGATGTCCTCGCTGCCGTCCTTCTTCTTGGCGGTGTGCTCCATCAGCACCACTACGCGGCCGACGCCGGCCACCAGGTCCATCGCGCCGCCCATGCCCTTGACCATCTTGCCAGGGATCATCCAGTTGGCCAGGTCGCCCTTCTCGCTGACCTGCATCGCGCCCAGGATAGCCAGGTTGATATGGCCGCCGCGAATCATCGCGAAGGAATCCGCCGACGAGAAGATCGACGAGCCCGGCAGCGTGGTCACGGTCTGCTTGCCGGCATTGATCATGTCGGCGTCGACCTCGGCCTCGGTCGGGAACGGGCCGATGCCCAGCAGGCCGTTCTCGGATTGCAGCCAGACTTCCATGCCTTGCGGAACGTGGTTGGCCACCAGCGTCGGCAGGCCGATGCCCAGGTTCACATAGAAGCCGTCCTGCAGCTCGCTTGCGGCGCGCGCCGCCATTTCCTCACGTGTCCATGCCATGATGTTTCTCCTTAGCCTGCGGCACGCACGGTGCGCTGCTCGATGCGTTTCTCGGGATTGGCGTTCAGCACGATGCGCTGCACGAAGATGCCCGGGGTATGGATCTCGTCCGGATCCAGCGTGCCGGTCTCGACCAGCTGCTCGACCTCGACCACGGTGACCTTGCCGGCCATCGCGCACATCGGGTTGAAGTTGCGCGCGGTGCGGCGAAACACCAGGTTGCCCGCGCGGTCCGCCTTGTATGCCTTGACCAGCGCCACGTCGGCGGTCAGCGCACGCTCCATCACGTACTGCTGGCCGTCGAACTCACGGATTTCCTTGCCCTCGGCCACGATGGTGCCCACGCCGGTCTTGGTGAAGAAGGCCGGGATGCCCGAGCCGCCCGCGCGCAGCTTCTCGGCCAGCGTGCCCTGCGGGGTGAATTCCAGTTCGAGTTCGCCGGCCAGGTACTGGCGCTCGAACTCCTTGTTCTCGCCCACGTAGGACGAGATCATCTTCCTGATCTGGCGCGTGGCGAGCAGCAGGCCGAGCCCGAAGCCGTCCACGCCGGCGTTGTTCGAGATGCAGGTGAGCTGACTGGCGCCGCTGTCGCGCAGGGCGCCGATCAGCGCCTCCGGGATGCCGCACAGACCGAAACCGCCAACCGCGATCGTCTGGCCGTCGCGAACGACGCCCGCGAGCGCCTCCGCGGCGCTGGCGTAGACCTTGTTCATGCTTTGCTCCTTCCTCGGTGATTTCCTGTCATTGCGCCCGCCTTCAGGTGCTGCCGGCGAGCCACGCAGGGAAATTGTAACGGTACAATCGGGCGGAGATCGCCCGGTTGCCGAATGTCCGACAGCATACGCAAGCGCCGCATCCCGCGCCAATACGTACAATTACATAAGCAAATGCCCGCCATCGACTACCAGACCGCCTTCCAGCTCGCCCCCGTCGGCCTTGTGCTGTCGCGCGAGCGGATGATCGAGGACTGCAACGACGAACTCTGCCGCATCTTCGGCACCAGCAGGCAGGCCCTGCTCGGCGAGTCGTTCCAGGTACTCTACCCCACCGCCGATGAATTCGAGCGCACCGGCGCCCGTATCGTGCCCATCATGAACGCCAAGGGCACCTACTCGGACGAGCGCATCATGAAGCGCGCCGGCGGCGAACTGTTCTGGTGCCACGTCACCGGACGCGCGCTGGACCGCCGGCAACCCCTGGGCGCCGGCATCTGGACCTTCGAGGATCTTTCGCAGAAACGTCCCGTCACCGCCGAACTGACGGCCCGCGAACGCGATATCGCCGCGCAACTGGTGGACGGCAAGACCAGCAAGCAGATCGGCAAGCTGCTGTCGATCAGCCCGCGCACGGTGGATATCTACCGGGCCCGGCTGATGAAGAAATATGGCGCCAGCACCTCGGTCGACCTGGTGCAGCGCCTGGTCAATCACTGACTGCCGAGCGTTCGCCAGCGGCCCCGGGCCTATTCAATCAGTGCGCGGATCGCTGGCGGCACGGGCACCGATTTCTCGGCCTCATAGTCGCACCACACCACCTTGGCCCCGCCCTCGGCATACACCACGTCGGGCTGGTCCGTGCGGCGGATCTCCATGCGGGTCTCGAAGCTGGTGCGGCCCGGCTCGCCGGCATACATGCGGATCTCGATATCCCCGGGATAGCGCAACTGCCTGATGAACGTCATGTTCGCATTGATGATGACCGGGCCACAGCCGTCGGCATCCTTCCCGCCATGGCCGAGCGACTCGAACCAGGAAATGCGCGCCTGCTCCAGGTAGCGGAAGTAGACCGTGTTGTTGACATGGCCCATGGCGTCCATGTCGCCCCAACGGATGGGCATGAGAAGAGTGAATACGGGTTTCATGCCCGCTAGCCTACCACCGCCGGCACGCGGCTTCCATCGGCGGATACGACGGTTCGGCCTGGCCCCCGGCGAGACGGCGCCTGCCGGTTAATCGCCGGTCAGGCGGACGTGGGCAAGCAATTCGATGCGGGCATCGGGCGGCAGGTAGGCCACCGCGCTCGGGCGCAGGTAGGCAGCATCAGGGAACTCGGATACCGGCGCCTCGCCGATCCCGCCACGCTCAGGCACGCCAACAGCAGTGGCAACGGCAGCAGCCAGCCGGACGCCGGCGGATCGCGGCTGCGGATGCGGTACCGCGTGCGAGGCCTGCTGAACCGGCTTGGCTGACAAGCCGTCCCTGGCGCCCGCGCGCCACCTGGCGCCGGCATCCCCGGACCGCGGCGGCCTCTTGCCGCGAGCGTCGTCAGCCGCCACCATCGCGACCGGCG
>NZ_JARJLM010000681.1 GCF_029335485.1 Cupriavidus basilensis
TGCGAGAGATCCCGCACCGCGCCGCGGTCGGCGGAGGTCGCCAGCGCCGCATAGGCCTGCAAGGCTTGCGACACCACGCGTTGACGATCCACCGGCATCCAGGCCCGGTCGCCGCGTGCCTGCATGGCCTGCCGGCGGCGCGCCAGTTCCTCCTCCGGCACCGCCAGGTGCATCCTGCGGTTGGGGATATCGATCTCGATCGCGTCGCCGTCTTCCACCAGGCCGATGGTGCCGCCTTCGGCCGCTTCCGGCGACGCATGGCCGATCACCAGCCCCGACGAACCACCCGAGAAACGACCGTCGGTAAACAGCGCGCAGGTCTTGCCCAGGCCCTTGGACTTCAGGTAGGACGTGGGATAGAGCATTTCCTGCATGCCGGGACCGCCCTTGGGGCCTTCGTAGCGGATCACCACCACATCGCCCGCCACCACCTGGTCGCCCAGGATAGCCTCGACCGCGTCGTCCTGGCTTTCGAAGACGCGGGCGCGCCCGGCGAAGACCCATTGCGATTCATCCACGCCGGCGGTCTTGACGATGCAGCCCTTCTCGGCCAGGTTGCCGTACAGCACGGCCAGGCCGCCATCCTTGGAGTAGGCGTCTTCCTTGCTGCGGATGCAGCCTGTCTTGCGATCGGTATCCAGCGTCAGGAACGTGGCTTCCTGGCTGAAAGCGACGGTGGTGGGAATGCCGCCGGGCGCTGCGCGGTAGAACCTCCGCGCTTCTTCACCGGCGCCGCCGTTGACGTCCCACTTGGCGATGGCATTGCCCAGGGTGCCGCTGTGCACATTGCCGCAGGACACGTCCAGCAGTTCCGCCCGCGCCAGTTCGCCCAGGATGCCGATGATGCCGCCGGCGCGGTGCACGTCTTCGATATGGTATTTGTCGGTGGCAGGCGCCGCCTTGCACAGGCACGGCACTTTGCGCGAGATGCGGTCGATGTCGGCCATGGTGAAATCCACGCCGGCTTCCTGTGCGGCCGCCAGCAGGTGCAGCACGGTATTGGTCGATCCGCCCATGGCCACGTCCAGCGCCATGGCGTTCTCGAAAGCGCTCTTGCTGGCGATGCTGCGCGGCAGGACGGAAGCGTCTTCTTCCTGGTAGTAGCGGCGGCACAGGTCCACCACCAGACGGCCAGCCTGTTCGAACAGGCCCTTGCGCCAGGCGTGTGTGGCGACAATGGTGCCATTGCCGGGCAATGCCAGGCCGATGGCCTCGGTCAGGCAATTCATGGAGTTGGCGGTGAACATGCCAGAACAGGAGCCGCAAGTCGGGCAGGCGCTGCGCTCGACTTCCGCCACTTCCGCGTCGCTGACCTTCGGGTCGGCCGCCTTGATCATGGCATCGATCAGGTCGATCTTGGCGATGACCTGGCCGTCCGCCGGCGACTTGACCTTGCCCGCTTCCATCGGGCCGCCGGAGACGAAGACCACCGGGATGTTCAGGCGCATGGCGGCCATCAGCATGCCCGGGGTGATCTTGTCGCAATTGGAGATGCACACCATGGCGTCGGCACAGTGCGCGTTGACCATGTACTCCACCGAGTCCGCGATCAGTTCGCGCGACGGCAGCGAGTACAGCATGCCGCCGTGACCCATGGCGATGCCATCATCGACGGCGATGGTATTGAATTCCTTGGCGACGCCGCCGGCGGCTTCGATCTCCTTGGCCACCAGCGCGCCCAGGTCGCGCAGGTGCACGTGGCCCGGCACGAACTGCGTGAACGAGTTCACCACCGCAATGATGGGCTTGCCGAAGTCATCGTCTTTCATGCCGGTGGCGCGCCACAGGGCGCGGGCGCCGGCCATGTTGCGGCCATGGGTTGTCGTTCTGGAGCGGTATTCTGGCATGTGGGGCCTCTTTGATTACATTTTGCGGCAAGGTTAATGTACTTCGTGGCGATTGTGAAATATATTATTGCCGCGCTATTGAGACGTTGAAAATATAACTGCCGCTCGGCATCCCTTGTGCCTCATGAGGAACCTGGCGAAGAAACACTGCAAACCCGCGTTCCATGCGCAGGCCCGCGGCTCAGGCACGCTCCGGACAATCGCCCGCGAGAGTGACCGGCAAGCTACCGGAGCCGCTCCCGCTACTTGTACGCGTGCAGGTATGCCAGCAAGTCCTCGATCTGCCGTTCGTCGCTGATTCCCCAAAATCGCATCCTGGTACCCGGCACCACCTTGCTCGGCGACTGGATAAACGCGCTGAGCGTCTTCTGCGACCACACGATCCCCGATTTTTTCATCTCCGGAGAATACTGATAGTCGCTCGTCGCGCCGGCGACCCTGCCAAAGATGGCATTGAGCTGAGGACCAAAGGCACCGCGCGCCGATGGTCCGACGCTGTGGCAGGACGCGCATTTCCTGGCGAATACCGCTCCACCGGCCTGTACGTCTCCAGCCGCGTATGCGGCCGTCTGGACAGTCAATGCCAGGGCCAGCAATGCGATTCTTTTCATTGCGCAGATCCGCTTGTTCGGGGATGAGAAGAGCGCCGTATCTTATACGATACCCGGCCGCGAACGGAATCCGCGCCCGTACCGCGCGTTACGCGCGCGTCCCGGTCCCGTGCCCAGCCCAGACTGCCCGGCACAAGGAGGATGACGCAAAGCCGGACAAACCGCCGGTCCTACAGAATCGCACCGCCGCTGCCGTTAATGGAAGCGGCTTGCCACAACACGGGGAAAGCCGCCGGCAGGCATTCCGGCAAGGATCCGTTGCGCGCCATCCCGGCATCCGATATCGCCAGCCAATCGTTCAGAAGGCGCTCCCGATCCATGAATCCGAACCGGCCAGACCCAGACCCAGGCGATTTCCTTCCAGTGGGCACTGGCGCTCACCTTCGTGGCCTGGTTCGTCGAACTGATGCTGACCATGCTGCTGCGCCCGCCCCTGCTGCGCAGCGGCATGCAGCCGATGGCCGCCGCCAGCCTGATCCGCGTGGCCTGCTATGGGCTGGTGTTCAGCATCATGCTGCATGCCGGCGGATCGAGCTACCGCAAACTGTTCCACGAGGGCGCCGCCAGCGTGCCCGCCACGCTCGGCATGCTGGGCCCGCCGATCCTGCTGATGGTGCCGCTGATCCTGTTGCTCGACGGGCTGGCGATGATCGGCCTGGAGGCGTTGCTCCCCTTGTCCGCGGCCGACGCGCGCATGCTGACGGAGATGACGGGCGGCGGCATCGGCATCTGGGTGCTGGTCTGCCTGATCGCGCCGTTCATCGAGGAAATGTTCTTCCGCGGCATCTTGCTGCGCGGCATGCTCAGGCGCTACGGCCCTGCCGATGCCGCCGTGTATTCGGCCTTCGTTTTCGGCGTGGCGCACCTGAACGTCTACCAGTTCGTCATCGCGTTTGCGGTAGGGCTGTTCGCAGCCGAGCTCTATTGCCGCACGCGCTCGCTCTGGCCCGGCATCGTCCTGCATGCGGGCATCAACACGGGGGTCATGATCTCTGCCGCGCTGGAGCCGGAGAACACCGTGCTGGAAGCACCGGTCGGCGTGTGGGCGCTAGCCATTCCATTGGGCCTGGCCGGGGCCTGGATGCTGCGACGGCTGCTGTGGCGGGCGCGCGGCGCCGGCACGACGAAAAGTGACACACCGCCGGATGCGGCTTGAGCGTGGCATCCCTTTACCCAACAGCAAGCCAAGCTCACAGGTCGAGATGCGACGGCCATCAACTCAGTCCGTCACCGCAAGTTCGTAACGGGCGAAGGACAGCGCGCCTTTTTCCAGGTAGCTGTGCAACGCAAAGCCGAAGCGCTCGTAGAGGGTTCGCAGCGCCTGCCTGTCCGCAACGCAATCCAGCCGAAGATGCCCGCGCTCGAGACCTCGCGCACGCTCGCGGGCAAAAGCGAGCAGCGCGGTGGAAACGCCCTTGCCCGCCCACGAACGGCGAACCGCCAGCTTGTGCACGAAAGCGGATGTGCCGGCCTCGATTTCCGGCCAGAAATACGGGTCTTCCAGATCGAACCGCATGACGCCAACAACGTCGCCGCCATCGCGCGCCGCAAAGTAGTTCCCCGCCACGGTATCGCGAAGCACGCGCTCGTGGCTTACATCCGAAGGCGTCCATAGCGGCCTGCCAGTGCCGGCGAGCCACTGGGCTGCCTCTTGCAGGACGGAAGCCACAGCCTGCGCATCGTCTACCCTTGCTTGTTCGATGCGCAATGGCGACGAATGCGCTTTGGCTGTGGAGCGACTGCTTGTGGCCGATGTCGATTCGATGGTGTCCCGATGATTCTCCATATTCTTGCCCGCTCCTGGCGTGTCTGTTCGAGACAGAATACTTGAATGAGCGCGCCTTACCAGCCCCGGCCACTCCTGGCCGGGAAATCGATACCCTCTGCTTCCCATAAACGGATCAGCATCGGCAGCACTTGCAAATCTCGAACTTTTGGGTACAATGCGCCCCTCACCTTGCCCAGGTGGCGAAATTGGTAGACGCACTAGGTTCAGGTCCTAGCGGTGGCAACACTGTGGAGGTTCGAGTCCTCTCCTGGGCACCACTTGCACTTCCGGGGACTTCCAACGAAGTCTTCTGATCCTCGAAAAAGCCCGCCGCTGCGGGCTTTCTTGTTTTCTGGCGCCTGCCGAGTTCCACCCAAAGCCACCTGCAAACGAGTACATTTTTGAATACATTGAAATGTTCGATGTAAGGAGATGTACTCAGATGGCAGTTTGCGGATAGCGCGCGCGTTCCGGCTGCGGTGGCCAATCAGGAAGTTAGCCGGGCCCCGTTCTTGTCCCATCAACGAATGCAGTACTTTGCCTACCAGGCTGCTCCCATGGAGCCCCGCCCATCAGGATCACGGGTCGATCATGTCCCAGCGATAGAACGAGGGAGGCTCGAAAAGAACTCGCTCATACTCGTAGAGGCTGTGGCCATCCCGCCCGAACACCCAGACGGATTTGCCGTATCGACCGGCACCAAGAACCAGCTCAGTAGGATCAACAACCACTTGACGGTCTTTCGATTCGGCAGCCCCATGGCCGAGGTGACGCGATCGGGTGTGAGCTCCCCTACCTGCGTGCCACCGACACTGGGGCTCTGACTGGGCCTGCGGGGCTTGGTCATAACAACTCCTAACGCGAGCGGGTCGACGAAGGCGTAAGAACGGGGACGGGTTACCTTCCGACATCTTGGCCGAGCGGCAAACCTGACCCCGTTCCGCCGCTTACTCCTGCGCCTTGCCAGCCATGTAACGAGCCAGGGCTTCAAGCCGGCCTTCTTCCCGCATCTCGCGGGCCAGTGCGTCGGCTCGCAAGCTGGCATCCCAGCCGATGGCGAAGCTGAGTTCGTAAAGGCTGTTGTCCCTGTCGACGATGGTCTGGCCCTCGATGGTTTTGAACAACGCCACGGCCACTACCACGTCCTGCTCCACGCCATGGCCCGTCGCATAAGCCTTGGCGAGACCATAGACGCCGTCCATGCCGTCAAGCGCGGTCGCCGAGCGAAACCACTCGACGGCACGCCTTTCATCCCGGTCGACGCACTCCCCGTCGCGATACATATTGCCCAACTGGGCCATGGCGGCGTCTGAGAATTGCCGCGCTTGGCTGGCCTGGTCGGGCGCCACCGCCTTTTGCAGCCACGCCAGGGCTTCTGGGCAGTTTTGCGGCACCCCGCGCCCGCTCCTGAGCATGAGAGCCAGATTGTTCTGCCCCGCCGCGTCGCCTAGCTCGGCGGCCTTGCGGAACCAGAAAACCGCCTGGCTGTCGTCGCGCTTCACCCCCGCCCCGGTCATGTAGTGGATGCCCAGGTTGACCTGCGCAGGGGCATGCCCCTGTTCTGCGGCCTTGCGATACCACTGCGCGGCTTCCTTCGGCTTGTTGTAGATCAGCAGCCCCAGGCGGTTTTGGGTAGCTGCATCACCCTGCGCCGCGGCTTTCCGCATCCAGTACGCCGCCTTTTCCTCGTCGGCGGCCACGCCCACGCCTTCCTCGTATCGAATGCCGATAGCCGCTTGCGCCTTCATATCGCCCGCAGCGGCGGCAGACAGTTCGCGCTTGAACGCGTCGCCTTCGGTGCCGACGATGGCATCGCCCTCCGTGGACGTCTGGCATCCAGCCAATGCCAAGACCATCCAAAGAAGATAGGACTGCCTTCGCACCTTTACCAAGTTCCACATGGCGGCCCTCGCCTACGGCGTGGCGACGGCGTGCTGCTTCAGCAGCGGCTCGGCTTCGACCAGGCGCTGCCGCGGCGCCCACTCGGTGCGGCCCAGCACCGCCCCGGCCGGCTGGTCCGCTGCAAACGCCTCGTCCGGGTACGTCAGCCGCAGCTCCATATACCTCTGGATATGCGTTTCCAAGCGGAAGCCAAGATCGAGAGCGGATTGATTGATGACGCGCAATCGCGCCATGAGCGCTTCGTCCGACTCAGCGCGAAGCGCTGGCAGCGTCTCCCGAAGATCGTGCGCGGTCAGCCGGAGAAAGGCTTCTCCGGCCGCTGCATCGAGCGCCTCGGTTTCCTGCTCACTCAGATGGAAGGCGCCGTCGCCAGGTAGCGTGGCTTCGACCGGACGCGCGTTGAAAGCCTCTCGCCAATCCCGCCCGGGAGCATGCGCGCCGATCGGCCAGATAACGCGATGAATGGGCCCCAGCATCTGATGCCATCGATCTTCCGACAAGCCCGAACTGAACAACTCCAGTTTTCTCGGCTTGATCGGCATCCAACCACAGGTAAGCCTGGCCGTCGACGGCGAGCGCACGATAATCAGGCGCCGGCGCCCGCTTGGGTCCTCGTGACTCGGCAGTGTTTTGCACCGTTATCACCGAGTTCGCACGATCTCCTGGCGCAGTGGCGCAACCGCCTGCCAAAGCGGCTATCACCATGATGCAAGCGGCTTGCCGCCAAGCCTCAACCATGCCGATCGCAATGGGAATCCTGGCCCCAGTCCACGATCTACTGCTCCCCACTGTCACGGATTCCTCTCTCGTTCGTTTTAGGTGTCACCGCACTGAGATGCGTGTGCCCTCAAGCGCCCTGCGTTTCCAGACTGTTCGTTGTCGGAGGCCGGTTGCATAGGAGCGCACGCTTCACGATCCCAAATCAGGGAAGCATGCTAATCGCTACACACCGCCTGGGTCTATGAGATAAATCTGAAAGTGTCATCGAATTTTCTTCTCTTTCCCTGTCCAACTCATCCGCCATTGGACAGTGCTGGGCGATCCCGATGACTACGCACGTGATCCAACGGCGGACCATCATTCGGCAGATGCACCACTCAGATGTCTCGCCAGCCGCACCAGGGCCGTGGCTTGTATCAGCAAGCTGAACACCACCACCAGCTAAGTTACGCCGACCAGCATTTCGCGGCCGTGGAAGTCCGGCAGGGACAGCACGATGATCCCCAGTCCGATCAGGCCAAACAGCACCAGGTTGAGCAACTCGTCCAGCAGGCCCCAGAAGTTGAACAGATGCTCCCGCGTCTTCCCGGACATCGTGGACGTCGAAAGGCCGTGGCCGTTTTCAGAATGATCTTTCGGATTCGTCTCATAGTCAGACTGGCGGAGCGAGACTATAGTGGGAGGTTTCGTTTGCAGGGACGTGCGCTTTGAAGCCGCTTATTTCACCATCTATGATTTCACCGCCTATGCAAAGGATGGCGAGGTCGTCGGTATGCGTGGACTTCGAGGCCTTCATGGAAGGAACGTTATCAATGGGCAATGCGATGCGCTTGCAAGTTGTTGGAGGGTGCGGCGTAGAGGGCTTTTGCGAACCGCAAGAGCATGCGTCACGCGTACATGGGGTCGATATGCCGGCGTCTTGCTTCCCTGGTGACCGATGTCCGTTGTGACGCAGTGGACTCCGCGATGAAAAGCATCCTCCGGCGATGGCTGGCAGCAGGCAGTCTGTTGGCACTGGCATCGGCTCCCAGCGCAGCAGCCGACGAGACGGATTGGCTCTACTTTCCGATGTACCCGAGGGACACGGCACACGCAGTGGATCTGCCCTGACCGGTAGATGGCCTGTCGCAGGTTTGTTTTGAATTTCTCCGGACACCTCGGTGTATGACTTCATCGCGATCCTCATGGTTGGCTCTCCCGAGTGCCCGCCGGCACAAGCTGACGGGATGGTGCGCTTCGATAGCGCTGTTCTGGCTGGCGCTGGCCAGCGGCCCGGCGCGGGCGGAGCCTGGCGAGGAGCCATTGAGCGATCGCTCGGCCATCGAATACTTGTGCGACGTGCATGAGGACATGGCGTGCTTCAAGATCGGTGGCGCCTGGGGCTTCATGGACAAGTTCGGCAAGTTGGCCGGAGAGCCGCGTTTTGCCAATGCGGGTGACTTTTCGGAAGGCTTGGCGGCTGTCGAGTTGGGGGAGCGTTGGGGCTTTGTCGACAAGACCAGTGAACTGGTGATTCCTCCCAGCTTCGACTATGTCAATGGTTTCGCCACCGGCCTGGCCGCCGCCAAGGAGGAGGAGGACGGCAGTTGGGGCTACATCGACCGCCATGGCCAATGGGTAATCGCCCCGGCCTACGAGCAAGCCGGGCCCTTTCAGGGTGAGACGGCCATGGTCAGCGAGCGTGGACAGGGCTATCTGCTGATCGATCGACGCGGACAGGTGGTCAAGCGTTTCGAGGCCGGCCTGGAGATCGACGTAGCCCCGGACGCCCGGGGGCTCTACCACGCCAGGCGCCAAGGCGCCCGCTGGCTCTGGCATCGCGATGACGGGCTGTTCCCGGCGCCCGAGGCCATGAAGTCCTTATACGATGCAGGCGAAGGCCTCCTTTCTACGGTACTGCGTGAGCAGAACGGCCGCGATGCGCTCTGGGGAACGATGGACATCCAGGGGCGCTGGACGGTGCCCGCGCGCTTCGCATCGATCGGGCTATTTCAAGAGGGCCTGGCCATCGCACAGACGGCCGAACCGGCGGGCGGGGATGCCGAGGGCGACAGCCTGTCCGGACGTAGCGTTGGGCTGATTGACCGGCAGGGCCGGTTCGTACTCCCCCCGAAGTACGAGCGGATAACGCGGCAGGCCTGGGGCGGCTACCAGGCCACCTATGCGGGAAAGGCTGGCAGCGACATCATTGGCCGAGACGGACGAGTATTGTTGCCCGCGGCCACTTGCCCAAGCCTGCGCGAGGTGTCGGTCGCATTGTCGGTAGAGACGGCGCAATGGAGTGTCGTGGCGGGTTGCGAGCGGAGCTGGGCATTCCATGCCCGGACGGGCATGGTTCGCAGCCATATCTCCGCACCCGGTGCCTATGCCTCCGGCACCCATCTCATGCTGATCGGGCGGGCCACCGAGGGTACGCAAGTGCGGCTGCAATTCGACATCTTCGACACGACGGGCCGCCGGGTGGTGTCAAGCGAAGACCGTGCATTGCAAGGCGATCAGGCGTTGATGGTAGGGGATACGGTGAGCCTCGTGCCTTCCGGCGAGGCCGCCACGGAGCGCAGTCACCTGGATCTGCTGCCTCTGGCCGTGGTGGTACGGTGGGGCATAGGGAGGGAAAAGACGCAGATCATCACCCGGGACGGCCAACTCGTTTTCAATCCCGAATGGGGCTACGGCGAAATGAGCCACTTTGTCTCCAGCTACCCCGGCGGCCCTGGCGGCAAGCCGCTCGAGGGACCGTTGGTGATGTCCACCCGCGAACCGCCCGATGAGCCGTTTGTGATGTCCTTCTCGGGTGACGACCCCTCCGCGCGTCGCCGTTGGGGCGCCATCGACGGGCGCGGCCAGTGGGTCGTCCAGCCACAGTACTACGACTACTTGAACCCTTTTCAGGATGGCGCCGCGCTTGCCTCGAACGGCATGCACCCGATGGTGGTGGAGCGCGATGGCAAGAGCCATGTGTTGCCCAGGGATGTGCAGCGAATCACGCGCGTGAGCCAGGATGCTTTCATTGGTTCTCCCGGCAATCCCGATGACCCGCTTGTTCGCCTGGATCTGGCGACCGGGCAAATAACCCGGATCACCTTCCCCGGCAAGGTGGACCTCAAGGATTTCCACGAAGGCCTGGTCAGCGCCAGTGACCCGGACGGCTTGCGTTGGGGTCTGCTGGACGACAAGGGCGAGTGGGCCGTGCCGCCGCGTTTCGACAGCCGCCTCGATCCGGTCCTGGACGCGAACGGCCGTCTGGTCGGTTGGCGAAGCGCAGTCAGGTTCCACGACGGCGACATCTCTGGCCGTCTGTTCGGCTGGCTGGACGCGAAAGGCCGGGAGCTGCTGGTACCCGGCTACAGCGACATTGAGTACGATGCCAAGCACGGCATGTTGCAGTTGACCATGGATGAAAAGTTCAAGGGGCTGATGGCGCCGGATGGCCAGGTGCTGCTTGCAGTGCAGTACGAAGACATTGAGCAGTTAGGAAAGATCTTCGTGGAACAGTTAGTAAATATCTTCGTGGTGAAAGAGCCTGCGCAGTACGGCCTCCTCGATGCCCGGGGAGAGTGGTCGGCGCCGCTGGCGACGCTGGCGCGGCCACGGAGGCGTGACCTGCCCTATGAGCAGACGCGTTCCGGTGCGGAGCGTGTGCTGATCGACCTCCAGGGGCGGCGCTCCACGGCGAGTGCGCCGCTGCCGCTTGCCATCGCGCACGGCGATCCGTCGCAATGGTGGTGGTCAAGCACCGAGTACACGCGCTCGGAGGGTGTAGTCACCGTGTTCTACGGCTTCGACTTCAAGGAACGCGTGCGCCTTCCCGGGCGATTGCCTTCGACCAGCGGTTTCTCCGAGGACATCATCGCTTTCACGCCCAGCCGTGCTCGGGGGAAGAACGCTGTCGCCCTGGCTGACCGGTCTGGCAAGGTGCTGGGCCAATATCCCTACCAGGAAATCGGGCGCATGAGCGAAGGCTATGCCGCGTTCAGCCAGGTGTCCGCTCGCCATCCGGCGCAACGGCGCAAACGCACGGCTCCGGAAAACGATGCAGAAGACCCGCCCACCCGGACGGGCTTTCT
The DNA here is from genome assembly GCF_029335485.1 of Cupriavidus basilensis. Taxonomy (GTDB): domain Bacteria; phylum Pseudomonadota; class Gammaproteobacteria; order Burkholderiales; family Burkholderiaceae; genus Cupriavidus; species Cupriavidus basilensis_E. Next base: position 10,916 of record NZ_JARJLM010000681.1, read on the forward strand.
GAACCGTCAGGGCAAAGTCGCCATTCCTCCGGTATTCGAGCAGGCGCGACCCTTCGCCCAAGGCCGCGCTGTCGTGGTGGTCAAGGACAACATCGGCATGATCGATACGAGCGGCAAGCTGCTGGTGCACAGCGCCTGGCTATGCGGGCGCGAGCCGGTGATTCTCGATGCCGACGGCCGGGTGCAGTGGCCCGCCGAAGCGGCGAAGCAAAGGAAGTGCCATTAGCATGTTGTTGACGGTACAGAGGAACATGCCGGACGTCGCTTCCCCGCCCAGCAACGTCCGGTCCGCAAGATGTTTGGCTCATTGCACTCGATTTTGGTGTTGTTATCTGCTTCTGCCCTTTTCTTGCGTTGAATCTGCACCGTCCAAAGAAAATGACGCATGTCTATTTCAGTCGACACACCCAACGTATCTATGCCAAGGAAGGGATGTTCATTATCACGTCTACCAGAAGCATCACCGCTTCGTGCGCGAACGCGACAAGGTGCTGCGTATCAACGAGATCTGGCGCGACACTCGCGAGAAGGGGCAGCAAGGAACGCTGCTTGCCGCCGAATGTCTTTATCGCAATCGGGCCCGGGCGATGTATCCCGTGGAAGAAACCCGGCTCCAGGAAGCCAGCGAAACGTTGGTGCCAAACATTGCATTGACCCACGAACCCGATGCCCCGGCTTCTGCCTCAGAATCCGGCTCGCAGTGAACCAGACCGATCCTGAAACAATAGCCCCATGTTCTTCTTCCTTTACACCCTTGTCGTTGCAGGCATCGCCGGGCTGTTGATCATGGGGAGCGCCTTGATCTTCGAAGCGGGTCTGCCCAGGACCCGCCGCAAGCACTTGCTGTGGGCTACCGCCATCACGGTGCTGCTGGCGCTTGTGATCCTCGCGCCCGCCGATATGCGGTCATTGTGGCTCGCTTGGGCCGGCCTCTTTTTCATCGGGGCATGCTGTGGCGTGCTAGCCTCGGTGGTGCTCGTCGGCTTACCTGCTTTGGCTTACGCCGCATCGCGCAACTTGGGCACCGCGATCCGGGTGGTTTTCGGTCTGCTCGCCCTGGCGCTGGCCATCCCGCTCTTGATGTTCTTCATGGTGGAACTGCCCGAACTACTGATTTCGGCCCTCGGCGTGGACGGTGGGGAATTCTGGCGCCACGCCTACTTTTTCCGCTCCGGCGGCAGCTACAACATCCCTCTCCTGACCACCGCAGGCGTCTTCATCGGCGCTGCATTTGGCCCAGTATTGGCAGCGTTCGCCGTCGCCTACCGGGAGCGCCGCCACCCCACGAGCGGGAATGCCCCCGTCTGGCGGCGACTCACGCCCGAGGAACACGATGCACAGAGCCAGCTCGAAACCCCGGCCCGCAGCGGCGTCACTTATCGACTGGATCTCGAAACAGGGCTGCCAACGCACTGGAAAACCGACGACGACCCAATCTGGCGGCGGCTCACGCCCAAGGAACAAGACGCTGCGCGTCGCTGCCTGCCTGAGCTTCCATCGTCGCTCGCGATGCCACGAGCGAAAGCCAGGAAACGCGCAAAGCGCCCACCGCCCCAATAGGGATTCAGGGCTGGGCAGCCTTGCACATGGCGAGCTTGAGTTGTAGTCATCGTCTGTGCATCAGACGGTATTGAGACATTTCTTCGGTATTGGAAGAATGAAGACATTTCCTAGGCATTTTCAGACGTGTCTTATGGACGGCCGCGTCCCCGCAGGCCACACTTGCACGATTCCGGCTGGGTGCTGAGGAACGCTTCAGACATCAACGATGCGGGACAGATTGCCGGCACAGGCAGACTGCATGGTGAGACGCGTGCATTTTTACCGACGCCGCACGTCGAACCGCCCCGCCCGCCATAACTGGCTTGCCGCAGGCTCCTGATGGGCCACCACGCTAAAAGTGAACCCGATCCCGGTCTTCACGATCCCCGTTCTTCGAACAGAAAAAACCATCGCTTGCACACCTGGACCATGAGCCTTACCCGCGACAAGACCACGACGCCAGTCCCGGCTGAGACAATGTCAGCCAACGTCGTCATCCGAACCCGTTGGCACCAGGCGGCCGTGTTCGCCGGCCCACTTTCGCCCTTGGTTCTGTTTCTGGCGATACCCGTCACGAGCACGGGAGGCTTGCTCATGGTGCTGGGCCTGGCGGTGCTTTGCTGCGCCCTGCCGCTGATCCTGGCCTTCAAGACCTATCCGCCCCTTCGAGAAGTCGCGCGCATCGAGGGCGATCAGCTCACCTTCCAGCACTACGGCAGCATCCCCTTCAGCAGTATCACGGGCTACAACCTGGATGACTACATCAAACTGGAACGGCAGGGACGCTGGACGTTGTTGCTGCAAGGAGACCGCAAGACCCCCGGGTACGGGGCCTTCTACACCAGCTTCGCCGCGGCCATGGCGGACTGGCGTGCGCGCCATCCAGGGCAGGTTCCCCTGCAAAGCTATTTTTATGGCTCATGGAAAGCCAGAACGCTCGGCATCGCGATACTGGTTGGATGTCTGGTCATGGCGCTTGCCATACTGGCCTTCGGGGTTGCCCGTGAAAAGCTGTACTTTCTCCCGATGTTCGCGATCTTTGCTTGCCGCCTGATCTTCAGCCGCCGCCATCCTTAAGCGCCTGACGAGTTGCCCTGGATGCGCTTATTCTGGTTCATCGCAGGAAACCGTGGAGGGTTCCAAGAATAGAGAACGAGGCCAGGTTTGCTTCGATGCGATGGCCGATAAGCGGATGAACCAGCGAGAACGAGTTCAGGAAGCGAATCTGACTCCGTTCTTGTCACAGAGAGAAAATGGCCGTGCGACCTTCCCCTGCAACGGACTCGAAAGAAAGCAAAGCGACGTCTCCATCCGTCGAGCCATTGAACTGGAAGATGCTCTATCGGATACCGGTGGTGCTGTTGGTGGTACTTGCGCTAGTCGGGCCTGGGCTGATTGTCGGCTACCTGCCGATGATCGCCAGCGAGACCCTGGGCGCTCAGTTGGATAGGCCGATGCGCTACGCCCCGTACTCGACCTGGCTCTGGCGAGGTTTGCTGCTGCTGTGCATGACGCACGTGGCGTATGCCGTCTACCGGCTGGCAAGTTGGCTGGGCAGGAAGACATCACCGGCGCTTTTCCCTGTAGAGATTCTGGTGCCGATATCGCTCTTCGCCTGTTGCGTCGGCTTTCTCAGTGACCAACACGTCATCCTGAACGCGATCAATGTCCATGCGGGATTCCGTATAGAAAAGAGTGCGACGCTACTCGAATCGAGTGTGTCGTGTACCACAACATCGGGCAGGTCTGGCCGCAGGAGCACGACGTGCGACCGACGGACCAGGATCATTGGCCCGGAAGGAAAACTCTACGTTCGCGGCCCCACTGATGACCGCGTCATTGAAGCGTCGCGTCCGGGAGATCGGCTTCAGTTGACCATCTGCCAGAGCATCTTCGGCACGTCGCTCATGGCGGTCGACCGCATCGACCCCTGGGGCCGGAAGCCGTCATCGCTCGATCGAAGTGTCGAGGCGGACTCGGCATCGCCGGCAGCGCTGACGTGCAAACAGCGGAAGCCACCACCTTCGCCGTCCGTCATGGATGCGCTATCTGTCTCTCCGCACAACGCTACGCCCTGACTCCCCATGCATGATCATGCCATCCTCAGACATGGAAGCGGTCGGCTTGTCGCCGTTAAAGCGGGCTGGAGTTGGCCCGCCTTCCGGTACGGGCCGTTCTGGGCGCTATGGCAGCGCCAATGGCGTGCCGTCGGCTACTGCGCGGCCGTGATGCTGGGCTGTGCCTTGCTCGAGTTGTGCGGCGGCTGGCTCGCTGACCGCGTGAATTTATGGTTCAGCACCGTTGCATTCGTGATGGCCATCGCACTTGGCCTCACCGGCAATCGCATGCAGCACGCTAGCTACATGCGCCGGGGCTATAGGCAGGTGGCCCGCCTATTTGCGGAGTCAGAGGAAGAAGCGTTGAGCGCGTATCGACAGGCGCACCAGGCCAAGAAGCAAAAGCGCGCCAATCGACGGCGCGCGCGGGCAGAACCTGCAGAGGGATCCACACATGCCTCGCCTTGAACGCCGTCGTGAGTCCCGCCCCCCTGCGCCAGACCATCGATACCTGAAGCATCCCATCATCATCCGTGAATGGCGCCTGTTCTTCTGGTTCTACGTCCTGGTGGGAGCGCCGATGGCGATCGCGACCGCGGTGTTCATCGTCGTCGACGAGGCTAGCCGCCCGCAGCCTGGGTGGGGTTCCTTTCTGGCGCTCATGTTGTTTCTTCTGGTCCCCTTTTCGGCGTGCGCGCTGCTCCCCGCCCTTCGCAGGCAGCGACGGATCCTGCTGGAGGTGAGACCGGAAGGGATATGGTCGCCGCAAACGGGCGCCGTGCCATGGGAACGGGTCAGATTCCTGGGCTTCCGGGAGTACTGGCGAAACGCGAGGCATTGGTCCACTTTGCTGGAGCTGTTCGTTTCAAGCGAGTTGATGCCCGACGTGATCTTCGATCTCGATGACACCAACATCTACTGGATAGGCAGGTTGAGGCGCCGGCTTCAACGCGTGACCCAGGTCAAGGTCCACAAACTCTCTACCCGTGGTTATCGGAGCCTTGATGCGCCATGGAAGGCAAACGGAAATACGCACGCGATTGCGGCCGCGTCCAAGGTCAAGGTCAAGGCGAAGGCCCATGATCAGAGAAAGCGGACGTCAGGCCATAAAAGGGCGGCGCTCGACGAAGCGCGGCTGGGCGCCGGCTCGTCGACACGCAAGGCGATGGACTATCGCACGCCAGCCGCTGCCGGGAAGCAAAGGCGGACGCGAGGACGGGGCCGGCGTACGTGACCGCGTGTGGCATACCTTGGTCAGCGGCATGTCCTTCACCCGCGAGGGCTACGACTTCCGCTACGCGCCACTGCACTCGCCGCAGGAGGCTCGAACATTGTCATTTGGCCGGTTGGGTGACTGGAACAATGACTATCGTGTGAAATGCTTCCGCGAGCATACCGGTCTCCTGGGCCTGACGTGGGCAAGCGACCTGCGGGATTGCCCCGAAGGGACGCGAGACGATGTATTTACCTCGCTGCGCCTGGCGCGTGTCGGTCCGCAGGAGCTAGACGATTTGACGCCCCATTGGTCGTTGCTGCGGAATGTTTCGAATCCCAGCACGTGGGGCACGGTCCAGGGACGTATCGCGCACGACACCGCTGATGGGATGCTCTCGACGGACAGTGTCGCGTTCGCAGAGAATAGCCGTTTCGCGGCATTCGATGGACTTCGTACCGTTTGGATCGTCGATAAGAACAACCGGGCGGTTAGTTACATTCCAACATCCTATAAGCCTTGCATTGATGAGTTCTGCAAGTTGCAGGGTGTCATTGATGAGCGGGACACCTTGTATATCTGCGCGAAGCATAGAGAAAACCGTCCTTACGATTGCCAGGACACGCGCTTGTCTTCGTAGGACACGCCATGTCGCACTCGCCGGGAGGGTCACGTCAACGCGAAGCAGGAGCGGCGTCGGATCGACCTCCGACACGGTGAAGGCAAACATCGAGCCAGCCTGTTCCCTGCCAGAGAGCATCATGTGCGAACGTATTCAGGCGATCAGGATCGCCATTTTTGTGGTCATCGGCGTGATCATTGTCACTATGGCACTTGCCATGGAATGGCACGACAGGAAGCGCGGTATCGATATGAAGTCGTCCGAGAGCTTCTTTGAGATCTGCCGCAGCGTGTCCAAGCCGTTTTCGCGACTGATCCTGCTTGGCTCTTGCGGCGTGGTCGTCTTGTTCGTTAGCCTGTTCGTGCTCACGCTGTGGGGTAAAACGCAGGGGTGCATGTTTCCCACGCGCAATGGCGGTACCTGGTGACGTGGGAATTCGACAACTCCACGGGCGCACCCTGGCAAAGGACAAGGGGCGACACCCACGTCAGCCCGAAGCTCGCGCAGAGGTGCCTGGATGCCGGTGAAACACGTCAAATTCCCTTGAAGCGAACTCGCTAATCTTACTGTGCCGTGCGCCGTGCCAAGGCGCTGTCTTTCAGCGGGTGCGAGTTCCGTCCGGCAACTTTCGCTCCGGCCGCGTAGCAATTGGCATGCATGCCCGTCAGGAAGCACGCGTCTTTAGGATTTATCTCACTGTCTTTAGGATTTATCTCATTGATCGTTGCGGTTTGCAGCAATATACTACGCACTGATTGCACAGAGATTTCTAAAGGATATTTAAATGGGCCTGGCCATAGGCGGCGTTATCGCAAACATCATTGCAGGGCTGGCCTTTCTCTCCGGCCAATATTCCGAGGGAGGCAGCTCCTTCCTGGATGTAGCCGCGGCAATTCTAGGAACATTCCTGGCCATCTCCGTACTTGGGCTCATCCTTGCTGGCGCGGGCAAGAAGAAGCTCGGCGGCACCCTGGTCATCATCGGATCTGTCCCATTTGTTCCACTGGGTCTGATTGGCGCCATCGGTGGACGAAAGATCATCCAGTCCGACCCCAGCGCCAATGATCTTGATGCCCGACGTCGCGCGGCTGCGGCTTTGGTGTCGTCCTCGGCAGATTCGTCGCGGGATACGTGATGGCTGACAACGTCTCGTCCCCAGTCTCGACGGCCCTCGCATTTCAGGCCGACCGTCGAGCAAATATGATGATCGGATTTGGCTGCGTGTTTATTGTGGTGGCGCTTTTCCTGGCGGCCAATTTTGGCGGAGCCGGCATAGGAAGCTTTGTCACGGTATCCGTCATGTTCATCGCGATTGGCATCTTCAAGCGGTCAAGCGTGTATCTCCGGTTTGACGCGGACTATTTCGAAACGAAGTTGGCGCTCGCCGGCGGGTGGCACACGGTGCTTTACAGCGAAGTAACAAGCAGTGAAGTGAGCGACAAGCTTGTCGTCGTTTACTACCGAAAGCACGGCCAACCAGCAGATTCGAAGCCGCAGCGAATCCGTATCCACCTTGGCGAACTTCGCACCGAAGATCTTCCATTGTGCATTGATGCGTTTCGTAAACGTTTGCCGTCACCCGCTTCAGCCTGACATGTTTCCGGCCGGCTTGGGATTTTCCGGCCTCGTGTGGTTAGCCTGCGCATCCCTCGCGCACGCCGAGCCTGCGTCGCCTGACTATTGCTATCCGCAACGGCTGTTGGCCATCCACGGCATTCAATACCGGCAGGATGCAGCGGCGGCCCGGCGCGCGCTCGGCAAGCCCGACAACATCCAGCGGTTGACTGTGCCGGGCACGGCAGGCGCCTTTCAGGTAGACCGGTGGCGCTATCCCGGTCTGCAGCTTGACGTGAAAGCCTCGACGCGAGAGGTGGAAACACTTGTTGCTACCGGGCCGGCGTCCGCCATGCCGAATGGCGTGCGTGTCGGCATGCCTATTGCGGAAGTCTCGCGACGCCTGGGCGTGGACGTTGGCGGCATGCTGTCGCCGGAGCTGCGGTGGACGCCGGCATTGTGCGAGCGCGGCCCGCATGACTGGATCTTTGTTGGCCCGATATTCACCTTTGCGCGAGATGCGAAACAGGTCCGGCTGCGTTCGATCCGGATACAGCGGATTTGAGTGCGAACGTGGTCTCCGGCGGCTGAGCATGGTGGCGCGGCACAAATTGCTGCACAAGCCCGCCGCCAGCATCAAGCTCTTTACTGGTCATTGAACCTACCTATCTACAGATGGCGCATGTGAATCTGCTCAAGCTGTCCCCCGGTGTCCATGCCGGCCTGCTGATCCGGCCGCGCTGGCCTGCGCGGCACGTCTGCGTGGATGCGCAAGTCCTGGGCAAGCTACTGGCTATCCAGGCCGAGTTGCCCGCGAAGATTGACCTGATCCTGACCCGAGGCTATGAGCCACAGGCGTCCGGTCTTGGTCTTGCCCGCAACCGGTTTCGCGCGCTGGGCATCGGTCTGTTCCGCTTGCTTTATCCCGCCAGACGCGACGAGCTGGCGGATATTTTCGGAAGCAATGGACATGATGTCGATGGCACGCATATCGACGTTTCATTTCGGTTGAACGGCCGTCGGGTGCGGATGCTGCCGCTGGGTGTCTTTACGCCATCTTTCTTGCAACGGCGCAGTGTGCGGCGATCCGCTTCGGTCCTGGCGCAGATCCATTCCGCACTGATACAGCACGGTTTTCGGATTCATCATAACGCCACGGAAAGGCTGCAGATTCATTGCGATCTGATCCGGTAGCGCAGATATACGGCCGCTCACATCAGCCTTTCCCTGGACGCCGGAACCCCAGACCGGCCGTGATCGCACCACCCTGTTCACCTGTTTCGATCCGCTGCTTCAGCAGCCGCAACACCACGGTATGGAAATCGTCCAGCGTGCGATCCGCCCACCAGCGGCCGTAGGTATTGACCATGGTGCGCATGCGATAGGTGGAGGACAGGCTCAGCTCGGTGCGGCCATCGCCCAGGTCACGCATAACGTATTCGCCCCGCAGGAGATCGAAGTAATGGTCCCCGATCACGACGTGGGTATCGAGCCGCCGCAGCGCTTCGCGTGCCGGGGACACGTCCACGCGGTACCCCAGCCGCTGCGACGGTTCCCATGCGGTGACGTACTCCCGGAAATGGATGCCATCGTCCCAGTACAGATCCCGCACGGCACCGACGCCGGTGCCGCTGAGACCGGCTGCGCGCGGACGTGGCAGGCCGATTGCATGCGAAAAACTCCAGCTCAGTTCCTCGCGCCGGATGTCCGGCACGTTGAGCAGGCCCTGCCATACTGCCGCTGGCGGCGCGCTGATGACGATGCGATTGCTGACGGTGTGGACCAGTTCGGGCACCGGCACGGCCGATTCGCCAAGTCCCACGGCCAGCGGCAGCAGCGCGAAGCAGCCGACCATGCCTTGCCGCAGGTGCCGGCGCGCGCGCAGGCGATCGGCTATCCAGCCAGCCAGAAGGCCACCGCACGAGGACAGCGCCAAGGTCACCGGCGCCAGCATGATCAGGCAGATCACGGTCTCCCATTGGATCAGCGCGAATACCGTGTAGTGCATCGCGATGGACAGCCACGGTGCCATGCAGCGATACGCCATGCTGGACCGCTGCGCCGGCGAACTGAGGCCCACGCAGACCGCACCGGTCACCAGCGGGCTGCCGAAGATGCCGGTAACCGAGACGAAGCCTTCAGGCAGCCAATGCAGGCGCATCAACACGTACAGCAGGGCCCCGTAGAGCACGCCGCCAAGTACGCCGCCGACCGATGCGATCCAGATTCTCCTGCGCGACGCCACTGCCGGCATTTCGCTCATTTTTTCCATTACTTGTCCGTACGGCCATTTTCTGTAAATTTGGCACGCATTGTCGCATACATGGATCTCGGCTCGGATTGTTGATCCTTACTCAACATGGAAGGCATACTCGGGACACTTTGAAGCCCGCTCATTTCGCGCCTGCCCTGAAGCCGCTTGCGAGCTATGTCTTGTTCATGCTGGAAACCGGCATTCCGTGGGAAGACTTCCTAAACGCTGGACACGCATTGAATTAGCTGGCAGGATTCAAGACTTGCGGCCAAGCCCACTGCGGCCACGTCCGCCGATTCGCCATATATTCGCTTTAGACTCAACACAATGAAGATTCAAGCTATCAAAGCCTCCGTTCACTCGATGCGTATGCCCCTGGAAGGATATCCCCCCGGGCGCTGAGGGCTTTTTTGCTTCTAAAAAGGGACGCCGCCGGCGTCCCTTTTTTCTTTTTGGAGCTGCAATGACATACCGATATATCACCACGCCGATCTACTACGTGAACGACCGGCCGCATATGGGCCATGCCTACGCCAGCATCCATGCGGACATCATGGCCCGTTACCTGCGCGCCGCCGGGCATCAGGTGTTGCTGCTCACCGGCGCCGACGCGCATGGCGAGAAAATCGCCAAGGCCGCGATGCAGGCCAACGAGGCACCCCATGCGTTCGCGGAGCGTCACGCACGGTCGTTTGAAGAAGCGTGGCGGCGTCTGTCGGTTGAACCGGATCTGTTCGTTCGCACCACTGCTTCCACGCACGCCGAGGTCGTATCCGCATGCCTGACGCGGCTCTTCGAGGCCGGCGAGATCTATCTCGCGGATTATGAAGGGCTCTACTCGATCGGCCAGGAGCGCTTCGTCACCGACAAGGAACTGGTGGACGGCAAACTTCCGGAGGACAAGGATCCGCCTGTGCTGCGGCGCGAACCCAACTACTTCTTCCGCATGGATGCGCACCGCGATTGGATGCGCCAGTTGCTGCTGGACACCCCGGATCTGATCCAGCCCACGCAATACCGTAGTGAAATACTGAAGCTGCTGGAAGAACCGATAGGCGACCTGAGCATCTCGCGCCCGGTGGATCGTCTCGATTGGGGCATCCCGATTCCGTGGGATGCCGGACACGTTACCTACGTCTGGTTCGACGCGCTGCTCGGCTACGTTTCACCGCTCGGCTATCCCGGCCAGCCTGCCTTCGCGGATTACTGGCCGTCCGTGCAGCATGTGATTGGCAAGGACATCCTGCGCACGCATACGCTCTTCTGGCTGAGCATGACGCATGCGCTGGGAATCGCGCCGTATCGGCGTTTGCACGTGTCCGGTCACCTGCTCGGCTCGGATGGCCGGAAGATGAGCAAGTCGCTTGGCAACGGCGTTGATCCGCTGAAGGCGGCAGAAACGTACGGTGTCGACGCCTTGCGCTATACGCTGATCCGGGAGATCAGTTTCGGTTTCGATGGAATCATCAGCAACACCGTTATCGAACAGCGCCTGAATCGCGACCTGGCCGACGATCTGGGCAACCTTGCATCGCGCGCCTTGTCCATGGTGACAAAGTATCGCGACGGATGCGTGCCCGCGCCGGCAGCTTACGAAGCGAGCGAGGTAGCGATTATCGCGCGCGCCACCGAACTGCCCGCCATGGTTCTGGCGCTCGTCGAAGAGATGAAGCTTGGACGCGCTGCGGGGCAGATCATGGAATTCGTGAAGCAGCTCAACGGGTATGTCGCGAGCAGCGCGCCATGGGTATTGGCGAAAGACAGCAAGGCGTCAGACCGGCTGGATACGGTTCTCTACACGCTCCTCGAAGCCCTGTACAGCGTTTCCAACCTGCTGTCTCCAGTCATGCCGGGCAAGATGAACGAGTTGAGATCCTTGCTTGGCGTATCTGCCGAGCCGCGCTGGAACTCGCCTTGGGGCCATGGCGTAAAGCCGGGTAGCGTCGTCAGGGAAGGCATCCTCTATCCAAAGCGGCCAAGTGGAATTGGCGATGACGTGTAGGAACACGAGTGCAAGCGTATCGTGGCGACGGCGGATATCAAACGCATCCGCCATCGCCGCGTGAACGGTACCTTCGTTGCCCTGATCATTCTGATTCTCACCGGATTCAATGAGAATCAGAATGCCGGATTTGCCCTTGTCCGACGCGGTACTTCACCCCCGCCGTACGGCGCTCACCTTGCCATCCTTGACGTCCAGCGTGCGGCGTTGCGGGTTGTAGTCCATGGTCCCCGGCATGTGCTGGCCATCCCGGTCGCCAAACCGCCACGCGCAGCCCTTGAGCAGCCCGATGGCATCGGCCTCCGTCTTGCCGATCAGGGTGTCATCGCCAAGCTTGTCGGCCTGGCAGCCTTCCGGCGTGCCGCGGGCGCCTTGGGGGCCCGGGTACGGCACGGGATTCGCGGGGGCCTGGGCGGCACAGCCCGCCATCAGCGTTGCAAACACGATCGCGCCTGCGGCAATAGGTCGGTTCCATCGGGGTTGCTGTTTGGACATGCGATTCCTTTTCAAGACGTGCGATAAGCTCAGCTCAGCCGGCAAGATGCCGGAATTCGCCCCAATCGGACCGAAGGAACGATTGGGACTCGCCGTTGATCGGTGCCGGCATCACGCGAGCGGATGGCCGGCGGCCGAGCCCGGTCAGCCTACCAGCAGCACCGCACTCGCACCACCCTCATCCATCGCCGCCCTCCCCCCGGCCATTCAGCGCGGCCATCTCGCTCAGCACCAGCGTTTCATTCGCCAGCCCGGCAGCCAGTGAAAGAAGCCGCTGCTGGCACGCTTCGGTGAGACCGCCGAACGAGCCCCCTGCTGCGGCATTCTCGCTCGCCACCGCCAGCAGCGCATGAAGCTGCGAAGCCTTTTCAGCGGCAAGGCTAAGGGGGGTTTCCGACGGGGCATGGGCGGTCACGAACATGTCGGCGCCCGTCTGTTCGGCAGTGATGCCGTAGCGGGTGTGCTTATACATCGGGCGCCCTCCATTGCGAAGCGCGCAAGGGCGGACGGATTGCCGGGATGTCGGGAGATGGAATTTGCCCGGTATGGACGAGCGAAGACTGGGGCATAAGATGCCTCCTTCCTGAGCGGTTTCTAGAATATCGCCTGGTAGCGACGGTCCGCCTTCTCAACGAGCTGCTAATCCCGGCCGCTGCTTTCGCAGCGACGCGCGAAGTATAACGTGGCCCGCCGCCGCCGAGCGCGGTGGCACAAAAAAGTGACGCCGCTGCCGCGATCAAACCACCACGAACCCTAAGCCAACCGCTTGGCCAGCTCCGCCCCATGGGCGAAACCGGCAACCTCGGCCGCCTCCGCCGTCGCGAAATGATCCGTCAGCTTCGAGGATTCCAGCAGGGTCCCCGCCGCCCGGATGTTCGTGCCGGGCCGGCAGACCCGCACCGTGTATTCCCAGGCGTTGGGCGTTCTCTGCCGCACCTGCACCTGTACCTCGTGCGTCTCGAAAACCCGCTTCTTCCATCCGATCTCTTTGGTCATGGCTGTCTCCGCTTCTTATTGGAGGAATTGCATGATCGCCATGCGCAGGCACCCGCCGGCAACCTTGCTTCTACCCACCATCGTATCAAAAGTCGGCATGCCCACCCGGCGCGCTCAACTACCCGGCACCCGCCTCATCGCAGGTGATCCGGAGGATATCGGAACGCGATCCACGCATGCAGCACCGCGGCATGGGCGATCGATGCCATGCCGAACGCCAGGGTGATGGCTACGCTCCATGGCACCGTTGCCATGGCAGGGGATGCAGCGTCGGCCGTGCCTGCCATCGGCGCCACCATGTCCGGCAGGACGCCCGTGCTCCAGCCAAGCAGGATAAACATGGCGCACCCCGCCCACATGCCGGCGCCGAGGTAGCGCAAGGCCAGTTCCCTGCGCCGGGTGAAGGCGGCGCGCTGGTGCAGATGGTTGATGCGCAGGATCGCCGCGGCATTGGCGAGCGCCACGATGGCCATCAGCGACGGCCAGAAGAAGGGATGATCGCTGCGGGCGTCGCGCAGCAGCAGTGCGCCGACGGTGAGGAAGGTGGGCGCGGCCAGGGTCGCGGCGCCCCAGGACAAGGCCTGCCATGCCCACCACGGGCTGCGCCATTGCAGCCGCGGCGGGGCATGGCAGTCCGCCAGGCCGGCGCCATGGACGACATCCTTCATCCGTGTGCCTCCGCGGCTGACGGGGCTGGCGGGGCCCATCCGCGAATCACTTCGGGACGGGCCCCGGCCCGCACCCTAGCGGCGTAGATTGCGGCGCTCCGTGGCGGTCAGCTGGCTGAGCTGCGCTTCGCTCAGCGCCATCTGGCCCAGTACCTGCACCACCCCGTTGGGGTCGTAGCCGAGCGGTGCCGCCTTGGCCCCCTCCCTGCCCTTGGGCGCGGCGTCGTCCCCATCCGTGCCGAAGCCAAGCACCCGCACGGTGAAGATGGACGGCAAGCCCTGGCGGGCAGCGCTGCGCTCGCGCTGCAGCGCATCCTGCGCCGCACTGACAGCCTGCGACGCGACCGCGCTGGCATTGGTCAGCGCGCCGACATTCACCGCGGCCAGCACGGGGATGCCGGTGGCCTTCCCCTGCACCTGGATGTTCTCGGCGTTGACCACCCGCAGCGCGGCCAGGTTGACGTTGCCGGAGACCCGGATGCCCGCTTCGCCGGCGTCGATGGTGCCCAGCGGCGCGATCAGGTCGATGTCGCCCGGCGGCACTTCGGGAACCGGATTGAGCGTGGCGATGCCCGCCCCGGTGTTGGGCGTGGTCGGCGACAGGCTGACCAGGCCGATGCTGTCATACACGCGGCGCTGCGGTGTGTACACCACGGTGGACTTGGAGCCGCGGCCCGCGTTGATGTCGCCCTGCGCCGACCAGGCCAGGATGTTGCCGCCGAAGGTGGTGAAGATGCGGCTCTGACCCAGCAGGATGCTGTCCCTGGCGTAGATCTGGACCTCGCCCGCGCCCTGCGTGAGCACGCCCGAGCCCTCGCTCGGCACGAAGCCACCGTCCACGCCGACCAGCGTGCGGCCGCCCGGCGTCATGATGTGGATGTCCCCGCCGAAATCCGTATGGATGCCGGCGTCCAGTACGTCGTACACGCCGACGTTGTACGGCTTGCCGGCGGCGTTGTGCTCGTCGCGCCGCAGGTAGGTGACGCCCTTCAGCGGCCGCTTGGTGGCAGGGGCATACATCGGGTCGGCATAGTAGTTGGCGCTGCTGAACATGGTCAGGTCGCCCTGGTAGGCGAGCGCGTTGCCTTGGGCGTCATGGCTGGGGAACAGCGTCGCAACGGCTTCCCGGCCGCGCAGGTAGCTGCCTTCGCGCGGTCCGTTGGCCTGGTTGTACTCGCGTCCGCTCGCCTTGAGTTCGGCGTAGTACACGTTGCGCAGGTAGGCGCGCTGCTGCCCCGCCGGCAAGGCCGCGAAGAACTGCCGCGCATCCATGCTGGCCGCGTCGAAGTGCAGGCCGAGGCCGTTGCGGCCGCCGAAGCGGTCGCTCAGCCAGTTGACCAGGTGCAGCTGGCTGGCCTGCCCGTACTCGCGCTGCAGGTCACGGTTGGCGGCGGCCCCGCCGGTTGCCGCCGCTTGCAGGCGGGTGCGGTCGAGTTCCGCCTGCTTGCCTTGCAGATAGGCCGGTGCATCGGCCTCGTTGCCGGTGTAGCCGAACTGGGTGTGCAACCAGTCGGCAAGCTTCAGTTCGCCGCTATACACGTACACCGCCTTGCCGGGCTGGTCGGCGAAAGGCCGGCCCGGGTCCGCCTGGTTGGCCGGGTCCAGGTAGCGCGCGGCGAAAGCGCTGAAGTCCAGTCCGTTGCGCCCGACGCCCGCCGCCACCGCGATGCCGGCGCCGCTGCTGCGGTCTCCCGGCTTGATGTCGACCACCGGCCCGATGCTCTTGAGCTCGGCCCGGTCGGCCATGTACAGATCGCGCCCGGCCGTGACTTCCAGCAAGCCCGGGCCGGCCACGTAGAAGCTGCTGTAGCGGATGTCGCGGCCAGCCGAGACCACCGACACATCGTCGGCATTGCTATGCACGATCAGGTTGCCGCGCGTGCCGCCGGTTTCGATTGGCGTGGGCCGCTCGGGAATGGTGCCGTCGCCGCGGCGTGCCGGCAGCCGCCAGCCGAGTCCTTCCGCAGGCACGCCTTCGGTCTTGCCCAGCACGGTGCCCGAGTTGACGAGGTCGCGCCCCGCGCGGATGGCCACCGGGCCGCCGCCTTCGTACCAGGTGGAGAAGGCGCCCAATGGGCTCGTCGGATCCCCACGCGAAACGATGGCGCCGGTGCGCAGGCCGATGATGTCACCGTCCACCGCATAGAAGCGGCCCGGCTGCCGGCCCGCGGCCGCATAGCCCGAGGCCGTGGGCGGCGTGAAGCTGAACAGCGGGTAGAGCTGGGCCGATTGCGCGGCTTCCCTGCTGCTCAGGTACACACTGGGCGCCAGCGCACCAGCGTTGATATTGCTCAGCTTCAGCGGGCCGTACCAGAGCATCTCGGTGCCGCCGCTGAAACCGGGATTGAACGGATTGGGCAATGCAGCGGGATCGGCGCCCGACTGCGTGACCGCGTAGCCGCCGGCATAGATCGAATCGGCCGCCAGCAGTTCCAGCTGGCCGGCGCCGGCATGCGCATACTGCGTGCCCACCGGCGACGGCGCCAGCATCAGCCCGATGATGGACTGCATCGGCTTGTTGCTGGAATCCAGGCTGCCTTGGCTGGAATTGCCATAGTAGAAACTGCCGCTGGCCGCTACCGCGCGCAGCACCGACGGCATCAGGAAGCGGCCATCGGTTGCGGACTGGTTGAGGCGGTTGCGCGCATCCGTCCATGCATTGGATGGCGTCAGGTTGCCGCCCGCGCTGAACAGGTCGATGGCCGTGGCCGGCGTCCACAGCGAGAACCAGCTCCAGCCGCCGCCGCCGTAGTTGACGCCATTGGCGGTAAAAGGCGTGCCGTTGCTGAACAGCGCCACGCGTCCCGGATCGCCCACGCCGCCCAACACCAGGTCGCCGCGCGCATCGATGCGCACGCCGGCATCGCCCGGCACCAGCGTTGGGCCGCCGCCAGCGATCGACGAGGTCGCCTTGTACACATCATAGGCACGCGACTCTTCAGGGTCGGCACTGTCGAAGCGCAGCTCGATGCCCCCCACCGCACCGGTTTGCATGCGCAGCGCGCCGCGCAGGTTGACAAAGGTGCTGTTGAGCTCGCCGCGGCTGCCCCGGAAGGCGGTCAGCGGCGTGATCTCGCCGCTACCGCTGGGAAAGGAGCGCACTTCCGCGACGGGATTCAGGCCACCGCCGATGCGGATATCCAGGTCACCGCCGCCGGTCAGCGTCAGTTGCTTGCCGTCCGCCGACACCCTGCCCGTGCTGGCCACGGCCAGATTCAGCCCCTGGCTGCGCGATACGGCGCTGCCTGCCGCATCCATGCGCGACGCCAGCATGCCGGCGTCGCCACCGGCTTCGAACACCAGATTGCCTCCGCCCAGCGTACCGATGCCGGTGAAACCGACCAGGAACGGCGCGGAAGCGAACAGGTCTTCGCCCTGGCCCCCGGTCACATAAGTGCCGAAGTTGACCCACCAGGCGGTGGGCACGCCCTCGCTGCCCGCCACCGCGCTGCCCGTGCCCTGGCGCCACAGCCAGTTGCCCACCGCGCTATTGTCGTTGTGCACGCGCAGGTAACCGAGCGCGTCCTTGCGGCGGCCGGAGCTGCTGCCGATGAGATCGCCCTTCACGTCGCCCTGGGCCCGCAGCAGCACGTTGCCGCCATGCTCGGGATACCAGGCGCGGTACAGACTCTGGGCGCCGCCATCGATGAAGGGCGTGAATGCCGTCCAGTCCGCGCCCAGCAAGGTGCCGTCCTCGCCCTTGGCACGCGGCAGGTTGTAGGCGGCACCCGCCCGCGCGGACTGGGTACCGGCGGTGTAGACCCCGAACGGCGAAGTCATGGTGAAGTCGCCGCCGGAGATCAGGTCCAGGTCGCCGGTGCCGGTGCGCAGCACGCTGAACAGTTGCTGGCGTGCCGGCTGCATCTCCGTCCTGTACTCCGCAGGGGTGCCTGGCTTGACCTGGACGACCAGGATGCCCAGACCCCAGTTGTTGATGTCCTTGACGGCGTCCTCGCCGCCCCACTCGTCCAGGTTGACGGGCGTGCCCGGTGCGTTGCCGGTCTGGGTCAGGGAATCCCCCGCCCACACATATTCCCCCGGCAAGCCCGTGCCCGGGATCACGGCATTGACCGATACCAGTCCGTAGTGCGTGTCCGCAAGCAGCATGCCGGCATGCCTGCTGCGCGTCTGCAAGGCCCGCGAATCCGCAGCCGCGGTGTCCGCGCCGCTCACCAGCCGCGTCGACCATGACTGCGAGCCTTCGGCCAGCATCGGGGCCAGCGCCCAGTTGCGGCCCTGGTTGCCGCTCGCATCCGCTGGACGCAACGACACCATCATCGCATCCTCGGGCAGTTTCACCACCGTTTCGCTGGGGATCACGGCGCCCTTGGGCAGCTTGAGCGCGCTCGCCAGGTAGACGCCCTGGTTGTCCGAGGCATCGTTGCCGGCGAACGGCAGCGGCACCCCGGCGGGCCACATCATGGCAGCCGCGCCGATCGCCGCGGGCAGGCGGGTGCCGGCATCGAGCTGCATGCCGCTGGCCAGGGTCACGTCCTGCGACAGTACCGTGCCCGCGGCATGGATCACGTTGCCGGCCGCGTCGCGCACGGCGCCGCCCAGCACGCTGCCCGCCGGCAGCACCAGGTTCGAGGTCAGCGTGGTACGCGCCGCCAGCAAGGTGCCGGCCCTGATCGTCATCGCCTTGAGCGGCACGGCGTAGTTGAGCGTGCGGCCGGACTGGAAGAAAGTGTCTTCGGCCAGCGTGACCATCCCGCCGTGCGGAATCACCACGTCGCCGCCCCAGGGGACGCGGCCCTTGACCAGCACCCAGCCCCGGTCGTCCGGCGTGACCGGCAGCGCCGAGGCATCGAAACCATCGGTCAGGCTGCCGTAAATGTTCAGGTTGCCACCCGCGCGCACCACCAGCGCGCCGGGTTCGCCGGAGCCGTAGATGCCGGTCTGCGGGGTGTGCGGATTGACGCTGGCGTAGCGATAGCGCGACAGGTCGATATCGCCGTCGATATGCAGGTCGCCGTCCGGCGTGGCGCTGACGATCTCCACGCCGGGGCGCAGGTGGAAGGCGTCCGTATAGCCGCGCAGGCCGGCGAGCTTGCGGTTCATCAGGTCGGCGTTGGCCAGCGCGTTGTCCATGAAGACCAGGCTCTGCGCGTGCCTGGCATCCAGGTAGGCCTGGTTGATGACCTGGTAAGGACGGCCATCGGCCGCCGGGTCGGTACCCCAGGCCGCGTCCTTGTATGACCAGAAACCGTTGACCGCGATGGACCTGGCGCCGTCGATGCGCAGCGCGCCGCTGGCGTCGATGTCGATATCGTTGCCGGTCGCGCCGCCCAGTCGCGGGACGTTCAGGTCGACCGTGCCGAGCGGCTGCGCCGTGGTGCCGGTGCCTGCGCGCAGGTCCATGCGCGCGCCGCTCTCCAGCGTCAGCCGGCCCGTGCCGGCATGGATCTCGATGGTGGCGCGGTTGGGCGCCTCGATGACCTGGCCGTAGCTGTCGACGCGCAGCACCGTGCCGTGGGCATCGAGCACCGCGCCCTTGGCGATGGTCACGCCATGGCGCCCCGCCAGGCGGATGCTGCCGACCTGCTCGCCGCTGGCGTCGATGGTGCCGGCCACGGTGAGCCTGCCGCCGTCCACCGACACGCTGACCTCGCGGGCCTTGATCTCGTCGCCCACGGTCAGGTCGCCCTGCTTGAGCTGGAAGCTGCGGATGCCCGAGAGCTTGCCGTCGTTGAGGCGCTGGTTGAGGCCGGCGAAATCGGCAATGTGCTGGCCGCGGATGTCGGCGCCACCGGCCGCGAACGGCACCAGGGTGCCGCCGGCATCGTAGTGCCCGCTGCTGCCGCCCGCGATGCCGCCTCGCAGGTCGATGGTGCCCGCGCCCTCGCCCAGCGCAAGGGCGGTGAGCTTGCCGGCGCGGTTTTCCCTGGCCGAGAGGTCGATGCGGGAGCCGGCCGACTGGCGTACATCGCCGGCTCGGCTCTCCAGCACCACGTCGCCGCCCCAGCTGTACTTGCTGACATCGTAGAAATCGAGCTTGCGGCCGGCCAGGTCGAGTTGCGCCCCATCGCCCAGCAGCACGTCGCGCTCGGCCGACAGGGTGAGCTTGCCGCTGGGCAGGATCACGGCGCTGTCGACCGTCACGCCGCGGCCATTGAGTGCGATCTCCGCACCCAGCGCCTCGGCCAGGGCCTTGCCCGACAGGCTCGGCGCGGCCGCGCCGGCGGGCGCTGTCAGGCGGATGTCGCCACCGGCGGTGATCTTGTTCACCGATCCGGCATGACCGGTCAGCAGCGGCGTGTTGAGATCGAGGTTGCCGCCGCCATACGCATAGCCCTTGATGCCGTCATCCCAGGCACCTTGCGACTGGTAGACAGCCAGCGTGCCCTTCTGGTTGGCCGTGATGCGCTCGCTGGCGTTCAGCTCGACCTGGCCGAATCCCAGCACCAGGCGATCCATGCTGTGGATGGTGTCCGGGCGGCTGCCCGGGCCAAAGCCGAACTCGATCTGCTTCGCGTCGACCCGCAGGTGTCCGCTGCCGGTGCCGGCGCCGCCGGTTGCCACCAGGCCTGGCGCGTCGATCGATCCGTTCCACACCAGGATGTCGGTATGGATGCGCGCCAGCGCGTCCGCGTTGCCATAGCCGTAGATGGCCGGCGTGCCCAGCACCAGCCGTTCCAGCGACGACTTGCCGGTGGCCGGGTCGATGGTGGACAGCTCGACCGTATCGTAGAAGCGCAGCGCGTCGCGCGCGGTCAGCACCAGGTTCTCCAGCGCCGGCGCGCCGGCACTGGTGTCGCCCCGCAGGAGCCGGTCCAGGATGCCCTGGTTGAGCGTCAGGCCCGCCGGCAGCGCGTTGCGCGCGGCGAGCGCCGTCAGCGTGGCTTCGCTGCCCGCATTGATGCCGCCGACCGACAACACAAGGTTGCGCGTGCCATAGCGTGCCGCGTCGCGCAGATTGAAGCTCTGGTCGGTGGCAGCAGCGATGGTGCCTTCGGAATAAAGCTGCGTGGTGCCGCCGCAGGCAGCGCCCGGACTACAGGCGCCGATGTCGATGCGGCCCGCGCCTTGCAAGGCATCGGTGCTGTGGCCCGGCGCCAGCATGTCCAGCCGGCCGTTGGATACCGCCAGCACGCTGACGACGCCCGGCTCGTAGACATAGCCGTTGGTGGAATCCCAGGCGGCCTTGCCCTGCCCCAGCGTGTTGATGCTGGCGCCTTGCTCTACGATAATGCCGCCCGCCTTGGCATTGGTCACCAGGAACACCTCGGGCGCCTTCAGCACTGCGCCCTGGCGCAGGAAGATGTTCTGGGCGCCGCGATCGAAGGTGGCGATATTGGCGCGCTGCCTGCTGCCGTAGTAGTCGGTGTAGCGCGCCGCAGGCAGGCCGCCGATGCCGATGCGCGAGGCACCGATGGCATTGATATCCGCCGCGTACAGCGAGATGCCACTGAAGCCAGGCGTCGCCACGGCCCCGGTGGCCAGGATTTCGTAGTTGACGCCGTACCCGCCCATCATCAGCGCGCTGCCGCCGTAGCCGCCCCCGGCCGGCGCATACAAGGTGCGGCCGGCGAAATGCAGGGCAGGCCCATCGCCAAGCGCGCCCGGCACGACGGGCAGCGCGAAGTTGAAGCGCAGCGCCTTGGCGTCGCGCTCCAGCAATGCGCGCGGCACGCCTTCGCGCAGCGCCTGGGCCAGTGCGAACTCGGCATAACTCGTTTCGTTGTACTGGGAATACGTGCGCAGAACATCGGCAGGCGTCAGGAAAACCTGGGTGGGCACCGCACTCTGGATAGCGGTATTGGCGATACCCAGCTGCGCGGCGGTGGCATAAGAGCCGTTGCGCATCGCCGTGGTGCTGCCTGCCGGCATCGCGCCCTTGGCCAAGCCGTTGAGTTCGACGCGAAACGCGCCGGGCAGCAGCGCAAAGGTCGAAGGCAGCAGCGTGTAGGTGCCGGCGGGCAGACCGGGCACGCCGGCGCCCACGGTGATCTGGCGGCCGACGACCGGATCGCTGGCGCCCTTCTCGGCCACGACCGGTGCATAGCCGGCCTGCACGCCGGGTACGATCGCATACACCGGATTGCTCGACAGGCCCGGCAGGACGAAGCCGCCCTGGGCGCCAACCTGCACCAGCGGATTCATGCGCGCATCCGCGGAACCGCCGCGGCCGGCCAGGAATGCCGCGCCGGTCAACGTGCCGCCACCGGTCATGTCCAGCAGCGCGCCTTGCCGCACGTCCACCGCATGGCCGGCCAGCGTGATGGCCGGGCCGTTGCCCACGCCGTCGAACGCCACGTCCTTGCCGTCATGCAGGTAGCTCAGCCCGTCGAGCGAGCCGCCATAAGGCACGACCAGCCCGTTGGCACTGACGGAAGTCACGCTGCCCGGCAGGAGGTTGACCTGCCCGGTCACGGCGCCGTCGACTGTGGACCCCACTTCGATGGCGCCCATCGGCGCCCGCAGCACGCCGCCCTGGTTGATGGTCGGGGCGCCCAGGCTGAGCCGGCCGAAGACCGAGTACGGCATCGCCGGCAGCGCATCGCCCACGCGCTCGATATCCAGGTGGCGCGCCGGATCGAACTCGCGCCGGATGATGCCGTACTGGTCCGTATAGTTGCGCTGGCCGACCATCACCGTGCCGCTGTCGCCCAGGCCCGGATAGATCTGCGCGGCCGCCAGCGTGAGGTTGCCAGGCGCGGACAGCGCCGCCGCGCGATACATGCGGATGTCGCCGCTGCTGCGCAAGGCCATCTCGTCGAATGCATTGCGCACGACCATCAGCGGCTGGTCCGCGTTGAGCTTGATGGGACCGCGCGCGCCGATGCTGACCGCCCCGGCAATGTCCAGCAGATCGGCCTTGACGCTTAGCGCGGAACCCTGCGTCACCAGCGGAACCGCCGCGGCGAACGAAACCGGGTTGGGCATGATGTGATTGTCGATCCCTTGGCGGGTCGTGCCGCCCAGGCGGACATAGGGCGCGGCCAGGCTGACCTGGCTGCCGGCGGCGGCATGTTCCGACAGCGCGAGGGCGCTGGCGGTCAGGCGCAGGCTCTGCTCCAGGGCCAGGTTCACATTGCCGTCGAAGGAGATCACCCCGTTGGCGAGCAGCGCCACGTTGCCGAAGCCACCAGTCCCGATGCGGTCCACGCCGATACGCGCGCTGCCATACACCAGGGCCGCGTCGCGGTCGCCGGGCCGCAGTCCGGCAGCCAGGCCGCTCTCGCCCTGGGCTTGCGCCAGCACCAGTTCGCGCGCCGCGCGCACCGCGTCTTCGACGCTGGGGCTCTTCTGGGAGATCTTGTCCACCATCCCATAGTTCGGGCTCTCCAGGTTCAGCGCCAGCGTACCGCCAGCGGCGCCCCGGCCGCCGGCCGCCGCACGCAGGCCGCCATCCAGGAACAGGCCGCGATAGGAACTCAGCGCGATGACGCCGCCGTCGCTCGCCACCGGCGTGGCGCCCAGGCCGGGCAGGTCGAGCAAGGCCGAGGCACCGGACGCATCCAGCCGCGCGCCGGGGCGCACGACGACGAAGGCGTCCGCCGCGTCGACCTGGGTGGCATCGAGGCTGTGGCGCGCGCCGACCTCGATGGTGCCGCCGCGGCCGACGTTGCCATACACATGGCCACGCGCATCGACGGCAGTGGCGGCGCGGCCCGCTGCATCGAGCACGGCCCCGTTGCCGATCCAGATCGACATGGCGCTGGCGGCGCCACTGGGCCGGCCTGCGC
The DNA here is from genome assembly GCF_029335485.1 of Cupriavidus basilensis. Classification (GTDB taxonomy): domain Bacteria; phylum Pseudomonadota; class Gammaproteobacteria; order Burkholderiales; family Burkholderiaceae; genus Cupriavidus; species Cupriavidus basilensis_E. The sequence continues at coordinate 34,008 of NZ_JARJLM010000681.1, forward strand.
TGTCGCCCGTGCCCAGCGCTCCTGGCAGCACGGCGATATTGCCGCTCCAGGCGTTGATGCTGCCGTCGATCGTGATCTGGCCATTGCCCTGCAGGGTCACCGCACGGCCGGGATCGACCGAGACGGTTGCATCCTGGCCAATGACCAGCGGCGCCTGGCTGAAGACGGACCCGGCCGCCAGCGCGATGTCGGCCCCCCCGCGCTGCGTCAGCTGCGCCTTGACCGGATCCTCCTGCCAGAGCGGCGGCAGCCAGCGATCCAGCGCTTGCGCCGGGTCGGCACCGGTAGCCACGGTGTGTCCCGCGGGGGCGTCGAAGCGCAGTACCGGCATCGACACATCGACCGTGACGCCCCTGGCCACCTGCACGCCCTGCTGGCTGCCCACGGCGTAGCGCGAGAAGCCGCTCTGGAACAGTTCGGTGCCGATCACCAGCAGCGGCTTGACCGCCACCGCATCCGGCAGCTTGGTGCCGGCCAGCAGCCTGGCGCCTTCGGCCAGCACCACGTCCTTCGGCAACGGCATGCCGGCTCTCAGCGTAGTATTGAAATCCGCCACCGGGATGCCCTTGGGGAATATGGCGGCGGGGACCACGTAGCCCGGCGCCAGATCGCCCACGCTGCCTACCAGCACGGTGCCGGCGGGAACCACGTTGCCGTTGGCCCAGTAGCGGCCCGTATCATCGATGACGGCAAAGTTGTAGGTCGTGCCGAACGGCACCAGCCACGCCCCCTGCAGCTTGACCGAACGCGCGGCGCTGAACTGCGGATTGCCCGCCATTGCTTCGCCGGGCAAGACGGTGTCGGCGGAAAAGGTGAAATCGCTGGCAAGCACTGTCCCGGCGCGCAGGGTGACGGTCTGGGCCAGGGTCAGGTTGACCGCCACCGACTGGCCCGCCGGCAACACGCCGCTGTCGGCCAGCAAGCCGCCGCCGATGGCGACGCCAACGCCGGTGTCGATGGTCAGCGTGCCGCCGCCCTTGACGCCATAAGCGCGCAACTCGCCATCCATGCGCAGGCTGCCGGAACCCTTGCTGTCAGTATCGTTCTGGTTGGACAGCAGGGTGATATTGCCGCCCCGCCCGCCCTGGAGCTTGTTGCCAGACAGCAAGGCGGCGCCCGAGGACACATCCAGTACGCTGCCCGCGCCGAGGGACACGTCGCCGCTGCTGCTGATCTTGACGGTGCCGCCGTTGATATAGGGCAGCCCGCTGATATCGGCGGGATCCTGCTTGAGGTTGGACCACAGGCCACGCGCATCCAGCATGACGCCCTGCCCGACCGAGACGCCGGGGGTATAGCCCTTGGCCGGTATCGCGGCCACCGGCACGTCCAGCCACGTGCCGCCGGCGCTGCCGGTGTACTGGTTGACCATATTGCCGAGCGCGATGCTGCCGCCCCGCGCTGCAAGATCCGCCTTCACATCCACCTGCGTGGCGTGCAGTGCGATATCGCCGCCCGCTGCCACGCGCGCATCGGCGCTGACGTCGATACCGTCCCTGGCGTAGACCTTCAAGGCGCCCAGGCCGAGCCCGTTGAGCCAGCCGGCATCCAGGCGCACCTTGCCCTTGCGTTCATCCGGTAGTGCATCGGTCAGGGCCAGGCCATCGGCAATGCCTTGCACGATGCCGATATCGACCTGTTTCGCCATGGCCTGCGGGCTGTCGCGCAGCATGCCGGTCTTGCTGTCATAGACCGGCACGGCCTGGCCGACGATCAGTTGCCCGGCGCGCGGCGCGGCATTCTGCGATTGCCTGTAGCCGTCAAGGCCATTGTCGCGCGCATCGCGCTGGCGTTCGCCCTGGAACACGGTGGTGTCGATATTGCCTTCCAGCACAGCCGAGCGCGTGGCGACGATCATCCGGCCGGCATCGCGCCCGACCGTGTAACCGTTCTCCAGCCGCGAGCCTGGTGCGATCAGCGGGCTGTAGAAATACTCGGTGGTGTTCTTGCCCCAGCGCGCATGCGTGTCCTCGAAGCCGCGATACAGCCCGGTGTAGAGGTTGTCGGCGGGCGCGGTCGCCAGGTTGTACAGGCGGCCATCCGCCCCCCTGAGCCAGGTCTGCCTGATGCTGCCGCTCTGCACGTTCAGCGAGCCGCCGGAGATGTTGATGCCCGAACCGTTCTGCGTGACCAGTTCGCCGCCGCTGAAACCGACGGTGCCGCCCTGCGCGGCCCATTCGCCGATGCCGTGGCCAGCGGTGCTGAGATAGCCGCTCACTTCCAGCAGGCCGCCGCCCGTGTACATGCGCTCGGTGGCGTAGCCATTGGTGCCTGCCGCAACGCGCACCAGGGTGCGGCGGTCGATCCAGATATTGGCATTGTTGAGCAGCTTGCTGTCGCGGTTGAGCGGCGCGTCCCGCTGCTCGTTGCCCTGCACGTTGATCATGACGTTGTTGGATTCCATCGCCACGCTGACGCCCACGGCGCCGGCCACGTCGATCGCGGCGCGGTCCGCCATGCGGGTGCGGCGCGCGGCGTCGACCATCACCTGGCCGCCGGTGGCGAGCGTCATGGAGTCGGACTGGAAGTCCGCGTCGCCGCTGGAATCGATCTTCACCAGGGACTGGTCGCGCCGGTTGTAGGCGGTGCCGTCGCTGAGCCTGCCGGAGTCCTTGATCAGCGTGTCGCGCTGCGCATCCAGCGCGGTGGCGTTGCTGTCGTCGAGCAGGATGGCGCTGACACTGCCGGGCGACAAGGTCACCCGGCTGTCGGCATCGCCAACGGCTTTCAGGTGCAGCGTGCCGCGCGTGTTGACCGAGGTGCTGGACAGGATGACGCCGCCCTGCTCCACCTTGCGGCCGACCAGTGTGATATCGCCAGTGGCGGCCTGGATCAGGCCGCTGTTGCTGACCTGGCCGGCCAGGCTGTTGGCGTTGCGTTGCGCGACGACTTCGTTGCCGCGCGTGCTCGAGTCCTGGTTGGCGTCGGTGCCCACGCCCTTGCGGATGATGAAGCTGTCGCCGGCCGCCAGCGTGGTCTGGCCGCTGGGGGTGCTGATGCTGCCGCGGTTATGCGCTTCCCGGCCCGCCAGCAGGACGTAGCCGCCGCCTTCCGTGACCGATTGCGGCTTGCGGGTCTCGATGCGCGCGCCGGGCTGGACGATCACGTCGCCGGTAGCATTGCCGTTGGCGGCGCTGCTCCCGCTCACCACGAGGTCATTGGCAAAGGTCGGCACGTAGCCGGCGCCCAGCGCATCGCTGTAGATGCCCTTGCGGAACTGCGAATCGGTCATGCCGGCAGCGGCGGCCACCAGGTTGCGCGTGTCGATCTGGCTGCTGCCCGTGAACACGATGCCGTTGCGGTTGACGATCATCACCGTGCCGTCGGCCTTGATCTGGCCCTGGATCCGGCTGGGGCGCGCCTGCGGGTCATTGACGCGGTTGAGCACCGCCCAGTTGGGCTGCTGATCGAACCGCACGGTGGTGTTCTTGCCGACGTTGAAGGTCTCCCAGTTCAGGATGGCCTTGTCGGCGGTCTGCTCGATGGACACCACCGTCCTGCCGTCGGCCACCTTCTGCCCGGTCTCCTTGTTCAGCGGCCTGGCGTTGAGCCAGCCCGCGGTGAGGCTGTTGGTGTCGACCTTCAGGCCGCCTTCGGCCAGGCCATCCGGCACGGACGGATCGTTCTGCGCGGCCTGGCGCGCCGCCGCCTGCGCGGCCTGCATGGCGGCAATGCCGCGCGCGGCCACATTCAGGTTGTCGAGAGAGCGCTGCAGTTGTTCATTGGCGCGCTGCTGCTGCGCCAGCGGATTGGTCAGCGAGGCGGCCGGCTGGCCGTTGGGCAGCCGGCCGGTGGCCGCCGCCGTGTCCTGCATCATATTCTTCTGGGCCATCCAGGCCCGGCTGAAGGCCTGTTGCGCATGCGCGCCTTCCATGGCCCCGCCCGCCGCCACCAGCAATGCAATCGCCTGGGCCAGGGGCCTGAGCGTGAGTGCCGACATGCCGAATCGCTGTCTCTGTCGCGTTGGCATTGTCTTGTAGTGAAAGCGCTTATTCATAGTGGCCTTAATCCCCGTCAAGCTGATTCAGCGGCTCCGGCGCACTCGCAACACTTCAGCGAACCGGCCCTGCGTTCATGTCCATCGACGGCAGCCGCCGTCGATGCTCCTGGGACCTAGACCGTTGGGCGCGGTGGAATCGGCAAGCTTTTATTTGAAGATTTCGTGACAAGGAATGGCGACGCGAGCAGCGGCTGCATGGCGCAGCAAAAACGCCGTGCGAAGACGGCGTTTGAGGGAGGCGAATGCAAGGCAAGCCATGCCGGTGCCGACGTCCATGCTTGATCAGCTGAGCAGCACGATACCGCCTGGCAACGACCGCACCTCGAGCCCCAGCGAGCGCTGCATCTGCAGGATCGCCTTGTCGAGCGACCGGATCTGGAAGCGGCCGGTCACATGCCTGGCCGCCACCTGCTTGTCCAGCAGCACCACCCTGCCCGGACGATAGCGATTGATCTCCTCGACGACCTGCCACAACGGCGCTTCGCTGAAGCGCAGATAGCCTTGGCGCCATGCCGGCATTCCCATGGCATCGACGCTCACGACAGGCCCGAGGGATTGGCTGTCGTAGCTCAGTTGCTGCCTGCCATTCAGGATCGCGGTGCCCGCGGCATGCGTCACCTGCACCTGGCCCTCGATGCAGGTCACGCACGCACCCGCCGGCGTCACCCGCACCTCGAAGCGTGCGTTCTGCGTCAGCGCGCGCCCGGGTCCGGCAACCACCGCGAAGGGACGGGGCGCGTCCATCGTATCGATGGCGGCCTCGCCCGCGATCAGGTCGATGCCCTGCACGCTGCCCTGGCCGGAACGCACGGCGATGCTGGTGCGGGTATTCAGCTCCACGGTCACGTCCTGCGCCAGCGTCAGCCGGCGCTGCTCGCCCGTCGTCGTCCGGTAGTCCGCGCGCAGTTCGCCCACGGAAGGCCACAGGCCCAGCGGCGGATGAACGAATG